>NZ_JBWKEZ010000032.1:16335-77382 GCF_056434525.1 Streptomyces sp. NPDC044002
GCTGGGGCAGCGCCAGACTCATCACCAGCGGCGGCAACGGAACCCTCTACGTCGTCGACGAAGACGGCCGCCTCACGTTCTTCCAGGACCTGAACCGCGACGGAACGAACAACCCCGACGGATCCACCGGCTGGTCAGGCACATCCGGCAACCAGATCGGCCAAGGCTGGGGCAGCGCCAGACTCATCACCAGCGGCGGCAACGGAACCCTCTACGTCGTCGACGAAGACGGCCGCCTCACGTTCTTCCAGGACCTGAACCAAGACGGAACGAACAACCCCGACGGATCCACCGGCTGGTCAGCCTCATCCGGCAACCAGATCGGCCAAGGCTGGGGCAATGTCAGGCGGATCGTCAGCGGCGGGGACGGAGTCATCTACGCCGTCCGCGACGACGGGGCCCTGCTGTTCTTCCAGGATCTGAACCGCAACGGTTCGCAGGGCTGGTCGACGACGTCAGGCAACCAGATCGGCCGAGGCTGGCCGTGATCGGCCGGCAGACACGTACCCACGCCATTACGCCACACCTGCCGGTCCGGGTCCGGGGAACCTCGTGAACCCGGCCCGGCCAGCGAAGACAATGCATTGACCACACACTTGCTCGGATACCCCTGCGCCGCCTGTGACTGACGTACCCCCGCGTTATCCGCAAAAGACCTGCAACCAGGCCGAATCCCCCCTTCAGGCCCAGACCCGACTTCGGAACGATGAGTCCCGCGACTCAGCGGCCGCCGCCACGAGCAACGGCCGCCCGGCTGTCGAAGCAGAAGAAGGGGAACACCCATGTCACCGCGCAAGATCCTCGCGACGATGACCGCCACCGCGGCCCTGATAGCGGGCCCGGTCCTGACCGCCGAAGCCTCCACGACGACCGCCTTCTCCCAGCAGACCCGCGCCGCCGGCCTCACGGCCGCGCAGACCGCCGGGCTCCAGCGGCAGGTCGACGCCTTACTCGCGTCGGACCCGTCGGCCCGCCAGGTCTCGGCGAACAAGCTGTCCACCGCCGGCGGCACCGTGGTCCTGCGGGCCCCGGGCCAGACCGAGACCCGCGACCTCGCCTCCCCGGACACGGCGCTGGCCTGTAACAACGGCCACCTGTGCATCAAGGACGGCAACGGCAACAACTACGACTACTACCGCTGCGGTTACTACGACTTCAACGGCGTCGGCAACGGCACGTTCAACAACAACCAGACCTCCGGGACGCGGGCCCGCTTCTACAACAGCGACGGCAGCGAGCGCTGGTCGAACGTGGCCAAGGACACCGGCACGGCGAACTGGACCCCGGTCTACCACATCCGCCCCTGCTGAGACGCTCCGCTCCGCTGACGAGGCCGCCCGATCCCGCCCGCGGGGCCGGGCGGCCTCACCCCGTCTCCGCCACCGCCCCCGCCACCGCGAAGCCGAACCACACCACCTTGACGCAGTCCCCCTGGGCCACGGCCGCCCAGTCGTCGGCGGTGGCGGCGACGAGCGCGAGGCCCCGCCCGTCGGTGGCCATCACCCCGCGCCCCCGACCCTGCTCGGGCCACCGCTCGGGCGCGCAGTCGTAGACGTAGACGGTGACCCGCCCCCCGAGCAGGGCCACCTCGACCGCGATCTCGGGGGAGTCGGTGTGCCGGTGCGCGTTGGTGACGACCTCGGACACGCACAGCCGGGCCCGCTCCCCCACCTCCGCCCCGCACCCGGCACTCCGCAGCACGGCCACGACCCAGTCCCGGGCGACCCTGACGGCCTCGGCCCTGCTGGGCGCGACCATCCGGTAGGTGAGCCCCTCCGCCGGTACGGGCCAGTCATGTCGTAATGCGCTCGCGTTCATCGTGGTCTCTCCCAACCCAGACGAATTCGAAGCCGGTTCCGTACGACCGTGTCCCTGGCCATCCGTTCGCCCCAACAGGCGTCCGGAAAGCTGCACTTCGGTCAGCCACCGGCTGTCCCAGCCATCGGAACGTAGGGCACAACATTGGGACGGCGCAACAGTGGGACGGCCGTAACATCCGTTTGAGTGGACCCCGGACCGCAGCGAGCGGCACACTCGTACCGGACGAGATGGAGGGGTCATGCCGCCAAGGAGCTATCCGACCGCCCGCCAAAGGCGATTGGGCGCCGAGTTGCGCAAACTGCGCGAGAAGGCCGGCATGAACGGCGCCACCGCAGCCGCCTACTTGGGCGGCGAACGCGCCCAGATCAGCCACATCGAATCGGGCCGCTACGGCGTGAGCGACGAGCGCGTTCGACGCCTGGCCTCCCACTATTCGGCGAGTGACAAGCACCTCGTCGACGCGCTGGCAAGCATGGCCGAGGAGCGCGGCAAGGGCTGGTGGGACGAGTACCGGGGACGCCTGTCACCCGGCTTCCTCGATGTGGCCGAGCTTGAGTTCCACGCCACGTACATCCGCATCATCCAGATGCTGTACGTCCCGGGGCAGCTCCAGACCGAGGCCTACGCCCGGAGCCTGATCCGCAGCGGCATGTCCGACCTGCCGGCCAACGAACTGAACACGCGCGTCGAGCACCGGATGAGGCGCCGCGCCATCTTCGACCGCCCCCGCCCCACCCCGTTCGAGGCCTTCATCCACGAAGCCGCCCTGCGCATGCGGTACTGCGACGCAGAGGTCATGCAGGAGCAACTCACCTTCCTGGAGAAGGTCTCCCACTGGCCATCGGTCACCGTGCGCCTGATCCCCTTCGACCGGCAGATCACGGGCTCCGTGCATTCGATGCTCTACGCAGGCGGCGCCATCCCGGCGCTCGACACCGTCCAGATCGACAGCGCCTTCGACGGCGGATTCCTGGACGCAGAGGCTCAGCTCGCCAAGTACCGAGGGTTGCTCGAATCCATCGAGTCGATCTCGCTCGGTCCGGAGGAGTCGAGAGAACACATTCACCGCATCGCTCAGGAAGTGTGAGTCAAGGCGCATGACCGACGGAATCAAGTGGCAGAAGTCCTCGTTCTCGGGACCGGACGACAACCAGAGCTGCGTTGAGCTGGCGCCCGTCGCCGGCGCGATCAAGATGAGGGAGAGCGACGACCCGCACGTGATCGTGACCACGACGGTGGAGAAGCTGCGCGCGTTCATCCTCGGAGTCAAGGCCGGCGAGTTCGATCACCTGATCTGACGAATCTCGACTATCAGCGCCCCTCATCCCCGCAGGTGAGGGGCGTTCGGCATACACCGGTGCAACTTTGGGACGGCACACCATTGCGACGGCCACCTTCGTAACGCTACCGTCGCTTTGCGTCACGGGATTCGCCCGCCAGGCGACGTGTCGTGACGCAACTCCCGCCAACTATGCGCCAGTTGGCGGGAAGCGTCACCGTCGCCCCCTCCCACCGCTCGTCACGGTCCGGAGGGGGCGACCCCCAGCAACGGCAGGAGAGCCGTACATGCCCGCGCGCCCCCTCCCCCTGGACCACACCGTGGCAATCCGCACCGGGTACTGGTTCGAGGCCCTCTGCTACCGCGACGCCCGCGACCGGCCCCCCGAACTCCTCGACCGCGCCATGCTGGACACCCCCGAAGAGGCCGTCCGCCGCATCCGCCTCCAGATCCGCACCGCACACCCCTTCGCCCTCTCCCCCACGGAAGTGCACCGCGCCCTCACCTGGGCCGACGACGGCGGCCGCATCCACACCCTCGCCGCCCTCCACCGCGGCGAAACCGCCGGCTTCAGCATCGTCCTGCGCGGCGGCCTGCGCCCCGAATGGCGCGTCCGCCCCGTCGACTACCTCTCACTCACCCCGACCCCCACGGGAACCATTCGCATTTGTGTTCGCGTCACTTGACGAGTAGACAGGACCGCTCGCGAACAACGCTCGACTTCGGGGGACGGAGTAACAGTGGCCGACCACGTACCGATCAATCCGTGCACGATCCCGCAGTTCACGGGTGACCTGGACGCGCTGGAGCAGGACCACGCGGCGATCACGGCGGCTGCGGGCACGTTCCGCACCGCCGGCTCGAACGTCGACAGCGAGTTCCAGGGCCTGTCCGCGTTCTACGCCGCCCCCGAAGCCGCGCAGCTGTTCGCGACGACCAAGCCGGTGAAGACGGACAGCGACTTCTTCGCCGACCAGCTGGAATCGGCCGCGAAGGCGCTGGGCGAGTACGTCACCGAGGCCCGTCCGATCGTGGCGCGCCTGAAGGCGCTCCAGGCGAAGGCGACGACCTTCACCAACAAGATCGCCGGGGACGAGCACTGGAAGGACGACGGGAAGAAGATCGATGAGAACAACGATCTGATCCACGACGTCAACGCGGCCGCCGAGGCCTTCTGGGCGGCGGAGCGCACCTGTGCGAACAAGATCCGTGCCCTGTACTGCGCCCCGCCCTTGACCGTCAACGACGGCTCCAACGGGGCGAACATGTACGGCTACAAGGCGGAGGACCTGAACAAGGTCCAGGACCTGCCGTGGGGTTCGCAGCTGGAGGAGACCCACCGGGCGTGGGAGGTCGGCTACTGGGTCAAGTCCTTCGTGTGGGACGGGATCATCGTCGACGGGATCTGGGGCACCATCCGGGGCCTGGGCACCCTGGTCGGCGTCGACGGCTGGGACGCCGCAGGGCAGGCCTGGACGGGCCTGGCCAAGCTGGCCACGGGCCTCGCGATCACCACCATTCCCGGCGTCGGCACGGCGTTCTGGATGGCGGACGACAAGCAGCTGCCGGGCTGGCTGAGGGACTCCCGCACGGCGATGAAGGAGACCGGCAAGGCGTTGGTGGCGTGGGACGAGTGGGGCAAGAACCCCGCCCGCGCAGCCGGTGCGGTCACTTTCAACGTCCTGACCACGGTCTTCACCGGCGGCGCCGGCACCGCAGCCAAGACCGGCGGGATCGCGAAGGTCCTGTCGGTCGCGGGCAAGGCTGGCAAGATCATCGACCCGATCACCTACATCGGCAAGGCCGGCTCCCTGGCCAAGCTGAAGATCGGTGAGCTGTTCGCGAACCTCGGCAAGGTCGACGGGGCGTTCCCGAAGATCGACGATGTGGTGTGGAAGGACCTCCCGAAGGCCGACGCGCCGGGGGTGAAGTTCCCGCACCCGGACGACACGGTCCAGCTCACCGACGACGCGCTCGGCCGGCCGCAGTACTTCGACAAGGTCACCAACCAGCTCCTGGACCACAAGGGTCTGCCCAAGCAGGACCTGACTTCGGTCCCGAAGGGCGTCGACCACCCCCTGGCCGAGGTCCCCAAGCGGCAGGAGGTCCCGGTCGGCGTCGGCGCCCACACCGCGGACGTCACCTCCCACACCCCCGGCGGGACCGCGTCCCACACGCCGGGCGGGGCTGCGTCCCACACCCCGGGCGGCACCGCCGACAACATGCCGCACAACAGCCACACCGAACCCGGCGGCGGCACCGGAGGTCGTGGCAACACCGACACCACCCCCACCGGCGGCGGCATCCCCCACCAGGGCAGCGGCATCCCCGACAACCTCGGGCACGACCCGTCCCCCGGCGGCGCGGGCCACGGCGGCGGCGACCACGGGACCGGCAATGGTGGAGGCGCGGGCGGCCACGGCACCGGCGGCGACGGCCCGACGACGCCCGGCCACGGCGAGCGCCCGCCGCTCCCCCCGCACCGCGACAACCCGCACGACTACACGACCGCCGAACGCAAGCAGATCATGGAGTACCAGGTCCACCGGGCCAACGACCCGACCGACGGCTACCGCAAGCAGTACTACAACAAGCTCGGCCACCGCCTGCGGGTCGTCGGCGACCACACCGGGCTGGTCCCGCCGCAGCTGGTCGAGGTCTCGCCGGGCAAGTGGGTTCCGAAGTCGGAGCTGCCGCCGCCGGTCCCCCCGAACTACCTGGACGACGCGAAGCCGGTCGCGCACGACGAAGCCCCGGTCACCAAGGAGATGACCGAGAAGCTCGACAAGGCGGCCAAGGAACGCTGGGACGCCATGCAGGCGGACAAGCAGCCGCACACGGACTACCGGGACGCCAAGGCGGCCCACAAGCTCGCGCCCACGGACGAGACCAAGCTCGCGATGGAGCAGGCCAGGGCGCACCACAAGCCGTTCCACGAGGCACTCTCGAAGAAGAGCGAGACGTTCGGCGAGATGATCGCCCGCGAGCACGCGATACCGAAGGAGTTCCCGGGCGCCAAGGAGGAGAAGGTCTACGGCCCGGCCAACGGCAACGACCAGTTCGACCAGGTCTACAAGCACGGCGACCGGTACGTGGTGGTCGAGGCCAAGAGCAACGTCGACACCGAACTCGGCGAGCGGCGCATCGGCGCCGACCGGGTGTCCCAGGGCACGCGCGCGTACTTCCAGGACATCCTCAAGCAGATGGAGAAGCGCGCCAAGGACAACCCGTTGGAGAAGCCGCTCTTCGACAAGCTCGACGCGGCCTTCAAGGCGGGCAAGATCGACTATGTGGTGGTCAAGGGCGCCGATAACACCGGAACGTACACCGGCCATACGATCCAACGGTTCGACATCAGCAAGTGACAGGGGAAGACATGACGGTCATCGTGGAAAGCCACGCCCGGCCCGAGCCCAAGAGCGCGGACTGGGTCAGGAGCCAGGACGAGCGGCTGGTCAAGAACATCGACGAGCTCGGCACACTCCCGCGCGAACTCGACCGGGTCTGGGGCCAGGCAGACCTGCACGTCCAGTCCCGCACCCTCGTCGACCCGACGGCTGCCGAGCTGCCGACGTGGGAGACGGTGGTCGACGCCGCCCAGCTGGGCCTGGCCCTCTTCCGTACGGCGGGGATGACCGAGGGCACGACCCAGTGCCGCATCCACCATGCGATGCGCACCCTGCCCGCGACGGGCCCCAACCACGCCGCGCGCTCCTCGGCCTGGGTCCAGGCGTTCTGGTACGCGATCATCACCCGCGACCAGCCGAAGATGACCGAGCTCTGCGAGCTCCCGATCGACGTCCTGCGCGCCGCGGGCGCCGACCACGACGACTTCCTCTACCACTGGGTCGCCACCCTCCAGGCCTACTGGCTCAAGCGCCCGGAACTCGTGGAGGAGCTCACCGCCACCTTCGACCGCTCACACCCGGACGTCGCCGTCATCGCGGGCCGCGAGTACATCCAGCACATCGCGTACCCGCCGATCAACCTCTTCTACAAGTTCCTCCGCAAGGACGAAGAGGGCTTCCACCTGGCTCTCGTCGAGGCCCTGGAACTGCACAAGCAGTACTGGACGGCCACGCCGGAACGCACCGGGGACATCGAGGGCCGAGTGCCGATCGCGGTCCTCGCGATCGCCTGCCTCGCCTACGACGGCGGAATCCCGGTGAACGTCCAGTCCCCGTACCTCCCCGAGCACCTCCTCAAGCGCTCCTGGCTCGGCGAGTTCGAGGTCTGAGTCGCGATGACCGTCTTCGTGGCCGGACATTCCGAGCCGAGGCCCACCAGCGCCGCCTGGGTCAACCGGATCGGTGAGGATCTGATCAAGGAGATCGACGCCCTCGCTGCGACACCGCGGAAGCTCAGGACAGCTTGGAAGGACGCCACCTTCAATGTCAGGGCCCGGTTCCGCGTGGACCAGCAGGGCGCTGAGCTCGGGACGTGGGAGGCCGTGGTCGATGCGGCCCAATTGGGATCCGCCATCTTCCGTACGGCTGGGATGACCGAGGGAACCACCGAGGTGCGCATCCACCACGAGATGCGCACCCTGCCGGCGGTGGGGCCCTCTTCGGATGCGAACGCACAGGCATGGATCGAGGCGTTCTGGTACGCGATCATCACCCGCGACCAGCCGAAGATGACCGAGCTCTGCCAGCTCCCGATCGACGTCCTGCGCGCCTCGGGCGCCGACCACGACGACTACCTCTACCACTGGGTCGCCACCCTCCAGGCCTACTGGCTGGGGCGCCCCGAACTGGTACCGGAGTTGACCCTGACGTTTCAGCGGTCCCACCCCAACGTCGCCGTCATCGCCGGGCGTGACTACATCCAGCAGGTCGCCTACCCGCCGATCAACCTCTTCTACAAGTTCCTCCGCAAGGACGAGGAAGGCTTCCACGCGACGCTGCTGGAGGCCCTGGAGCTCCACAAGCAGTACTGGACGGCCACACCCGAACGCGCCAACGACATCGACGGCCTTGTACCAATCGGTGTCCTCGCCGTCACCTGCCTCGCCCACGACGCCGGCATCCCCGTCAACGTCGAGTCCCCCTACCTGCCCGAGCACCTCCTCAAGCGCTCCTGGCTCGAAAAGTCCGAGGTCTGATGCCCACGGACCACGCCCCCCTCCTCCAGGAATGGCACGACGGAAACCACGCGAACGCGCGCGGCATAGCGGACATGCTCGGAGTGGCCCCCGAGACCTACGCGGCCGACCCGCTGACCCTGATCCCGGCCCTCCAGGACTACGTGGACCGAGCCCCCCTCGACGAGTTCGAGCAGTCGGACTGGATCACGTTCCGCTGCGACCTGGTCTCGTACCTCGCGGATGTGATCATCCGGCGCCACGGCGCCGCCTGGCGCATCGCCGACGATCCCCGACACCCGCGCGGGTACTGCTACGTGCTCGAAGCCCGCGGCCAGGACGGCAACGTCCACCGCGTGGACCCCTTCGACGTGATCGCCCTCGAACTCCGCGAGCCGCGCATCGAAATCATCAGCCTGATCACGACCGCCGAATACACTCTGCACCTGTGCCCTGAATTCCTGCGCGCCGAAGCGAAGACCGGAAATCCGCCGACGCCCCAGCTCGCCGCCGTCATGGCCGAGCTCGCGGACCTCGAAGACCCGAAGATCCGCGCCGTGAACGAGCGCCACGGCGACGACCACGGCGTGAACCTCACCAAGCTGCGCGCGATCGCCAAGCGCCTCAAGACGCAGCAGGACCTCGCCCGCGAGCTCTGGGCCACCGACAACAGCGCCGCCCGCCTCCTGGCACTCCTCATCTGCCGCCCGAAGGCGTACGACCGGGCCGAGCTCGACGCCATGCTGCGCGAGGCCCGCACCCCCAAGGTGCACGACTGGCTCGTCGGCAACGTCGTCAAGAAGAGCCCGCACGCCGAGGAGCTGCGCCTGGCCTGGTTCGCCGACCCGGACCCGGTGGTCGCGAGCGCCGGCTGGGCGCTGACGACGGACCGGGTGGCGAAGAAGCCGGAGGAACTCGACCTCCCCGGCCTCCTGGACCTCATCGAAACGCACATGAAGGACGCCCCGGACCGCCTCCAGTGGGCGATGAACCACTGCCTCGCCCAGATCGGCATCGAGCACCCCGGACACCGCGCCCGCGCGATCGCCATCGGCGAGCGCCTGGAGGTCCTGAAGGACTACCGTTCCTAGCGATGTTAGCCACTGTTGGCCGGATCGCCGCGAACCGGGCTTGCCGGTTGTCTCCCCGAACGGTCTTGGGAAACGGGGAACAGCACGAGCTGGTCGCTTCGATCCCGGCAGGTCTTGTCGCCCTGGTGGGGCGTGCCTGTGGTCCTTGGCGGGCTCGCGGTCCCGCACGCCCTCGGGCGGGGCACGGTCTGGCCGGTAGCTCTCCGCAACACGATCCTCTGGTCGTGTGCGGTCACACCTGGCCGACGCCGTGCCCCGTGTCCGAGGGCGCGCCTGCCGATCGCCACTGCGGCCGCGTGATGGCCGGTGACGACGACGGTCTTCGACTGCTGCTGAAGTGGGGCCTTCCAGTACTGGCCGCCCCAGCGGGATGTGTAGGCGGGATCGACCGCAACGACGACAAGCCCCGCGTGGTAGGCCATGCCGCGCACGCGCTCCCGGAAGCGGGCGGTGGGCAGTCCGGCGACCGTGCGGCGAAAGGCCTTGCCGCGTCTGCCGCGGCCCATGGTTTCGCGGCCGGTAGCGCGGGCGTCGTCGAAGCCGAGGTTTTCGATCGCCAGACCGGCGCAGCCGTTCGCCTTGGCGAGGTGGATGAGTTCGCTGATCGCCTGCCGCAGTCGTCCGTCGCGCTGTGATGCAGGTCCGGTCAGGCTGGCGGGGACGGTGAAGGGCCGGCCCACCGGGTTGCCGTGCGCGTCGATGACGCATGCGGCGAGGTGGCCGGCGTTGAGGTCCACGGCCAGCAGCCGCACACCGGCGGCTGCCAGCTCCACCGGGGTGGGCGGAACCGTTTTCGAGGTGGACCAGGACGCGTCGAGATGCCAGCGGCCACGTTCGGGGTCGTGGGTGATGTCGTAGCGCACGGCCCGGTGGGCGGTGACCCGGTCCAGCCACTCGCCCCGGCGGTGGTTGAAGATGACGGTGCAGGCGAGGCGATAGCGGCCCCGTGGCGCGTTCGCCAGGTGCCGCAAGGGCTCGGGAAGCACGATCGAGACCGTGCCGCAGGCCGGGTCCACACTGATCGTGTAGTTCCCGAACGGGGCCCCCGACTCCCCGTCGGCAGTCAGGAACAGGCGGGCCGCCTCCCACCGCTCCCGCCACCCGGATTCACCGAGACCGGCCTCCGTGAGGTGGTGCCGCACCTTGGCGAGCCGCCTGCCGCCTACGACGACCGCCGGACGCCCGGCCTCGATACGGGCCTCCACGTCGGCCAGGCGCGCGGTGAGCACCTGCAACCGGCGCTGCTTCTGCGCACGTTCGGCCGGGCTCGGATAGCCGCGGACACCGCCCGCACGCTGCCCGCACGGCACCGCCAGACGCTGACGGATCCCGGCGATGGCCCGGCGCAGGGAGGCCCGCTCATCGAACAGGCACCGCAGGGAGAGCTGGTACTGGTCCTCACTCGCGCGGGTGATCGCCCCCGCCCAACGCGATGACGACACCTTCGTCAGCGCCCGCTTGCGCTCCGCCCGCCGATTCTCCTTCACCGCCACCCTGCCGATCCGCACCCGCTCAGCAAGATCGGCACGAGCGCACCCGCCCAGATGCCCGCCAACGACCCGCAAGACCCGAGCATCCTCAGCGGACACGCGCAGACGATCCCTGATCCGCGCACCCGCAGGAGCAGACACGGTGAACGGCGCAGCCAACGCACGCAGCACACGCTTCGGCTCCCGCTTTCCCCCACCGCGCGCCACCGGCCACCCCCTCCCCATCCCCTACACCAGCACGGACGTTCCCCACTCAGACTGACGTCTCACAGAAGCCACCGCGCCTGCAACGCCTCCCGTTCACCCATACGAGGCAGCCAACCGCCAGCCACGGCCAACAACCCAATCAACTGCTGGCCACCCGACCTCCCCGGGCTGCACCTCCCCGTACGCCCCCGTCTGGATCGGAGAAATGGTCCGCCGGGCCTCGTCAGCAGCCCCCTAGCGAGTCCAGCATCCGTACGAGCGGCCGCCGCAGCGCCACCGCGACGGGGCTGGAATCCGTACGCGCGTACTCGGCCAGGGTGGCCCGGGCAGCGCCCGCCCCCGGCCCCGGATCCACACCACGCAACGCATCCTCGACGACCCGCACCACAAGGTCCGCGAGCGCCGCCAGCTGCTCCCGCGCCCGAGCCAGGTCGGCCGCCAGCTCCTCCCGGCCCGCGAACGCGGCGACCTCCCCGGCCAGCACCACCACCTCCCCGGCGGCCCGGTCGACGCCGGCGATCCCGCGCGCCCGGACCCGTACGTCCTCCCGATGCCGCCACCGCACCGGGTTGAACCGCATCGCCCGCTCCGCCTCCCGCGCCCGGACGGCGGCCCCGTGCACGGCTTCGGCATGGGCGGTCACGAGACTGAGGTTGTCCCGCGCGGCCCCCTGCCCCCCACCCAGCACGGCGGCGGTCCCGCCCAGGGACCGGCTCACCCGCACCCGGCAGTCCTCGGCGATCCCGGCCAGCGCCCGGTACGGATCGGGCGGCCACAGCAGCGGCGCGAGCCCGACGGTCACCACCGCGCCGGCCACCGTCTCCCACACCCGGTGCCAGGCGTACGCGTCCGGCGACGTGCTGGCGAACACCAGCAGCGAGGACGCCGCCACCTGGATGTTCAGCCCGCCCGAGGCCCGCAGGAACATCCCGACCCCGAGCCCCAGCGCCACCACCACCGCCAGCGCGGCGGTCGAGGGCCGCAGCCAGTTCACCACCGCGATCCCGATCAGCACCCCGGCCACCACCCCCAGCGACCGCTGCACGGAAGCCCCGAGCGCCGTCACCGGATCCCCGCGCAAGGCCACGAGCGGCACGACGGCGGCGTACACGGGCGGCTGATCGGCCCCGAGCCACAAGGCCACCTGCCAGGCGACGACAACGGTCACCACGATCCGCGCCGCCGCGCCCATCTCCCCCCGGGGCACCCGCCCTGCAACCCACTCCCTCACACCGCCCAACGCAACCCCTGACCCATCGGCACCCAAAGCCCCCAGCGTCCGCCGCCCACCCACCCCATTTCCGCCATTGGGCCGAACGCGGCATGTCCGGATCAGGTCAACCACCAACGCTTTCCGGCCCTAACTCCTCCGTAACGCATTTCGAATTCACGTTCGCAACAGCAGGCCGGTAGAAAGAGCCCCACACGTAGATCGATCCGACATCCCTCCGAGAATGTTCGCCCTATACCGGGAGTATCACCCTTGATGCACGGCTTCCTGACCGCCGGTCCGGCACAACCCGAGGTCATCGCCCGCCTGCTGGCCCGCATTTTCAGCACCCCCCTCGAATCGGTCGACGTTTACGCCGATGGAGAAATGGAGGAGCGTAACTGGGATGCACAGGTGACGTGCGAACATGCCGTATTCCAGAGCGGCGATTGCCAGGCCCAGCTGGTCGTATACGTCGATGATGATTTTCCCGTGCAGCTTTCCGAAGCAGACCTGGCCGCACAGCTTGCACAGACCCTGAACACCCCGGTCCTCATCTCATGGGGAACTTTGCCCTGGATGTACGAAGTGGTCACAGCCGAGGGGGACAGGACCTTCGCAAGGGTGGAGGGCCTCGAAGAAGGCCAGGACGGGGTTCGTGTCTACGCCACGCAAGAACCCGTGACTGCCTTCCCCCAGGCGACGGTGGAATGGTTCCCAGAGGCTGTTCGCGATCTCGCCACACCGACACCGGTGGCGGATGAGCTCTTCCCCGAGGCCGACCGGCGCAGCCCGGCGGGTGAAGTCAGAGCACTGGTGCGCCTTTGGGAAAGGCTGCTGTCTCGGATGGCCTCAGGCTGGCCGCCATCACGGTGGTACGGAGCGGACATGTACAGCGGAGATCTGGAGAACCGGGACCGGCTGGGCCTCGCAGCCGAGGCGCTCACCGCCGAGGATCGGGCAGCAGCACTCGCCGCGATGGAGGCATTGGACACCAGGTTTCGGGCTCAGACGGTCGACGACGCTGGGGCTGCACTTGCGGTGGCACTCGGAAAAGCGGAGGAGGATTTCCGCACCCCACAGTGGTATTGGCGTCGCAGGCCGCCTGCGCTGCCGTGGTCAGCGAGCGTGTGAGGCCGGGTGGAGTGATCGACTCTTCTGGTATCCGTGATGAGGGCCGAATCGTACGCGTTTGGCCGGAAGATGCGGAAGCGGCCGCAACGCTGCGCAGTTGGGCTGCGCACGAGTTCGTCACGCTCGATGCAGCGGGGCTGGACCTGTCCGGCGTTGACCTGTCCCAGGCGAGTCTGGCGAACGCCCTCCTCACCGAGACGGCCCTCCGGGGAGCTCGGCTCGCCGGAGTGGACCTCTATCGATCACACCTCGAGGGAGCCGATCTCGGCGAGGCGGACCTTTCGGGGGCGTCCCTGGTGAAATCGGTGCTCGACCACGCGTCGCTGCGCCGAGCGGTGCTGAGCGGCGCCGACCTCGGGAGCGTCGAGATGTACAACGTCGATGCCTGCGCTGCTTCCTTTCGTGCGGCCTGCTTTCACGGTGCGTCCCTCACCGACGTCGATCTGCGAGGTGCCGATCTGACCGACGCGTCGGTGTCGGAATCCTTCCTGGAGGTTTTCCTCGACGACCAGACCGTGGTCGCAGGCCTCTCGGGCACGATCTTCGGTCCCGCGACAGTGGTGCGGGCTGATGCGCGACACGAGCTGGACGGGTCCGAACTGGAGTCGTGGCTCAACAGCCGCGGTGCGAAGGTCAGGGTCATCGCGTCTTGAACAGGACGCGGCGCCGGGGCAGAAGTCACCGCCGAGGTCGATGACTGCGAAACGCCGGCGCTACTCGCCCTGGAGTGAGACCCCGACCCGCGCGGCGTACGCCCGCAGGTCCGCCGAAGCAGCGGCGCCCGCCCAGGCCACGTAGCCGTCCGGGCGGATGAGGAACACGCCGTCGCCGTACGCCCCGTACGCCGGGATGCGGACCGTGCGGGCCCCCGGGAGGGCGGCCTCCGGGGCGGTGCCGACCGTCAGGAGGGTCCAGTGCGGGCCGCGGAAGGCGTCGAAGAGGCGGGTGCCGCCGCGGGTGCCGTCCGGGGCGCGGTCGCCGGCGCGGAGGGCGTCCGCCGGGAGGGCGGGGCGGGTTTCCGCCGCCAGGGAGGAGTCCCGGTAGCCCAGGCCGAGCTGGCGGGTGGCCGCGCCGCGGCGGGCCTCGCCGCGGTGGATGCGGGTCGACAGGCCCAGCATCTCGGCGGCGACCGGCAGGCGTTCCTCCTCGTACGTGTCGAGGAGGGCGGAGGGGGCCGTCCCGCGCAGGACCGCGGCCAGCTTCCAGCCCAGGTTGTACGCGTCCTGCACGCTGGTGTTGAGCCCCTGCCCGCCCGCCGGCGAGTGGACGTGCGCCGCGTCGCCGACGAGGAAGATCCGCCCCTCCCGGAACCGGTCGGCCATCGCCGCGCGCGGCCGGAAGTCCGACGCCCAGCGGACTTCGGTGACGTCGGCCGGGGCGATGTGCGAGCGGGCCGCGATCAGGGTGCGGACGGCAGCGGCCGAGAGGTCCACGGCCCCGTCCGACTGCGGGAGCGCCGCCGTCACCTGGAAGTCCTCCGTGCCGGCCAGCGGGCAGACCGCGAGGAAGCCGCCCTCGCCGTCGGCCGGCGGGAAGACGTGCCAGTGATCGCGGTCGAGGCCGGTGATGCGTACGTCGGCCACCAGCATCGGGGTCGGGTCGACGGTCTCCCCCGTCATCCCGATGCCGAGTGCGCGCCGCACCGTGGAGCGCCCGCCGTCGGCGGCGACCGCGTACCGCGCCCGGACCGCGGGGCCCGAGGCGAACTCGGCCGTCACCCCGTCCGCGTCCTGCGTGATGCCGGCCAGCTCCCGGCCGAAGGCGACCTCTCCGCCCAGTTCGGCAAGGCGGGCGAGGAGGATCTCCTGGGTGCGCCACTGGGGGACCATCCAGGGCTCGGCGTAGGGGGTGGCCTCGTCGGCCGTGCCGGTCTCGTCGGGGTCGAGGATGGCGTGCTCGCCGACCCGCTTCCCGTCCTGCCAGATCATCCCGACCGGGTAGGGGCCTCCCGCCGCGCGGACCGCGTCGTACACGCCGAGGTCGTCGAAAACCTCCAGCGTGCGCGGCTGGATGCCCTTGCCGCGCGATCCGGGGAAGAGGCCGGCGGAGCGTTCCACGAGCATGGCCCGCACCCCGCGCCGGGCGAGGTCCACGGCGAGGGCGAGTCCGGCCGGGCCCGCGCCGACGATCAGTACGTCCGTGTTCATTGCGTCCGTGTTCATCCCACTTCTCCTTAACAGTGTTAAGTAGCTGGCTCCACGAGAGTGCACTTAACACTGTTAAGCTGTCAAGCGTGGCTACCCGCAGATCTCCCAAGCTGGACAAGAAGCAGGCCGTCGAGACCTCCCTCCGCCTGCTGAACGACCTCGGCCTCGACGGCCTCAGCCTGCGCGCCATCGCCAAGGAGCTGGACGTCCAGGCGCCCGCCCTGTACTGGCACTTCAAGAACAAACAGGAGCTCCTCGACGAGATGGCGACGGAGATGTACCGCCGCATGACCGCCGAAGCGGCGCTCCCCGCGGACCTCTCCTGGCAGGACCGCCTCCTCGCCGCCAACCGCGCCCTGCGCGCCGCCCTGCTCCGCTACCGCGACGGCGCCAAGGTCTTCAGCGGCTCCCGCTTCACCGGCACCGAGCACGCCGCCCAGATGGAGGAGCACCTGACCGCCCTCACCGGCGCCGGGTTCACGCTCCCCCAGGCCGTCCGCGCCACCACCACCGCATACTTCTTCACCCTCGGCTTCGTCACCGAGGAGCAGGGCGTCGAGCCGCTCCCCGGCGAACGCCGCGAGGGCTACGACGTCGCCGAACGCGCCGAGCGCCTCGCTGCCTTCCCGCTGTCCGCCGAAGCCGGAGCCGACCTCTTCCAGGACTACGACCAGGGCTTCGAGGAAGGCCTGCGCCTGGTCGTCGCGGGCATCGAAGCCCGGTACGCCGCCCACCACGGAGCCGTCTGATGGCCGGCCGCGACTACGGATTCCTCGTCGCCGCGAAGCCCGACCCGGCCGCCCTCGGCCCGATACTCGACGCCGTCTTCGCCCTCGGCGAGGGGGCCGTCGAGGTCGGGCTCGAGGGAGAGACCGACGGCTGGCAGTGGGACACCCCGGTCCAGTGCGGGATCACCTGGTTCGAGCCCGGGGACATCTCCTGCCAGCTCCTCCTCTACGCCGGCCCGGACGTCCCGGACCCGCCCTCCGACGAGACCGTCGCGCGGGCCCTGGCCCGGGGCCTGGGCACGGCCGTACTGATCGAGCACGCCACCCAACCGTGGATCCACCACGTACTCACCCCCGGCGGCGGATCCACCATCGCCGCCATCGAGGACCTGGACGGCGAGGACGCCCCCGCCCTCCGCGTCACCATCACCCAGGCCGGCGTCGCCGCCTTCCCCGACGCCGCCGTACGCGGGCTCCCCGAGGCCGTCCGGTCCGTGCCCTTCGCCCCCCGCGGCACCGACCCCCGCCTCTGGGCCTGGACTGACCTCATCAGCCGCATGGAAGCCGGGGGATGGCCGCCCCTGCGCTGGTACGGGCCCGACATGTACGCGGAGGACCTCGACGCCCGGGACGCGCTGCGCGGCAGCGACCTGGAGGGTGATCCCCGCCTCGAAGCCCTCGACGCCCGCTTCCGGGCCGTCACCGTCGACGACGCCGGCCACGAGCTCGGCTCCGACCCGGCGGCCGCGCCCTGGTACCGGCTGCGGCGGCCCGCCGTACTGCCGTGGCGGGTGCTGCTGCCCGCCGACCCGGAGGCGGCCGGCTGGCTGTGGAAGTGGGTCGAGGAGGGCGCCGAGGGCAAGCCCGGCGGGACCGACATGACCGGCCTCGACCTCAGCGGCGCCGACCTGACCGGGGCCGACTTCTCCTCGTCCCTGTTCATCGACACCAAGCTGGCCGGCACCCGCCTGGTCGGCGCCGACTTCTACCGCACCTGGCTACAGCGGGCCGACCTGTCCGGCGCCGACGCCACCGGCGCCTGCTTCGTACGGGCCGACCTCGACGGAGCCGACCTGCGCGGCACCGTCCTCGACGGGGCGGACCTCGTACGCGCCGAGCTGTACGGGGCCGACGCGCGCGGCGCGAGCCTGCGCGGCGCCCGCATCCTGGGGGCGGAACTCCACCACACCGACCTGCGCGGGGCCGACCTCAGCGGCGCGGTGCTGCGGGAGAACGGCTTCAAGGTG
Organism: Streptomyces sp. NPDC044002; assembly: GCF_056434525.1. Lineage (NCBI taxonomy): Bacteria > Bacillati > Actinomycetota > Actinomycetes > Kitasatosporales > Streptomycetaceae > Streptomyces > Streptomyces sp. NPDC044002. The sequence continues at coordinate 33,773 of NZ_JBWKEZ010000032.1, forward strand.
GTGCTGGACGACACCACCCGCGTGGCGGGCCTGACCGGCACGGTCTTCGGCCCGGCGGAACACGTCGCGGCGGACGGCGCCCGCACCGCCCTCGCCGGGACCGCCCTGGAGGACTGGATCCGGGCGCGCGGAGGCGACGTACGCGTAATCGCACCCTGGGGCCCCCGGCCCTGACTCAGCGCAGCAGCACCGGCAGGGTGCGCAGTCCCCGGTGGCGCGGGTTGCGCCACCACAGCGGGCGGGCGCCGGGCGCGGCCGGGCGCAGCGCCGGGTAGCGGGCGAGGAGCGCCCCGAAGGCGATCTCGGCCTGCAGCCGGGCCAGGGGTGCTCCGAGGCAGTGGTGGATGCCGTGCCCGAAGGCGAGGTGGCCGGCGGTGGGGCGGGAGGAGTCGAAGCGGTCGGGGTCGGCGAAGACGGCGGGGTCCCGGTTGGCCGACAGCATGGAGATCTGCACGAACTCCCCGGCGGGGACGGTGGTGCCGCCGATGGTCACGGGCTGCGTGGTGTAGCGCATGGTGGCGATGGAGAACGGGCTCTCGTGGCGCAGCACCTCCTCGATGAACGGGCCCGTCCGGGCGGCCGGGTCGGCGCGCAGCGCGGCCAGTTCGCGGGGGTGGGTGAGGAGGGCGTGGACGCCGTTGGAGATGAGGTTGGCGGTGGTCTGGTGGCCGGCCGCCACCAGCAGGAACCCCATGGAGGTGATCTCCTGCTCGCTGAGCCGGTCGCCTTCGTCGCGGGCCGTGATGAGCGCGGTCAGCAGGTCGTCGCCGGGGTGCGCGCGCTTGTGGTCGATGAGTGCGCGGATGTGCCCGACCAGCGCCTCGGCGGTGTCGACGGAGACCTCCCCGTCTCCCTCCTCACCGCTGAGGGTGGCGGCCCAGGCCTTGAGGATGCCGTCGGCGCCCTCGCTCGCGCCCAGCAGGTCGAAGACCACCGCGAGCGGCAGCGGCACGGCGAAGTCCCGCACCAGGTCGACTGCCGGACCGCGTCCCTCCATCTCGTCCAGCAGCCTCCTCACGTGCCCCTCGATCACCGGCCGCAGGGCGGCCACCCGCCGTGCCGTGAACGCCTGCTGGACCAGGCGGCGCAGCCGGGTGTGGGCGGGCGGGTCGGAGTTGAGCATGTGCGCGGTCAGCGCCCGCCCGGGACCCGGGCCCTCCTCGGAGCCGTCGCGGCGGTCGAAGACCTCGGTCGCGGCGTTCTTGCTGAGCCGGGGGTCGGCGAGCGCGGCCCGGCAGTCGGCGTGCCCGGTGACCACCCACCCCTCCAGCGGCGCCTCCCCGAGGATCCGCACCCGGTGCGCACCGCCCGCCAGCTCCCGCCAGCGCCGGCAGTCGGGGTGCGGGTCGTCGAAGAAGGACACCGGCACCTCCTCAACGCCCACGCCGCACCGCCGCCCCCTTGACCAGGCGTACGTCCTCCACCCCGAGCAGCCCGACCAGCGGCACCTTCGCGCTGCGCTGCGCGGGGTCGACCTCCAGCCCGGCGCCCCGGACGAGGTCCAGCAGCAGCTCGGCGAGCGGCATCACCATGTGCCGGCCCCAGCAGCGCTCGGAGGAGTGCCCGAAGGGGAGGTAGCCGGGGGCGGTGTCGGGGTCGAGGTGGTCCCACCGTTCGGGCCGGAAGGCGTCGGGGTCCTCCCACAGTGCGGGGTCCCGGTGGGACAGCAGGGGCAGGACGAGTACGTCGTCCAGGTCGCCGATGCGCGCGTCGATGGCCCGGTACTCGGGGGAGGCGTAGCGCAGGATGTTCCAGGAGGGCGGCAGCAGCCGGGCAGCCTCGTGGAGGACGTTGCGGTTCGGGGTGCTCTCGTCGAAGGGGGAGCCGAGCCAGAGGGCGTTGGCGACGAGGGTGGAGACGGTGAAGCAGACGGGCGCGGCGGCCCTCCGGTAGATCCCCATCGCGTAACGCCGGTCGTGATAACTCCCGGCCTCGGCGAACAGCCGCGCAATTCCACTGCCCGCCTCACCGGACCTCCCCCACCGGGGAATTGCGGCACCGGCGGCGATCACCGACCAGGTGAGTTTCGGGGTCAGTTCGAGATTCCGGCTCATGAGAATGCGCAGCCGGCGCGGGTCGTTCCCGAGAATGAGATCGCGTAAGAACAGATGCCCGGTGAGGGGCCAGCTCCCGGCGAGATCGACGCTCCGCACCAACGGCCGTTCCAGGGCCTCCCGTACGTCCTTCCCGATGACGCGCATGACGGCCGCGGCCTCGTTGCGCTCGATGGATCGGCCGTGCAGGGGCTTGAAGGTGGGGCGTTCGGTCTCGGTGGCGCGGCGCGCGGCGAGGATCCGGTCGGCCAGCTCGTGGCCTGCGACGCCCATGGTGTCGGGCTCCAGCCGGAAGGCGTCCTTGCCGGTGTGCTCGCGCAGCAGGGCGTCCAGCCGGGGCGCGAACTGCGTGGTCCGCGCGGCCGGAGGGGAGGCGATGGACATGCGGAACTCCGATGTATCCGTTGTATCGGTTGTTTCCGTCCAGCCGACGGTCGGCGCCTCGGCGCCGCCCCGGCCGCCGGGCGGCCGGGGCGGCTGTGCCGGTCTAGTACCAGAAGTACCAGGCGCTCTTCTTGAGGCTCTTCTGACCGGAAACAGCGTTACGGATGGCAAAAAGCATCTTCATCGCCGTACCCCCTCTCCCAATCCATGGCTTGTGGCCGAATCAAAGGATCACGGACCGCCGCCGGAGGCGTACCGACGACGGCCCGCTGAGAATGCGCCGCCACCGTAAGCACCCCCCGGACCCCAAAACAACGCCCCCTTGCCCTTTATGTACGCTCCTACCAACCCCACCCCCCAATTCCGGCCTCCCACCCCCGACTTCCCGCCGATCTGCCCCCGGAGCGAAACCCGCCGCACGCCTTTCCCCTCCGCCCCGGCCTCCCGTGTGCGTCGAGTTTGTGATCGCAGCAGCTCGCCGGTAGACAGGTTCGATGAGTCATGAGGTGACTGCGACCGTTACCCGGCACTCGTTCCCCACGGAACATGCCGCCGAGGGTCTTGCGGTACTGACCAGAAGTGCGGGTCGGCTGCTCGGCGGCCTGGAGGAGCCCCCCACCGAGCTGGGGGACGCCCTGCGGCTGACGCTCACCCTGGCGAAGTCGCACTGCCTCTTGGACCCCGAGGCCGGCGAGCTCGCCACCTGGGAGGCGTGGGTCACCGCCATGCAGACCGGCTCCGCGCTGTTCGCCGCGGCCACCACGACGGGCGCTGACCGTCAAGCCGACGCGGGAGCCTGGCTGGCGGCCTTCTACCTGGCGGTCGTCTGCCGGGAGAAGGCGCGGCTGACGGCCCTGTGCCAGGTCCCCGTCTCTCTCCTCCGCGAGGCCGAAGCCACTTACGACGAGTACGTCTACGCATGGGTGGACACCCTGCAGACCTACTGGCTCGGCGGCTCCGATCTGGTCGGCAAGCTGGTCGCCGCAGTCGACGGGACCGACCCGTCGGTCGTCGCCATCGCCGACCACGAGGTGACGGCGAAGATCCTCTATCCGCCGATGGAGCTGTTCCACCGCCTCGTGCGCGAGGACCACGACAACTTCAACCGGGCACTGAACGAGGCGCTCCGTTGGCACAAGAACTACTGGAGCGACGAGGACCGGGCGCTTCAGGCAAGCGGTCTCGTCGCGCTCGCCCCGCTGGCCATGGCCTGCTTCGCCTACGACGCGGGCTTCCCCGTCGAAGTCCGCTCGGAGTACCTGCCGAAGTACCTGCTGGAACGCGCATGGGCCGGCGAGTTCCCGACCTGACCGGCGGCGCTCCCGCCCCGCGGCTACGACAGCCGGACCGCCCCCGACGCGTCCGGCGTGATCGGCTCCGGGTCGGTGTTCTCGTAGAAGCGGAGGGTGCCCAGCGGGGCCCCGGGGGTGGTGAGGTGGGGGGTCAGGGCTTCCAGGAACTGTTCCACGTCCGGGAGGGTCTCGGTGTGGATCTCCTGGCGGGCCGTGAGGGTCCAGCCGGCCGGGGTGCGGGTGAGGTCCGCGGTGCACTCGCCGCCCACGCGGTGCGCCGGGCCGTGGTACGCCAGGACCTTGAGGGGCGGGTGGATGTACTCGCCCTCCTCCGTGTACTCGGCGTCGGCGTCCTCGGCGTCCCAGTCGTACGGCTCCATGTGCTCGCGGATCAGCGCGAGGACCGGCTCCGGGGTGGAGGGGGCGAGGGTCAGGGCGAGTTCGAGTGCGTGGAGGTCGGCCATGCGGCCGAGACTACGCAGCCGCAGTGACAGCGGCAGTGACAGCGGCAGCCGCGGTGGAACCTGCGGGTGGCGGCGTGCGGTCGTGCACGCCCCGAGCGCGGCACGGCAGCCGCCACCCCACGACCCGCACTCGTCAAGGCACAGGACCCTTGGCGTCCCCTCGCGACGAATCGCTCACCACCAGGGTGATCAACAGGTGACGAACCGTCAACACCTCGTTAGAGGTACACGCGCGGTTCCCGCATAAGCCCACAATTTTTCGGAGCCTGCTCTGGAGCCTCCGCCACGCCGCCCGCCGCGCGGTCGACCTCGCACCAGATGCGCTTGCCGGCGCCCTCGCGCTGCCAGCCCCAGCGGTCCGCGAGGCCGTCCACCAGCTCCAGGCCGCGCCCGCCGGTGTCCTCCCCGCCGGCCTGGCGCCTGGCCGGGGCGCGGTCGCTGGCGTCGGTCACCTCGACCCGCACCCCCGGCTCCCCGAACAGCATCCGCAGTACGGCCGGACAGCCGGTGTGCACGACCGCGTTCGTGACCAGCTCGGAGATCAGCAGGATCAGCGTCTCGGCGAGCGGTTCGTCGTCCCCCATCCCCGAGCCCGCCAGCCGGGACCGCGCCCACCGGCGCGCCCGGCCGACCTCGGCGGGGTCGGGTCCTACCTCAAGCTGTACCTGAAGCACCTGCACCGCTCACACCATCCGAACCGGCGGACACTTCGCCTCGCGACAGGATGGGATCACCGACTGTGATCCCCGTGCCGAGCAGCATGGTTGACATACAGTCACCACAACAAGCGCTTCGGGCATATTCCAGCGCGAAGGAGTAGGCGTGGTGCATACTGTGCGACGCTCACGCCGCTCAACCGCTCGCATCGTGGGAGCGTATCGCGGCACGCCCCCGCCTCCGGGCCGCATCGAGGCGGGCGAAGGACACAAACCGATATCAACTCTCTGTAATCGGACATGCGTCCCGCGCCGTCCCCGCCGTGCCCTCCCGCGGCCTCCCGTAACACCGCGCTACCCCGCCCCCGCCTCCGCCGGCAGCGCCTCCGCCAGCAGCGCGTCCGCGAGCAGCTCCTCCGCCCGCTCCGCCGTGCGCCACTGCTGTGCCCGCACCCAGGCCCGCTTCAGGTGCAGGTGGACGTCCGCCTCCCACGTGAAGCCCATCCCGCCGTGCACCTGGAGGCAGTCCCGGGCCCCCCGCACCGCCGCCCCGTCCGCGAGCAGCTTGGCGGCGGCGATCTCGGCCGGGTCGGCGGTGACGGCCGCCGCGTAGACCGCGGTACGGGCCACCTCGGCCCGCACCAGCATCCGCGAGCACAGGTGCTTGACGGCCTGGAAGCCCCCGATGGGCTGCCCGAACTGCTCGCGCTCCCCCGCGTACCGCACCGCCAGCTCCACCGTCCGCAGCGCGCTCCCGACCTGGAGCGCCGCCGTCAGCAGCGCCCCGGTGTCCCGGTATCCGGCAGGAACCGGTTCACCGGAGGCCCGCCACAGCGGGGTCAGCGGGTCCGCCGAGCGCACCGGCACCCCGGCCGGCACCTCCGGCATCCCCAGCACGGCGTCCGCCCCGCCCAGGTGGGCCACGAGCGGCCCGTCCAGGTCGAAGGCCGTCACCACCGCCGAGCCCGAGTCCGCCCCCGGGACCACTCCGGCTGCCAGGTGGGTGGCCACCAGCGGCCCGGGCAGCAGCACCCGCCCGGCCTCCTCGAAGACGAGCACCGCCTCCGGCAGGCCGAGCCCCACCCCGCCCTCGGACTCCGGCAGCCGCAGGGCGAAGAAGCCCGCCTCCCCCAGCTCCCGCCAGAGCCCCCGGTCCACCCCCGCCCCCCGCTCCACGTCGGAGCGCAGCGCCTCGCGCCCGTACCGCCCCGCGAGGAGGTCCCGGATGCCCGCCCGCACGTCCCGCTGGTCCTGCGTCAGCCGGAAGTCCACGACCGCTCACCGTCCCTTCGGGAGGCCGAGGATCCGCTCGGCCACGATGTTGTGCTGGATCTGCGAGGTGCCCGCCGCGATGGTGTAGGACAGCGAGGAGAGCCGCTCGGCCGTCCACTCCCGCTCCAGTGACAGGGATTCCGCGCCCAGGACCTCCGCGGCCGCCTCGTACAGCTCCTGCCGCGCGTGCGAGTACGCCAGCTTGAACACGCTGCCGCCCGTGCCGGGGACTCCGCCCGAGCCCTGCGACTCGCTGACGTTCCACTGCGTCAGCCGCCACAGGGCCCCGAACTCCCCGTACAGCCGGCCCAGCCGCCGGCGCAGTACCGGGTCGTCCCAGCGGCCGTTCTCCTTCGCGGCCCGGGCCAGCGCGCCCAGCGTCCGCCGGCAGGCGACGACCTCGCCGACGAAGGCGGTGCCGCGTTCGAAGGACAGGGTCACCATGGTGACCCGCCAGCCGTCGTTCTCGGCGCCGACCCGGTTCGCCACCGGCATCCGGACCTCGTCCAGGAAGACCTCCGCGAACTCGGCCGACCCCGCGAGCGTGCGCAGCGGCCGGACCGTGACGCCGGGCGCGTCCATCGGCATCGCCAGCCAGGTGATCCCCCGGTGCTTGGGCGCCGCCGGGTCGGTGCGCACCAGCAGCTCGCACCAGTCGGCGACCTCGGCGTGCGAGGTCCAGATCTTGGAGCCGGTGACCACGTAGGCGTCCCCGTCGCGCACCGCCCGGGTGCGCAGGGAGGCCAGGTCGGAGCCGGCGCCGGGCTCGCTGAAGCCCTGGCACCACACCTCGTCCCCGCGCAGTACGGGCGGCAGCCAGCGCGCCCGCTGCTCGGGGGTGCCCTCGGCGGCGATGGTCGGGCCCGCGTGCAGCAGGCCGACGAAGTTCGCGCCGACGTACGGGGCGCCCGCGCGTTCGGTCTCCTCCAGGAAGATCAGGTGCTGGGTCGGGGTGGCGCCGCGCCCGCCGGCGTCGACGGGCCAGTGCAGGCCCGCGTAGCCGGCGTCGTACAGCCGCCGCTGCCAGCCGAGGTCGTAGGCGCGCCGGCCGGGCCAGTCGTCGGGTGAGGGCTTGGCGGGCAGCTCGGGCAGCGCCTTGGCGAGCCATTCGCGCAGCCGGGCGCGGAAGTCCTGCTCCTCCTCCGAGTAGGCCAGGTCCATCAGACGAGGTCCAGGCCGAGCATGCGGATGGCGTTGCCGCGCATGAGCTTGTGGACCGTCTCCTCGTCGAGGCCCTTCACGTGGTCGAGGGCGACCTCCTTGGTGTGCGGGAAGGTCGAGTCGACGTGCGGGTAGTCGGTCTCGAAGGTGGCGTTGTCGCGGCCGACGACGTCCAGCGAGGCGATGCCGTGCTTGTCGCGGAAGAAGCAGCAGAAGATCTGCCGGTAGTAGTACGTGGACGGCGGCTCGGGGATGAGGTCGCGGACCCCGCCCCAGGCGCGGTGCTCCTGCCAGACGTCGTCGGCGCGCTCCAGGGCGTACGGGATCCAGCCCATCTGGCCCTCGCTGTAGGCGAGCTTCAGCGCCGGGAACTTGACCAGCACCCCGCTGAAGAGGAAGTCCATCATCGAGGCCATGGCGTTGTTGAAGCTCAGCGAGGCCTGGACGGCGGGCGGCGCGTCGGGGGAGGCGGCGGGCATCTGGGAGGAGGACCCGATGTGCATGTTGACGACGGTGCCGGTCTCCTGGCAGACGGCGAAGAAGGGGTCCCAGTACCCGGAGTGGATGGACGGCAGCCCCAGGTGGGTGGGGATTTCGGAGAAGGTGACGGCCCGGACCCCGCGGGCGGCGTTGCGGCGGATCTCGGCGACGGCGAGGCCGATGTCCCAGAGCGGGATGATGCACAGCGGGATCAGCCGGCCGCCGCTGTCGCCGCACCACTCCTCGACCATCCAGTCGTTGTAGGCGCGCACGCAGGCCAGCGCCACTTCCTTGTCCTTGGCCTCGGCGAAGGTCTGCCCGCAGAAGCGCGGGAAGGTCGGGAAGCACAGGGAGGCCTCGACGTGGTTGAGGTCCATGTCGAGGAGCCGCGCCTTGGGGTCCCAGCAGCCGCGGCGCATCTCCTCGCGGGTGATGCCCTCCAGGGTCATGTCGTCGCGGTCGAAGCCGACGGCGGCGATGTTGCGCTTGTACGGGAACTTCAGGTCCTCGTAGATCCACCAGTCGGTGGGCGGGCCGTCGGGGTCCATGGAGATCACGTACTTGCCGCCGGTGTACTCCAGCTCCCCGATCCCGGCGGTGAGGGCCTTGGGGCCGCGGTCGCGGTACTTCGCGGGCAGCCACACGTCGAAGAGGTGGGCGGGCTCGATCACGTGGTCGTCGACGCTGATGATCCGAGGCAGTTCCAGTGCCATGGGCGCGCGCTCCTTCTCCCCAATCTGATGCATCGTCAGAAACAAGCTAGCCCCGCCACCCCTGGACCGACAAGCGCACGAGCCCTACGCTCTGCCCTTGATCTGACTAACCGTCAGCTGGCGCCCGGCCGGCAAGCCCAGGGGAGGTCCGCGATGACGACCACGGAAACGGCGGCGCAGACGGCGGCAGAAGCGGCGGCGCAGACGGCGACGGAAGCGGCCGCGGCGGACAAGGACACGGCGGACGAGGACACGGCCACCGCCACCGCCCTCGGCCGGTCCGCGACCCTGTGGGAGCTGATCGCCCGCCGCGCCGCCCTCACCCCCGCCGCCACGGTCCTCATCGAGGCCGCCGAGCAGCCCCCCGCCGAGGGAGCGGCCGACCGCACCCTCACCTTCGGCGCCCTGCGCGACCGCGCCGAACGCGTCGCCGCGGGCCTGTACGGCATGGGCGTACGCCCCGGCACCGTCGTCGCCTGGCAGCTCCCGACCCGCATCGAGACCGTGCTGCTGTCCGCCGCCCTCGCCCGGCTCGGCGCCGTCCAGTCCCCCGTGATCCCCTTCTACCGCGACCGCGAGGTCGGCTTCGCGCTGCGCGAGTCCAAGGCCGAGTTCTTCGCCGTACCCGGCTTCTGGCGCGGCTTCGACCACACCGCCATGGCCCACCGGCTCGGCGCCCGCGGCGTCTTCGAGGCGTACGCGAACCTCCCCGACGGCGACCCGGCCGTACTGCCCCCGCCGCCCGCCGACGGCACCTCCGTCCGCTGGATCTACTGGACCTCCGGCACCACCTCCGACCCCAAGGGCGTCCTGCACACCGACCGCTCCCTCATCGCCGGCGGCTCCTGCCTGGCCCACGCCCTGCACCTGACCCCGGCCGACGTCGGCTCGATGGCCTTCCCCTACGCGCACATAGCCGGCCCCGACTACACGGTGATGCTGCTGCTGTACGGCTTCCCCGCCGTCCTCTTCGAGAAGTTCGCGATGCCGGACGCGCTCGCGGGCTACCGCCGCCACCGCGTCACCGTCGCCGGCGGCTCCACCGCCTTCTACTCCATGTTCCTCGCCGAACAGCGCAAGGACCCCTCGGTGAAGCTCCTCCCGAGCCTGCGGCTGCTCGCGGGCGGCGGCGCCCCCAAACCCCCGGAGATCTACCACGCCGTGGTCCGCGAACTGGGCTGCCAGCTCACCCACGGCTACGGCATGACCGAGGTACCGATGATCACCATGGGCTCCCCGGACGACACCCCGGAGAACCTCGCCACCACCGAGGGCCGCCCCCCGCAGGGCATGTCCATCCGCATCACCACCCCCGACGGCACACCCCTGCCCGCCGGCACCGACGGCGAGGTCCGGCTGCGCGGCGAGGCCGTCTGCCAGGGCTACCTGAACCGGCCGGACACCGGCGAGGAGACCTTCGACGCCGACGGCTACCTGATCACCGGCGACCTCGGCCACCTCACCCCCTCCGGCCACCTGGTCCTCACCGGACGCAGCAAGGACGTGATCATCCGCAAGGGCGAGAACATCTCGGCGAAGGAGGTCGAGGACCTCCTCCACCAGCTCCCCGGCGTCGCCGACGCCGCCGTCATCGGCCTGCCCGACGAGGAGCGCGGCGAACGCGTCTGCGCCGTCGTCGAGCAGCCGCCCGGCACCGCCCCCCTCACCCTGCCCCAGGTCACCGCGTACCTGCGCTCCCAGGGGCTCTCCCCGCACAAGCTCCCCGAACAGCTGGAACTGGTCGACGCGCTGCCCCGCAACGACGCCCTGCGCAAGGTGCTGAAGTACCGGCTGCGCGAGCGCTACAGCTGAACCCGAGCCGGACTCCGGCGGGGCCTGACACCAAGGTGTCAGGCCCCTTGGTGCCGGTGCGAAAACCTTCCCCGGCTCCCGGCGGCCCAGCAGGATGGTGATCACCGGAAAGGCAGCGGGAACGCCTTCCGGATCCACCGGAACCAGTCGCAGGCCAGGGGGCACCGCCATGTCCAGAACCACTCAGCTCACCGCGCTCCGCACGCTCGCGATCCGCAACACCGCGGACCGCTGCATCGGGTGGGACTGAACGGCATGCTCCTCGTCCGACTGCCCCTCATCAGCCACACCGGGGCACCGGGTACGGAAAGCGGGGCGAGCCTCCTCCAGGACGCCCTCTGGGCCCACGCCGGCCCGCAGCACGCCCTCGAACACGTACGGGTGCGCCCCCTCCCCGAGGGGATGAGCGTGGCCCTGTTCGTCCGGGCCGAGAACGACGCACAGGCCCACGAGAAGGCCCGCGCCCTGCTCACCGCCGTCCTCGGGACCGGCGCGGCCCGCCACTACTTGATGGGCCCCCTGATCCCCAACTGACCCACCGCACCACCTTCTCCGGCCCACCGGCCACCCGGTCCACCGACCGCTGTTCCTGCAGGGCAGCCGTCCCACCGGCACCACGGTGCGCGCCCCACCCCTTCCGGCCTCGACCAGGCCCGCCCGCGGCACACGCACGCGGCACCACCACACGCCTCTCCACGCCCACAGGAGCTCAGCCATGCCCAAGAACCTCAAGGCCACCGCCGTCCGCGTCGCCTCCGCCTCGGCCCTCGCCGCGACCGCCGCCACCATGGTCTTCGTGTCGCCGGCCAGCGCCTCGGCGCTCACCGACGGCATCGCCGCGACGGCCCGCGCCGAGAACGGCAACGGGGCCTGCGCCCACGGCGGTTACGTCGGCGGACCGAACCAGAACAGCAGCTGCTACAACGGCCAGAGAACCCACGCCTGGTGCGCCGACTTCGCCGGCTGGGTCTGGGCCCGCAACGGGGTCACCGGCCTGTCGACCCTGAACGACCTGGCGGACAGCTTCTACGACTACGGCGTCAAGTACGGCACCCTCTCCAACACCCCGCACGTCGGCGACGCGGTCGTCTACAACCACGGCGGCGGCTACTCGGACGACCACGTCGCCATCGTCACCGGGATCTCCGGCAACACCGTCACCATCACGGGCGGCAACCAGGGCGGCTTCCCCGGCCACGTGAGCACCAACAGCACCACCAACTGGCAGGTGGGCTCCTCGCCGTGGGGCCAGCGGATCAGCGGCTACATCTCCCCGGCCGGCTCGAACGCGCCCTCCTACCCGAACCCCGCCTCGCTGGCGGACGGCACCCTCGTCAAGTCGCCCAACGACCCGGCCGTGAAGGTCATGATCAAGGGCGCCGGCGTGCCCGTGGCCGGCTCCGACGTCGCCCCGGACAAGTACGACCTCAGCAAGATCGTGCTGATCGACGAGTCGGCGTTCCGCTCGCTGGCGAGCGCCCCGCCGTCCGGCACAGTGGTCCACGACCAGGCCGGCGGCGCCGAGCGGTACGTGATCGTCGACGGTGCCGCCCTGAAGATCGGCGCCGAGGACTGGACGGCCGCCGGCTACAACCAGCGCCCGGACATGGGCGTCCCGACGGCCTGGCTGAAGACCGCCACGCAGCGCCAGATGACCACGGGCCTGGTCGTCATGGACCAGACCGGCAAGGACCCGGCCCGCTACGTGATGGTGGAGGGCGGCGCCCTGCACATCACCGAGCCCGAGTGGACGGCCGGCAAGTACAACGAGATGACCCTCATGGGCGTCCCCGGCGAGTGGCTGAAGGCCGCCGTCGCCAAGGCCCCGGCCAACGGCACCGTGGTCATGGACCAGAACGGCGGCCCCGCCCGCTACGTGATGGTCAACGGCACCGCCGTGCACATCTCCGGCACCGAGTGGACGGCCAACGGCTACAACCAGCGGCCCGAGATGGGCGTCCCCAGCACCTGGCTCGGCAAGGCAGTCAACAAGCAGCTGGCCAACGGCACCGTCGTCAAGAAGGCCGACGACCCCACCATCTACGTGATGGCCGGCGGCAAGGCCGTCCCGCTCACCTGGTCCGACTTCACCGGCCTCGGCTACGACAAGCGCCCGCTGGAGGTCATCCCCGGCACCTGGCTGGGCACGGCCGTCGCCAAGGCGGTCCCCGCCGACGGCACGATGCTCCTCGCCCAGGGCGACGCCACCGTCTGGCAGGTCACCGGCGGCAAGAAGCGGGCCATGACCGCCGACGAGTTCGGCCCCGGCAAGCTCAGCTTTGACGACGTCGTCAGCGTCCCCGCCGCGCTCGTCACCGCCCTGCCGACGGTCACGCCGACCACCCCGCCGGCCGTCTGACGGTCCCTCGGCACCGCCTGAGCACCACCCTCCCGAGCACCACCCCGAGCCGCCCGGCCCCCGCCGGCCGGGCGGCCGGGGCCCTCGCCGCCCCGCCGCCGCCACAGACATCCCGAGGACACCGTCATGAGCTCCGCCGCCCGCAAGAAGTCCGTACTGCTCGCCACCGCCACCGCCCTCCTCGCCCTCGCCGCCCCGCTCGCCACCAGCACCGCGGCTTCGGCCGCCTCGGTCGCCACCTGGGACAAGGTCGCCCACTGCGAGAGCACCGACAACTGGAGCATCAACACCGGCAACGGCTACTACGGCGGCCTCCAGATACTGAAGAGCACCTGGGACGCCTACGGCGGCAAGCAGTACGCCGCCTACCCGCACCAGGCCACCAAGCAGCAGCAGATCCTCACCGCCGAGAAGATCCTCGCCGGCCAGGGCGCGGGCGCCTGGGGCAGCTGCGGCTCGGCCGCCGGACTGGCCTACGACCACGCCGACCCGTACCCGTCGGGCCCCACCTACCCGAGCCCGTCCTCGCTCGCCGACGGCACCCTCGTGAAGTCCCCGAACGGCCCCGCCGTGAAGGTCATGATCAAGGGCGCAGGCGTCCCGGTCGCCGGTTCCGACGTCACGCCCGACCACTACGACCTCGGCAAGATCGTGCTGATCGAGGACTCGGCGTTCAACGCCCTGCCCTCCGCCCCGCCCGCCGGCACGGTCGTCCACGACCAGGCCGGCGGCCCGAGCCGCTACGTGATCATCGCGGGGGCGGCCCTGCACATCGGCGCCGGCGACTGGACCGCCAACGGCTACAACACCCTCCCCGACATGGGCGTCCCGACCGCCTGGCTGCAGGCCGCCGCCGCGAAGGCCCCGGCCAACGGCACCGTCGTCATGGACCAGTCCGGCGGCCCCGCCCGCTACGTGATGGTCAACGGCACCGCCGTGCCGATCTCCGGCGCCGAGTGGACCGCGAACGGCTACAACCAGCGCCCCGAGATGGGCGTCCCGACGAGCTGGCTGGCCGCCGCGGCCGCGAAGCAGCTGGTCAACGGCACCGTCGTGAAGAAGGCCGACGACCCCACCGTCTACGTGATGGCCGGCGGCAAGGCCGTCCCGCTCACCTGGTCCGACTTCACCGGCCTCGGCTACGACAAGCGCCCCCTGGAGGTCATCCCCGGCACCTGGCTCGGCACCGCCGTCGCCAAGACCGCCCCCGCAGACGGCACCATGCTCCTCGCCCAGGGCAACGCCACCGTCTGGCAGGTCAACGCCGGCAAGAAGCGGGCCATGACCGCCGACGAGTTCGGCCCCGGCAAGCTCAGCTTCTCCGACGTCGTCAGCGTCCCCGCCGCCCTCATCACCGGCCTGCCGACCGCCTGACGCTCCCCCGCCACCACCCGTACGCGGCTCCGGACCACCGGAGCCGCGTACGCGTACGCCCCCGCCCGCTACAGCCGGCTCAGCGACGCCGCAGCGAAGAGCACGTCGCGGATCGCCTCCCGGTCGCCGGTCTGGCCGACCGCGGCCTCCTCCGGGGAGATGTGCCCGGCCGCCAGCTGGCAGAACTCAAGGCCGTCCAAGGCGACTTCCGCCACCGTGTGCTCCCGCGAGGGTTTCGCGGCCGGGGAGTCCAGGGCGATGTCCCAGCCGCCCCCGCCCGCGCCCTCGATCTCCAGGTGCAGGGTCCGGCCCGGAGCGCCCGCCGCGACCAGGCCGCGGGCCGGCGCCGCCAGGCCCGAACGGCGCCTGCCCGCCAGGGCTCCGGGCAGCAGCCGGGCGGCGAGGTCGATCATCCGGTGCAGGTGCGGCCCCGAGGGCGGCTCGTACGGGTAGTCCACCGCCTCCGCGATGTCCCAGGCGTGCACCCAGCACTCGAAGGCCCGCTCCAGGAAGGCGTCCCCCAGCGGCAGCGCGAACCCGCCGTAGTCCACGGACAGTTCGGCCACGCCCCGGCCCGCGAAGGACACCGTACGGACCAGCGTGTGCCCCTGGGCCCGCCAGGGCTCGCGGACCTTGCGGGTGACCGGGTAGGGGGAGGAGTTCCAGAAGTGCTCGGTGCGGTCGGCCGGGCCGCCGCCCGGCGGCGCCCCGGACCCCAGCGGGTCGTCCAGCCCCAGCGCGGTCGCGATCATCCCGTCCACCGTGAGCAGGTGCCCGATCACCCCCGCGACCGTGGTGCGGTGCGTGCGTCGGCGTTCCTCCTCGAACCACTTCAGCCGCACCGGGGTGTGCCACTCCGAGTCGCCGAAGTCCCGCAGCAGCGCGTCGAGGCGCGCCGTCTCGGTGTCGTACGGGTTCGCCCACACCGGTACGGGGATGCGGGCGGGCCGCTTGCCGAGGCAGTCCTCCAGCACCCGCGAACGCAGCAGCGGCTTCAGGTCGAGGCTCTCCTCCGGGTGCAGCAGCCCCACCGCGTCGCGCAGCCGCAGCGCCTCCTCGGCACAGGGCGCGCACTCGGTGAGGTGGTCCTCGACGGCCTGGGTCTCCTCCGCGGAGCAGGCGGCTAGCGCCCACGCGCCGAGCAGGGACTTCAGCACGGCGTGCGAGGGCGGTGCGGGCGGCAGGGTCTCGGGGGCGTTCAGGTCGTCACCGGCCGCGCGGGGACCCGGTATCCGTGCGCGACCGCCCGCCCGCTGCTCGTACGCGTCGTCGGGGGTGTCTTCGGAGGGTCCGGTCATCGGGGCGTTCCGTATCCGCGTGGGCCGTATCCGGGCGGGGCGGTGTCCTCCCGGGGGAGGACGTTGGCGGTCGACAGCAGCTGGAGGCCGAGCCGCAGCCGGCGCCGCGCCTCGTCCTCGCTGATCTGCAGGTCGGCGGCGGCCTGGCGGTAGTCGCGGCGCTTGAAGTACGCCAGCTCCAGGGCGGCCCGCAACGGCGCCGGCATGGAGGTGACGATGTAGTCCGCGCGGGCGGCCGCGTTGGCGCTGCGCACCTTCTGCTCCAGTTCCTCGCGCGAGCCGCGGCCCAGTTCGGCCTGGCGCAGCCGGGCGACGGCCTGGCCCTGCGTGATCCGGGCGACCCAGGAGCGCATGGAGCCCTGCTTGGGGTCGTAGGCGTCCGGGTTCTCCCAGATGTAGCCGAAGACCTCGCGGGTGATCCGGTCCGCGGCCTTCTCGTCGCCGAGGACCCGGTGGGCCAGGCTGTGGACCAGCGAGGCGAAGCGGTCGTAGAGCTCCCCCAGCGCCGCGGCCTCACCGCGGGCGAGGCGCTGCTGCATGCGACGGTCCCAGCGCGGTGGAACGTCCTTCGCCATCGTGCCTCCAACCGTGTGTCGACCCGTCAAATGTAGTGGGCAACGGATGGAACGCGCCGGTTTTGCGAGAACCTCCCCCCGGAAGCGGGACCGTCGTGCTAAGCCGCGTCCCGGGTCAGCGCGTGGGCACACGCGTACGCGCCCCGGCGCGCTCCCCGTGCGCGGGTTCGATGCGGCCACCTCCTTGACCGCTTCGCTTAACGCGCAGGCCACGAAGGCCTTACGCTCCTGCCTGTCTTGATCTGAACCCCGACCGCAGCCCCAACGCACACGTGAAGGCGGAAGCCGAACATGGACAGCGCAGAGTACGAGCGCAAGATCGCCGCCCGATTCGCCACCTTCGACCAGGACGGGTCCGGCTATATCGACCGGGAGGACTTCAGCACGGCCGCGAAGGCGGTGCTGGCCGAATTCGGTACGGCCGCACGCTCGGAGAAGGGCCAGGCCGTCTTCAACGGAGCCGAGGCGTTCTGGCAGGGAATGGCCGGGATCGCCGACGTGAACGGCAACCAGCGCGTCTCCCGCGAGGAGTTCGTCACCGGCGCGGCGAAGCGGCTGCGGGACAACCCGGAGCGGTTCGCGGAGATCGCCCGGCCGTTCCTGCACGCCGTGATCGCCGTCGCGGACGGGGACGGCGCGGGCGCGAGCCCCTCGGCGGCGGCCCGCGTGCTGCGCGTCCTCGGCACCGAGCCGGGTCTGGCCGCCCAGGTCGCCGCGGCCCTGGACACGGACGGCGACGGCCGCATCTCGGAGGACGAGATCCTGACCGCCTTCGCCGGCTACTGCGGCGTCGACCCCGACGCCTGAGGCCCGGGCCCCCGGGCCCGGCACCTCCTCGGCACCCCCTCGTCACCAGCCCGGGGCCGTCACCCCGGGCACTGTCCGAGCGCGCTGATAGCGTGCCGCCACCAGCCGGAACGATCACGGGAGGCGGCTCGGCATGCAGGACGTACGGGAAGTGGAACGGCACTCGGTGGGCGAGGAGCGGACGGCCGGGGCCCTCCAGGACATCGTCCTGCGGACCCTGATGCGCCACGGCCGCCTGGAGACCGACCCGTCCCCCGAGCGGCTGCTGAGCCTGGCCGAGGAGATCCTGGACCACGTCGCCGCCCGCACCACCGAGGGCGGACGGCTCGGCGAGGAGGCCCGCACCGCGCTGCACACCGCCGCGGAGTGTGCCATGGGCGCCCTGTCCGTCGGCTGCTGGCCGAACGGCGACCAGGAGGTCCCGCTCCCGCTGATCGGCGAGACCCTCAGCAGCGAGGACCTCGACTTCGCCGCCGCCGTCACCGCCGCCCCCACCGCCCGGACCTGGCTCCACGCCTTCGAGACCGCGGTGGTCAGCGGGCTGGTGTGGAACTGGCAGAAGGTCTTCGGCCTGCTGCTGCGCAACGACTGCGCGCCCGCCCTCCACAAGGGGGTGCCGCACTCGCCCCACGCCTCGCACTCGGAGCCCGGGGACCTCGCCGCGATGGACGCCCTGTGCGGCTACCTCACCCAGAGCACCAGCCACCTGCCCAGCGGCTGGCCGACCGTGCCCCTGTGCAAGCCGGACGCCGCCACCCGCGCCGCGGCGGCCGCCGCCCTGGACGCCGCCGGCCCCCTGACCGCGGACCAGCGGCTGCTGCGCGTACTCCTCGACGACGACCGGGCGGCCTTCGAGGCGGCCCTCGCGGACCGGCTCACCGCCCACCGCGAGAGCGCGCGGGCCGAGGCCGACCCCGCGCCCCGGACCCTGCTGCCGCTGGGCCCGCTGGCCCTGGCCGCCCTCGCGGTCCAGACGCACCAGTGGGAGCTCGGCGTCCGCTCCGGCTACCTGCCGCCCGAACTGCTGGGCTTCACCGACGCGATGGGCCTGGCCGGCCGCACCCAGGTGAACGGGCTGGGCGGCTGGGTCGCCGCCGGGTAGGCGCGGCCCGGGGCGCGCCGCGGGGCGCGCCCCTGCCTCCGGCTACGCGAAGACGACGGTCCGGGAGCCGTTCAGCAGGACGCGGTGCTCGCTGTGCCACTTCACGGCCCGCGCCAGCGCCTGGCACTCCACGTCGCGGCCGATGGCGACGAGCTGGTCCGGGGTGACCTCGTGGCCGACCCGCTCGACCTCCTGCTCGATGATCGGGCCCTCGTCGAGGTCGGCCGTCACGTAGTGGGCGGTGGCGCCGATCAGCTTCACACCGCGTGCGTGCGCCTGGTGGTACGGCTTCGCGCCCTTGAAGCTCGGCAGGAAGGAGTGGTGGATGTTGATGATCCGCCCGCTCAGCTCCTTGCACAGGGTGTCCGACAGCACCTGCATGTAGCGGGCGAGCACCACCAGCTCGACGTTCTGCTCGCGCACCAGCTCCAGGAGCCGCGCCTCCGCGTCCGCCTTGGTGTCCTTGGTGACCGGGATGTGCACGAAGGGGATGTCGTACGAGCCGACCAGCTCGGCGAAGTCGGTGTGGTTCGAGACCACCGCCGCGATCTCCACCGGCAGCGCGCCGATCCGGGAGCGGAACAGCAGGTCGTTCAGGCAGTGCCCGAACTTCGACACCATCAGCACGATCCGCATCCGCTCGTCGGAGCGGTGGATCTGCCAGTCCATCCGGAAGGAGTCGCCGATCGCGGCGAAGCTGGCGCGCAGCTTCTCCACCGTCACGGCGGGCTCGGCCTCGAAGTGCACCCGCATGAAGAAGAGCCCGGTCTCCCGGTCTCCGAACTGCTGACTGTCCACGATGTTGCAGCCGGTCATGAAGAGGTAGCTCGACACGGCGTGCACGATGCCCTGCTTGTCGGGGCAGGAGACGGTCAGGACGTACTGGTCCTGGGCCTGGGGCCGGGCCTGGGGCTGTGGGTCTGCGCTCATGACGGCACAGCCTTTCACACCGCGCGGGTCAGCGTTTTCAGCACGTCGACGGAGGCCGGCCGGTCGTCCGGGTCCTCCCCGTCCGCCACCGACATCCGTACGTGCGCCTCGCGCGCCGCCCGGACCGCCTCGGGCCAGTCCTGGTGGCCGAGGTACGCGGAGACGTGGGCGTCGGGACCGACCTGGTGCAGGATCCGCAGCACCCGCAGCACGGCGAGGTCGACCAGGGCCGCCTCCTGCGCGTCGCGGAAGATCGTTCCGACGTACTTGTCGGCGGACCAGCTGTCGAGCCAGGTGTCCTCGACGAGCCGGTACACGGCGTCGGTGACGTCGCCGTACCCTTCGGCGCCCGCGACCCAGACCTCCTCCTGGAACAGCGGGTCGGAAAGCATGTGCAGCGCCGAGCGCACGTTGCTGCGCCAGCGCCACCACGGCATGTCGTTGAGGGGCATGCCGCCCATGGTGGAGGAGCGGCCGCCGCGGCGGGAAGAGTTCTTCGAACCTTGGGCGAATGTCACGCTTTCGATCGTACGTTCCCGACTGGTGCGATCTTGAAGCACCTGCACGTGACCGCGCCCCTGCAATTCACCTCGACGTCACCGTTTGTTGTGTCCATCTCATCACCGAGTTACCCGCGGGGCGGAAGGGTCGGTGGACATGACCAATCACCGACGCGCAACTGCCCTGTCCCGCCTGCTGATTACCGCGGTGACGGGCGCGTGTCTCACCACTGCGTGCGGGGTGGTCCCCGGTGGCTCGGGGGGCTCCGGGGACTCCCTCACGGTCATGACCTTCGCGCCCATCGGAACAAAAGCGACCAATATGGCCGGAATGCCGGGCATGGCCAAGGCCTACGAACGGTGGGTGAACGCCAACGGCGGCATAAAGGGCCGCAAGCTGCGCGTGATCACCTGCAACGAGAAGAACACCGCCACCGGCGCCGCCGACTGCGCCCGCAAGGCCATCACCGAGAAGGCCGTAGCCGTCGTCGGCTCCTACAGCCAGCACGGCCGCGCCTTCATGGCCCCGCTGGAGGCCGAGGGCATCCCGTTCATCGGGGGCTACGGGGTCTCACCCGAGGAGTTCCAGAGCCCCCTGTCCTTCCCGGTCAACGGCGGGCAGCCGGCGCTGCTCGCCGGGGCCGGCCACCAGCTCGGCAAGGCCTGCTCCCAGGTCTCCCTGGTCCGCCCGGACACCCTCGCGGGCGACACCATGCCGGTCCTGCTGAACGCCGGACTCAAGACCAACAACAGCCCGGAGGCCTCGGACATCCGCGCCGCCGAGGACTCCGCCGACTTCAAGCCGCAGGCCCGCGAGGCGCTGACCGGCACCCCGTCGGCCCCGGCGGCCCCGTCGACCCCATCGACCCCATCGACCCCATCGGCCCCTTCGACCACACCCGCCACGACCTCACCCTCCACCCCCTCCGCATCCGCTTCCCCGTCCAAGGACCCCAAGCCCGCGAAGGCCCCGGCCGCCGACAGCGCCAAGGACAAGAGCTGCGTGACGGCCGTCCTCGGCGAGCGCACCGAGATCTTCTTCGACGCCTTCCGCCGCGTCGACACCCAGCGCAAGACGCAGATCTCCTCCGTCCTCGGCAGCATCAGCCAGGCCCTGGTGGACCGCACCGGCGGCAAGGAGAGCCCCTTCGAGGGCGCCTACGTCACCAGCTGGTACCCCGTCTCCACCGACCCCCTGTGGGCGCCGATGCGCAAGGTGATCTCCGAGCAGGCCTTCGGCGACGACACCGTGGACCCCGACGACAGCGGCGCCCAGACCACCTGGATCGCGTACAGCGTCCTCAACCAGATCGTCCAGCGGTTCAAGAGCAACGAGGAGATCACCGCCCGCAAGCTCACCCGGGCCCTCAACCAGTCCCCGGGCGTCCAGACCGGCAACCTCACCCCCGAGCTGAGCTGGCGCTACCAGGACATGCGCGCCGTCGCCGGGTTCCCGCGCCTGGTCAACGGCCGGGTCAGCTTCCAGACCGTCCAGTCGGGCCGCCTGGTCGCCCAGCTCGGCGAGCAGAACCTCGACATGACCCCGACCCTGGAACAGGCCCCCCGCTCGGCCTGACCCGGGCGGGGCGGCCGTCCGTCAGAGCTGGGTCTTGTCCCGCTTGGTGAGTCCGTACTTGGCGGCGATCGTGTTCCACATGGTCGCCGCCGACTCCTTGGCCTTGGTGGCCTCGGCGCTGGACTTGTTGCCGTCCTGCGCGTCGTCCGTCACCTTGGCCTTGCCGTCCTTGTCGCCCTTGCCGTCCTTGTCGCTGCCGCAGCCGCCCTTGTCGCGGGCGACGTCGTCCGCCCAGTCCGCGTAGCTGTTGTCGGCGTCCGCCGAGGCCTTCCACGCCTTGGTCAGGCTCGCCGAGAGGCGGGCGTGGTTCGGGAGCAGATCGGTCTTGAGCTCCTGGAGCCGGGTGACCAGCCCCTCCCGCTGCTGGGCGGCCTCGCGCAGGTCCTGGGCCGCCTGCGTCAGGTTCTTGCAGTCCTTGATGTCGTCCACGGCCTTGATCACCGTGGTCCGGCTGTCGCTGGCGTCCTCCAGCAGCTTGTCGAGCTGGACGGCCTGCGGGCGGGCCGGGTCCACCGCCTCCTCGCCCGGAGCCGCGCCCGAGTTCGCGGAGCCGCTGGCGGCGGGGGCCACCGCGCCCGGGTCGGTGTTCTGGGCCTTGCCGTCGCTGAGCAGGGCACCCACCCCGAGCCCGGCCACGACCAGCCCGAACACCGCCGCCGCGATGACGGCCGGCGGGATCCGGCGCGCGGGCGCGGGCGGCGGGGGCGGGGGCGCGTACTGCTGCTGAGGCCCGTGCCGCTGCGGCGGGGCGGGCGGCGGCATCCGGCGCGGTCCCGGGTCCTGGACCGGCGGCAGCTGCTGGGTGTGCCCGGCGGCATCGGGGTCGCCGTCGGCCCGGAACAGCGCGTCGAACCCCTCGGCGGCGCCGGCCGCGGGGGCCGCTGCGGCGGGGACGGGCGGGATGTACTGCGTGGCCGCCTCGTCGACGGCGCCCGGGACCTGGGCGATGTGCTGCGTGGCCTGCTCGTGCAGCCCGGCGGCCGGCACCGGCGGGATGTACTGCGTCGCCGCGTCACCGACGCCCGCCGCCGGGACGGGCGGGATGTACTGGGTGGCCTGCTCGTGGGGTGCCGCCTGCACCGGGGCGATGTACTGCGTGGCCTGCTCGTGGGGCGCTTCCGGGCCCGCCTGCACCGGGGCGATGTACTGCGTCGCCTGCTCGTGCGGTGCCGCGGGGCCCGCCGGGACCGGCGGGATGTACTGCGTCGCCGCGTCCGGCAGCGGCGGGTAGCCGTAGCCGTGCGGGTCCCCCGGCCCCTCGAAACCCGGGCCGACGACGTGGCCGGCCGGCGGCGGGTACCCGTACGCGGGCTGCCCCGGCTGCGGCGGCGGCTCGTACGCGGACTCGTACGGCCCGGCGTACTGCTGCGCGGCCGGCGCCGCCTGCGGGTCCTGCGCGGCCGGATACCCGTACGCGGGCGGCGTGCCCCACGCCTCGCCGGGCTGCGGCCCCGGCTGCTGCGGGTAGCCGGGAGCCGGCACCGGCTGCGCCTGATGCGGCGTCCCGGGCTGGGGGACGCCCCCTTGTCCGTTCTCCGTCACCGGGACTCCTTCTGCCTTCTCCGACCGGCCCGAACCCACGGAACCGTCGCATCAAGCTACCGCTCCTTTCGCGATTGGCCAGTGTTGGCCGAGTCACGACAAGCCGGATCGGTGATCCGGTGACCCCGCGAACGGTCTTCGGGGTCGGGGAACAGCGCGAGCTGGTCACCTCGGCACTGTCGAGTCCTACCGCCCCGTACGGGCGCGCTCGCAGTCCGGGGTGGGCTCGTGGTCCCGCGTGGCCTGGGCATGGATACGGTCTGGCCGGTAGCTCTCCGCGAAGCGATCCTCCGGTCGCTCGCGGTCACACCTGGCCGACGCCGGACCCTGTGTCCCAGGCCACGCCTGCCGATGGCCACCGCCGCCGAGTGGTGGCGTGTGACCGTGGTCTTCTTACTGGTCTCCTGGAGCGGGGTCTTCCAGTACCTCTCGCCCCAGACGCTGGTATAGGCCGGGTCGACGGCGATGACGACGAGGCCGGCGTGGAAGGCCATGCCGCGCAGCCGCTCCCGGAACCGTGCGGTGGGGATGCCGACCACGGTCCTGCGGAACTTCTTGCCGCGTTGGCCTCGGCCCATCCGCTCGCGGCCGGTTGACCGGGCGTCGTCGAAGTTGAGGTTCTCCACCACGATCCCCGCGCAGTCATGCTGCCTGGCGAGCGCGATGAGCTGGCTGATCGCGTCCCTCAGGCGCCCGTCCCGCTGCGATACGGAGCCGACCAGGTCAAGTGGGATGGTGTGGGGCCGGCCGATCGGGTTGCCGTGCCGGTCGAGTACCCAGGCGGCCAGGTGGTCGGCATTCAAGTCGACACCGACCATCCGCTCGCCCAGCTCCCGGATCTCCGCCGGAGTAGGCAGCACGGCCGTATCGGCGGACCAGGACACATCGAGGTACCACCGGTCTCGCAGAGGGTCACGCACGAAGTCGTATCGCACCGCCCTGTTCGCGGTCACGCGGTCCAGCCACTCGTCCCGGCGGTGCGAGAACTCCACGGTGCAGGACAGCCGATATCGACCCCGAGGCTGGTTGGCCAGGTACCGAAGCGGCTCAGGAAGAACGATCGTCACACTCCCGTCGTTCGGGTCGACGCAGATCGTGTAGTTCCCGAACGGCGCACCGGACTCGCCATCAGCGGTGAGGAACAGCCGCTCAGCGTCCCACCGCTCACGCCACTGTTCCCCCGTGAGCTGGGCCTGCTCCAAGTTGTGGCGGACCCTGGCCAGACGTCGCCCGCCAACCACGATGCCCGGCCGACCGGCTCGGATGCGGTCCTCGACGCGAACGAGACGCGCATCAAGGATCTGCAGACGCCGCTGCTTCTGAAACCGCTCGTCGCGGTTGTGGTAGCCGCGGACCTTGCCCGTCTTGGTACCGCACTCAACGCTCAGGCGCCGCGTGATCGCGCGGATGGCACGCCGCAGACCCGACGCCTCGTCGTACAGACACCGCAAGCTGAGCTGGTACTGGTCCTCGGTCGCCCTGGTCATGGAACCGGCCATGCGGGACGACGAATGCTTCGTCAGCTCACGCTTCCGCTCAGTGCGCTGATTGTCCTTTGCAGGCACCTTGCCAATCTCGACGCGGCGGGCCAGATCGGCCCGCTGATGGTGGCCCAGATGCCGGCCGACCAGCGTGAGGACCTCGAAGTCAGCATCGGTGCCATGCACGCGGTCCCGTATTCGCGCACCGGACGGGGCGGCGACGGTGAACGGGGCAGCAAGTACGCGAAGTCGCTTACCCCGCTTCTTGCGCGCCACTGACTGCCCTCCTCCCACATCGACGAGATCACCCTCTCGCCCCTATACAGGCGACTCCTACAGCTCCGGATGGCAGACGGTGGACCTGCCGTCCTTCGCCGAGCGCTACCGGAAACGAGGTGACCACCGCCAGCATGTTCCCCACCAGCTCCGATTCCCGCTAAACATCCAGGTCTTCATCCGTACCAGCGATTTCCGGCCGCGCATCAGAGGCCTGGCAGCATCACACCCTGTAGGATCCCGGCACCCGTCAGGCCGCCCGGATCTCCAGCCTCGCCCCGAACTCCCGGACGGCCGGTTCCTCACGGTACGGCTCCAGCCGCGCCCGGAAGTCGTCCAGGTACTCCGCGCCCCGCCGCGAGCGCAGCGAGCCCAGCAGTTCGGCGGCCTTCGTCGCCGTCTGGCAGGCCTGCTCCACCTCACGCTGCTGCACCTGCGAGGCCGCCAGCAGCAGCAGCCCGATCGCCCGGCGGCGCGCCTTCGTCTCGGGCAGGTGGCGCAGGGCCTCCTCCGCGCGCCGGCCCGCCGCGTCGGCCTGCCCGAGGTCCCGGTGGCAGTGCGCCAGCTCGTCCGCCAGGTAGGCCTGGTCGAAGTGGCGGATCCACACCGGGTCGTCCCCCGACTCCGGCTCAGCCCGCTCCAGCGCCGTCACCGCCCGGCCCGACAGCACCGCCGCGGCCCGGGCGTCGCCCAGCAGCGCGTGTCCGCGCGCCTCGGCGGCGTAGAACATCGCCTCCACCCGCGGCGTGACCTGCCCCCGCGTGCCCTCCTGCGCGGCCCGCGCCAGCTGCGCGATCTCCCGCGGGTTGCCCAGCTCGGCGGCGAGGTGGCTCATCGACGCCGCCAGGACGTAGCCCCCGTACGCGCGGTCACCCGCCGCCTGCGCCATCCGCAGGGCCTGGATGTAGTAGCGCTGGGCCAGACCCGGCTGCCCGGTGTCCACCGCCATGTAGCCGGCCAGCTCGGTGAGCCGGGCCACCGCCGCGAACAGGGCCCGCCCGACCGGCTCCCGGTACGAGCCCGCGATCAGCCCCGAGACCACGGAGTTGAGGTAGTGCACCACCACCGGCCGCACGTGCCCGCTGCCGAAGCGGTGGTCGAGGTCGGTCAGGGCCTCGGTCGTCGCCCGTACCGCCTCCACGTCCGGCATCCCCACCCGCGCCCCGCCGCTGCGCGCCACCTGCGGGTCGGCGCCGGTGATCAGCCAGTCGCGGCTCGGCTCGACCAGGGCGGAGGCCGCCACGCTCGACCCGGAGAGGAAGTCGCGCCGCCCCACGTCGCTGCGCCACAGCTCGCAGACCTGCTCGATGGCGCCGATGACGGTCGGGGAGAACTGCAGGCCGACCCCGGAGGCGAGGTTCTTCCCGTTGGCCATGCCGATCTCGTCGATGGTGACGGTCCGGCCCAGCTTGCGGCCGAGGGCCTCGGCGATGATGCCGGGGGCCCGGCCGCGCGGCTGCTGGCCGCGCAGCCAGCGGGCGACCGAGGTCTTGTCGTAGCGGAGATCGAGGCCGTGCTCGGCCCCGCACATGTTGACGCGCCGTGCGAGCCCGGCGTTGGAGCACCCGGCTTCCTGGATGAGCGCCTGCAGCCGTTCGTTCGGCTGGCGCGCTACGAGAGGCCTGGCTGCCATGAAAACCCCCTGAGGCCGCGGGTGATCGTTCGAATGATCACTTCCCGCCTGAAGTGCCGAGAATCTTCCGCTCTGCGACGTGTCGTTACCCAGTGACCGCGCCCCGCCCTCCCACGCGCCCCCGCCCGTGCACCCGTGCGCCCCGTATGCAGGATCGATGCAGCGCCCACCGGCTGGTTTACGCCCGTAACCCGCCGTGCCCCGGGGAGTTGTGAGGGGCGTGGAAGAGACCATCACAGTCACGGAGACCGCCCCCGTCCCCCAGCAGCGCGGCGACCAGCTGCTGGACCATGCCGTGCGGTACGTGGAAGAACGCCACTGGGACGTCTTCGCCGGCACGTGGCTGGAGCCCGGCGACGGCCGGGAGGTGTGCTCCTGCGGGGTGGCCGACTGCCCGGCGCCCGGCGCCCACCCGTCGGTCAAGGACTGGCAGTCGCTGGCCTCGGGCAGCGCGGTGGGCGTGCGGCGGATCTGGGGCAAGAACCCCGGCGCCTCCATCCTGATGCCGACGGGCCGCACCTTCGACGCGCTCGACGTACCGGACTCCGCCGGGTTCCTGGCCCTGGCCCGGCTGGAACGCCACGAGCGGACCCTGGGCCCGGTCGCGCTGACCCCCGACCACCGGATGCTGTTCTTCGTACTGCCGGGCGCCGGCGCGAAGGTGCCGGACCTGGTGCGCAAGCTGGGCTGGCTGCCGCACGCCATCGACCTGGTCACGCGCGGCGAGGGCCAGTACGTGGCCGCGCCCCCGACCCGCTTCGGCGGCAAGGGCCCGGTGCAGTGGGCCCGCAAGCCCACCCCGGCGAACCGGTGGCTGCCCGACACCGAGGAGCTGATCGACGCCCTCGCGTACGCCTGCGGCAGCGAGGCGGCCGCGGCCCGGGGCCGCCGCAAGGCGTAGGGCCGCCGCCGGGGACGGCTGACATGCGCGTCCGCGCTGACAAACGTGCCCGCGAGTTCATGACATTCGTAACTGCCGGTGCCTCTCCCCCTCCTCCTATCGTGAGGAAAGTACGACCACGGGGAACGGAACGAGAGGCAGGCGCATGCCGGACCAGGGTTATGCGGCAGGCGGTACGGACGGCGGGACGGGTGGTGGCGCGCGATCCGCGCAGCCCGCGGCCGCCGTACGCGTGGAGGGGCTGTGGAAGCGCTTCGGCGAGCAGGTGGCCGTCGCGGGCATCGACCTGGAGCTGCCGGCCGGCCGCTTCGTCGGCCTCGTCGGCCCCAACGGCGCGGGGAAGACGACCACCCTGTCCATGGTGACCGGGCTGCTGCGCCCGGACATGGGCCGGGTGATCGTCGCCGGACACGACGTGTGGACCGACCCGGTCGAGGTCAAGAGCCGCATCGGCGTCCTGCCCGAGGGCCTGCGCATGTTCGAGCGCCTCTCGGGCCGTGAACTCCTCGGCTACATGGGCCGGTTGCGCGGCCTGCCGGGCGAGGAGACCGACAAGCGGGCCACGCAGCTGCTGGACGTCCTCGACCTCGCGGGCTCCCAGCACAAGCTGGTCGTCGACTACTCGACGGGCATGCGCAAGAAGATCGGCCTGGCCGCCGCACTGCTGCACAACCCCGAAGTCCTCTTCCTGGACGAGCCGTTCGAGGGCGTGGACCCGGTGTCGGCGCAGACCATCCGCGGGGTGCTGGAACGTTACACCGCGTCCGGTGCGACCGTCGTCTTCTCCTCCCACGTGATGGAGCTCGTCGAATCGCTCTGCGACTGGGTGGCCGTCATGGCGGGCGGGCAGATCCGCGCCGCCGGCCCGCTGGCCGACGTACGGGGCTCCGCGCCCTCCCTCCAGGAAGCCTTCCTCGAACTCGTCGGCGCCCGCGACCACGCCGCCGGCGACTCCCTCGACTGGCTCGGCGGCGCACGATGACCGCCACCACCGCCACGGCCGCCGCCACCGGAGCCCCTGCCTCCTCCGGGGCGTCCGTCACCAAGCTGTTCGTCCAGCTCAAGCTCTCCCTCATGCGCAACGGCCTCAAGGGGTCGTCGAAGCGCAAGGCCGTGTGGATCGTCAGCCTGGTGATCTCGCTGCTGTTCTCCCTCCTGGTCACCCTGGGCCTGGCCATGCTGCACGGCCACGTCCACGCCGGGACCGTCGTCGTCCTGCTGGCCGCGATCCTCGCGCTCGGCTGGACCGTGATGCCGCTGTTCTTCCCGACCGGCGACGAGACCCTCGACCCGAGCCGGCTGGTCATGCTGCCGCTGCGCCCGCGTCCGCTCGTACGGGCCCTGCTGGCCTCCTCCCTCGTCGGCACCGGCCCGCTGTTCACGCTCTGCATCGCCGCCGGCTCGGTGGCCGCGGTGGCGCACGGCGCGGCAGGCATCACCGCCGCCGTGATCGGCGCCCCGCTCCTGCTGCTGGGCTGCGTGGCCCTCGCCCGCGCCGTGGCCACGGCGAACGTACGGCTGCTGTCCAGCCGCAAGGGACGCGACCTCGCCGTGCTCAGCGGCCTGCTCATCGCGATCGGCGCCCAGTTCGTCAACTTCGCCAGCCAGAGCCTGTTCAAGCAGGGCGGCCTCACCGCGCTGGAGCCCGTCGAGGCCGTCGTGCGCTGGCTGCCGCCGGCGACGGCCGTCGGCATGGTGGACTCCGCGAGCCGCGGCTCCTACGGCGTGGCCGCCGCCCAGCTCGCCCTGACCCTGGCGGCCCTGGCGGCCCTGCTGTGGTTCTGGGAGCGCAGCCTGACCAGCCTGATGGTCACCCCGGACGGCTCCACCCTCGCGGCCGCGAAGCCCGAGAAGGACCGCGGCGGCGCCGGCGGCTTCTGGTCCCTCCTGCCGGGCGGGCGCACCGGCGCGGTCATGCAGCGCACGCTGCGCTACGCCGTCCGCGACCCGAAGACGAAGTCGGCCTGGGTGTCCTCGCTGGCGGTCGGCGCGATCGTCCCCGTCTTCAACGCCCTGCAGGGCACCGGCTCGGTCTACCTGGCCTGCTTCGGCGCGGGGATGCTCGGAGTCCAGATGTACAACCAGTTCGGGCAGGACACCTCCGCCTTCTGGATGGTCGCCCAGACCATCTCCTCGCCGCGCGACGCGTTCGGTGAACTGCGCGCCCGTGCCGGTGCGCTGGCGCTGGTCACCGTCCCGTACACGGTCCTCGTCACGGTTGCCACCGCCGCCCTGGTGGGCAACTGGTCGGGCTTCCCGGCCGCCCTGGGCCTGGGCCTCGGCCTGCTGGGCTCGATGCTGTGCACGGGCGCGCTGGCCTCGGCGTACTTCCCGTACTCCATCCCGACGGAGGGCGCGTTCAAGAACGTCGCCCCGGGGCAGGGCGGCCTGGCCTGGCTGGGCATCGTCGGCGGCATGGTGTCGTCCGCGGTGATCTGCTCCCCGGTGATCGGCCTGACGGTGTACATCAGCCTGGCCGACGACCCCGGCGCCCTCGGCCTCCTCGCCCTCCCGATCGGCATCGCCTGGGGCCTCCTGGCCACCTGGGCGGGCCTGCGCCTGGCGGCCCCGGCGGTCTTCCGCAAGCTCCCGGAGATCCTGACGGCGGTCAGCAAGGGCTGACCCACCCCACCACGACCCCTGCACGGCCCCGAGGGGGCGACGGGCCAACCAGCCCGTCGCCCCCCTCGCTCACCCTTCGTCAGCCCCCGCACGAGCCAGTGGCTCACCCCTCGGCATCGGACGCATCAACGCCCGCCACCACGTCCTGGCCGGAGCCGCGCACGGCCGGTCATAATCACCCGAAATCCGTTCCGGGGGGAGGGAGCGGAACGAGTCGCGGGTCGGCGCGGGTGGCGTCTGGCGGGCGGAGCGATCGCGAGGGGAAGAATGGTTGCCACGCACAAGTACCGGTTCATGCGGGGCGGTATCGGCCTTGCTGCCGACGTCTCGGCACGCACTGAGGTTTTCGCATCCGCCCCAACCGGCACCCTTCACATACACAGAAGACTGCACCTGAGGCTGCCGACGGGGCACGTCAGCTGGAAGGACGCGGCCTGGCTCTCCTTCGGGACGTCCTTGCACGCCGAGAGCCTCGCCCCCGCGGATGCCGGCCACCTGGTCATCGCCGTCGAGTCCCTCGTCTACCCAGGAGCCGACTACCGGGCAGAGGTGGCCGCTCTGGCCATCGACGGCTGGGTGCACCAGAACATGGGCGTCCCCGCGTGCGGAATCTCGGTCGACCACGACCGGGAGCGGCATGAATTCACCTTCGACTGGGGGCCTGGTGTGATTCCCTTCTGTGATGATCTGCCCGGCTGAGGGGGCGGCGCGAGGGACGGGAGCAGAACGGTGGCCGGAGTGGGCGTACAAGCCGAGCAGCTCCTGCCGATCCTGCGGGGCCTGGTCTCCGAAGTCCCGCATGAGCGGGAGCTGGCCGCCGATCAGGTAACGGACTGGGTGGGGAGCTATTCGGAGGCCGAGGGGCGGGTCCTGGCCGCCGTCCTGGCCATCGCGGCCTGCTCCGAGTCCGACGCCACCGCGCTAGAGGCCCAGCTCAACGCCATCCTTGCGCTGGGCGCGCTCGCGGACGAGGGCTCCGTGTCGTACCTGAAGGAGCTCGAAGGGCGTCCGCTCCCGGCAGACCTGTCCGAGTACGTCCACGACATCCTGCACGAGTGACCGAGAGCAGCCGGAGTACCCCGTGACCACACCACCGAGCTCCGGCCCGGAACGGCTCCGCGCCGATCGCGGTCTGCGCGCCAAGGCGATATTGAGCAGCTACGCGCCCCTCTTCTGGTTCCGGCATCCACTTGAGCGGCACCCCCGATTCGGGTATCTCCAGATCGCGCACCTGGGCTGGAGGTTCGCCGAGCCCCACGACGAGTTCATGCCCGTCTTCGAAGCCGCGGCGCGGGACGCCCCTCGCCATGTCGACTGGGAGTTCAAGGCCGTCAGGAACTGGCTCATCCTCCCCACACGGCTCACGGAGGAGACGCGGAGGAACGGAGACAACTTCGTCCACGCCAAGGTCACGGTCGACGAGGACCAGGAGTACTGCCTCGCCGCAGCACAGGACATGGAGCTGATCCTGAGCCAGCTCACGTCATCCTCCCCGAACCCCGACCTGCTCGGAGAGATGAGCGACTGAATGCGAACCGGTGAGGACGGCCTTCTCCAGCTCATCAGGAGCAGCGGCCTCGGGGTGGTCGCCGTCCACGGCAACGGGCCCGGGCCGTCCGTCGAGGCGGCCTGGCGGGCCGTGGCGGGATTCGGTGTGGAGCCCGTGGCGGCGTTTCCCCTGGAGGCGGATCGCGGAGGGGTGCACCGGGTGTGGCTCCGGCATGCCAGTCAGGCTGATGTCCTCGATGACGAGGGGGTCTTCCTCCTCACGGCGGTCGTGACCGGCAGCTCGGCGGTCGGGTGGGTGCGCGTACGGCTGACCGGCCGTGCCGATGTCTCCCGGCTCGTCGACGACCAAGGGCGGATCGAGTTCATCGCGCGGTCCCTGTCCGGGCACCGGATCTGCGGGATCACCGCCGAGGAGTACGAACACTGGGTCGTCAGCCTGGATCTGGCGTAACCCCCGCTGTCAGTGGGGGCCGTTAGCTTCGGGGTATGTCGATCACCGCACAACTGCGCGACTCGGTACGGCTGCCGGGTGGGGAATCGCTGGTCAACGGCTTCGCCTTCGAGGGGCGGTACGGCGGGGCCCGGCGGGCCCTGTTGCGGGGTGGGGGCCGGCTGGAGGTGTACGACCTCGACCGGCTGTTTGGCGGGGAGGCCGAGGCCGTCGCCGGGTTTGCGGTGCCCTGGGCGGGGTGGGAGCACGGGGGGCATTCCGTGAGTCCCGACGGGGCGTTCGCCGTGTTCTCGGGGCAGCGGGCCGTGCGGGCCGTCGGGGTGGGCGGCGAGACCTTGTGGGAGTACCGGCACGGGTGTTGGGGGCCCGAGCTGGGGCATCCGCACTCGGGGGACGAGCAGGAGGTGTGCCGGGGGCTGGAGCACGGGTCGTGCCGGGTTTCGGACGACGGGCGGGTCGTCTGGGCGCATGTCGTGGGGGATGAGGACTGCCTGGAGTACTGGGTGGTGCTGGACGCCGCCGACGGGCGGGAGCTGGCGCGGCTCCCGCTGGACAGTGCCACCGCCGGCTCGCACCACCTCTCGCACCCCGACGGGATCCACATGGGGCTGTCCATCGGCATGGGCCAGGACGGGATCCTGCTGCACTGGGCGCGCTGGGACGGCGAGCGGCTCACCGCCTGGGACCTCAACGAGACCATGGACCGGATCCTGGCGGACGTCCACCCCGGCCACCGGGGCTACCTCACCGTCGAGCACTACGGCGCGGACCTGCGCCTGCACGCCCTGGACGGCGACGCGCTCGCCACCGCCGTACCGGAGGCCGAGGCGGAGTCGGAGGGGTACTGGGACTACGGCTGCGGGTTCGTCGACGCCGGCACCGTCATCGCCTCGACGGTCGACGGCGCCGAGGACCCGGACGGGGCCGGCCACTGGCTGCTGGACGCCCGCTCCCTGGAGGTGCGCGGGCAGGTCACCTACCCCGACGGGCCCGCCACCGGATACGTACGCCCCCTCGGCGACGGCACCTGGCTCACCTACGACGGCAGGACCGGCACCCTCGACCGCTGGAGC
Source organism: Streptomyces sp. NPDC044002 (assembly GCF_056434525.1). NCBI lineage: Bacteria > Bacillati > Actinomycetota > Actinomycetes > Kitasatosporales > Streptomycetaceae > Streptomyces > Streptomyces sp. NPDC044002. Next base: position 66,070 of record NZ_JBWKEZ010000032.1, read on the forward strand.
ACCGGCATCCCCTAGGCCGTGAAGGCGGCGACGGCCTCGGCGGTGTCGCGGGGGAGGTCCGCCACCGCCGGCGCCGGCAGGGCGGTGATCGCCGCCCTGAGGTCGGCGTGCAGGTCCGGGAGCACCGCCCAGGCGGTGGCCGGGGCGCGCACCGCGGCGTGGAGGAGGTCGCCCTCGTGGAAGTACGCGTCCAGCAGCGGATCCGCCAGCAGCAGGCGTACCGCGAGGGGGAGGACGTACGGCAGGGCCACCTGCTGGGAGAGCAGCGTGCGCAGGTCCGCCGGGCGGAGTTGCCGCAGGGGGACAGTGCGGAGCCCGTGCACCGTGCGGACCAGGGACGTCGCGTCGGCCTCGGGCCGGCCCCAGCGGGGCGGGTCGAGGTCGTCGAGCGTGCGGCCGAGGTGGAGGAGGCGGTCGTCCATGGCCCGGACGATAACGGGCGTCAGGGCGTGGCGGTGGTCCTGAAGGACTGGCGGTAGGCCGTCGGGGAGACGCCCAGGGTGGCCGACAGGTGTTGGCGCAGCGATGCCGCGGTGCCGAAGCCCGACCGGGCGGCGACCTGGTCCACCGGGAGGGCGGTGGTTTCCAGGAGGCGGCGGGCGTGGTCCACGCGGCGTTGGGCCAGCCACTGGCCCGGGGGTGTGCCGACCTCCTCCGCGAAGCGGCGGCAGAAGGTGCGCACGCTCATCCGGGCGTGCTCCGCCAGGCGCGCCAGGGACAGGGGCTCGTCCAGGTGGTGCAGGGCCCAGGCGCGGGTCGCGGCGGTGGTGGCGGCTTCCGGTTCCGGCATGGGGCGTTCGATGTACTGGGCCTGGCCGCCCTCCCGCCACGGCGGGACCACGCACAGCCGGGCCACCCGGTTGGCGACCTCGCTGCCGTGGTCGCGGCGCACGAGGTGCAGGCACAGGTCGACCCCGGCGGCGACGCCGGCCGCCGTGAGGACCCGGCCGTCGTCGACGAAGAGGACGTTCTCGTCGACCTCGACCTCGGGGAAGGCCCGCTGGAAGTTCCGCGCCTCGTTCCAGTGCGTGGTGGCGCGCCGGCCGTCGAGGAGCCCCGCGGCGGCGAGCACGTACGAGGCCGTGCAGATCGAGACGATGCGGGCGTGGGGCGGGAGGAGGGCGAGGGCGGTCGCCAGTTCGGCCGGCAGCCACTCCCGCGATCCGTCGACGCCGCAGGTGAACGGGGGGATGACCAGGGTGTCGGCGGTGCGCAGGGCTTCGGCGCCGTGGGAGACCGTGATGCCGAAGTCGGCGCTCGTGGTCACCGGGGCGCCGTCCAGGCTGCAGGTGACGACCTCGTAGAGCGGTGCGCCGTCCGGGCCCTCGGCCGTACCGAAGATGCGGACGGGGATGGTCAGTTCGAAGGGGTAGACGCCCTCCAGGGCCAGGACTGCGACGCGGTGCACCATGGCAAGATTCTTTCAGATGGTGGCATTCTTGCCGCTCGTTCGGGTGGGTGCGGTGGGGAAACCTTGATCTCCGGAAGGGTCGACGGGGCCGAAAGGGGCCCCGCGGAGAACGGGGACGGCAGCATGCGCGCAGTGGCTCAGGACGGGTTCGGCGGGCCCGAGGTGCTCGGGGTCGTCGAGGTGGAGCGGCCGGAGCCCGGGCCGGCCGAGGTGCTCGTACGGGTCCGCGCGGCCGGGGTGAACCCGACGGACTCGTGGCACCGGGCCACCGGCGGGCTGGCCGGGGAGCCGGTGCGGCTCGGCTGGGACGTGTCCGGGGTCGTCGAGGCGGTCGGGATCGGGGTCACCACCCTCTCCCCGGGCGACGAGGTGTTCGGTATGCCCCGCCATCCCGTGCCGGCGGGCACGTACGCGGAGTACGTCACCTCCCCCGCCCGGCACCTGGTCCGCAAGCCCGCCGCGCTGAGCCACGTACAGGCCGCCGCGCTGCCGCTGGCCGCGCTGACCGCCTGGCAGGCGCTGGTGGACACCGCCGGCGTGCGCTCCGGGCAGCGGGTGCTGGTCCACGCCGCGGCGGGCGGGGTCGGCCACCTGGCCGTGCAGATCGCCAAGGCGCGCGGCGCGTACGTGATCGGTACCGCCCGCGCCGTGCACCACGAGTTCCTGCGCGGGCTCGGTGCCGACGAGCTCGTCGACTACACGGCCGTCGATTTCGAGAGCGCGGTCGAGCCCGTCGACGTCGTGGTCGACGCCGTCGGCGGGGAGTACGGGCCGCGCTCGCTGCGCGTCCTGCGCCCCGGCGGGATCGTGGTGTCCCTGGCCTCCCCGGCCGAGGCGCGGCTGGCGGAGGCGGCGCGCCCGCTGGGGGTGCGCGCCGTCTTCATGGCCGTGGAGGCCGACCAGGCGGGGATGCGGGAGATCGCCGCGCTGGTGGAGGCCGGGCGGCTGTGGCCGGAGGTCGCCGCGGTGCTGCCGCTGGAGCTGGCCGGCGAGGCGCACGAGCTGAGCGACGGCCGCCGGACGCGCGGCAAGATCGTCCTCACCGTCGACGAGTGAGCGGCGGGTGAGCACGCTGCTCACGGATGGTCGCTATGACACGGCGGCCCCTTCGAGGAAGGGCTCCAGGGCGGCGCGCAGGGCGGCCGGCTGGTCGTAGTGGACGTAGTGGCCGGCGTCCGGGATTTCGGCGTACTGGCCGGCCGGGAGGACGCGGACCATCTCCTGGGCCTCGGCGCGGCCCAGCTCGCCGTCCAGGCCGCGGACGACGAGGGTGGGGCAGCGGACCTGCGCCAGCTCTTCCCAGTGCGCGTCGTGCACCCAGGTCTCGCGGACGGTCAGCATCTGGGTGCGGGAGAAGAGCGGGCGCCAGCCGTCCGGCGCCTCGTGCATCACCTCGGCGAAGAAGGCGCCGCGGCCGGGGTCGGGGCGCTCGACCCGGGGGTCGTCCTCGCCGAACCAGCGGCGGGCGGCGTCCTGTGTGGGGAAGGGGACCGGCCAGCGGCGGAACCACTCCTGCCACTCCTGCTGCGAGGCCTCGCCGAGCGCGGAGGCCCGCATGTCGCAGATGACCAGGGCCTGGACCAGATCGGGGCGCCGGGCGGCGAGCTGCCAGCCGGTGAGGGCGCCCATGGAGTGGCCGATGAGGATGACGGGGCCGATCCCGAGCTGTTCGATGACGGTCTCGGCGTCGGCGACGAAGGCCTCGCGGCTCAGGCGCGCGGGCCGGTCGGGGCCGGGGGCGGGATGGCCGCTGTGGCCGTGGCCCCGCTGGTCGAGGGCGATGACGCGGCGGTGCTCGCCCAGCCAGCGCGCGGTGCCGGCCCAGTGGAGGGCGCGGCCCATCAGGCCGTGGAGTAACAGGACCGCCGGTTTCCGTGGCTCGGCGGGCGGGTCCCGGAACTCCCAGGCGGCCAGGCGTACGCCGTCGGCACCTGTCACATCGATGCGCTGTACCACCGGAGATGCACCCCCTTCGCTCCCGGCCAGACTATCGAACCCGCATTCGAAAACGGGCGTCTCGCCGACAACACCGCTCTTTCGAGTGACCTTGCTCAAGGATTGACCGCCGCTGCCGATGGAGATCCTTTCAGCAGGGAGGCGGGCCGCTCGGGGAAGACGGTCCGAAGGGGATGACCTTGAGAGCTCGGGGCTCCAGGTCAGCAAGGGGAGGATCGGTCCCGGCGCCGGAAGGCGCCGGGACCGCCTTGCGTCCGGCCGACCGGCGGCGCCTGGCCGCCGGCCGTCAACACCCTCGGGGCGCCGCCCCGACCGCTTCAGCGCTTGGCGACGAACACGTGCGAGGCGATGTCCGCGTCCAGCTCCGCGGCCTCGCCGCCGCTGCCGACCAGCACCCCGCCCGGGGACTCCGTCACGCTCACGACGGAGCCGGGCTGCACGCCCGCCCGGCGCAGCGTGTACATCAGCTGGGCGTCGGTCTGGATCGGCTCACCGATCCGGCGCACGACCACCGTCTTGCCCTCGGTGCCCGGATCCAGGTCGGACAGGCTCAGCATGCCGTCCTCCAGGAACGGGTCCGCCTCGGCCTTCTCCCCCAGCTCCTCCAGGCCCGGGATCGGGTTCCCGTACGGGGACTCCGTCGGGTGGCGCAGCAGCTCCAGCACCCGCCGCTCCACCGCCTCGCTCATCACGTGCTCCCAGCGGCAGGCCTCCGCGTGCACCTGCTCCCACTCCAGGCCGATCACGTCGACGAGGAGACACTCGGCGAGGCGGTGCTTGCGCATCACGCGCGTCGCGAGCTTGCGGCCCTCGTCCGTCAGCTCCAGGTGCCGGTCGCTGGCCACCGCGACCAGCCCGTCACGCTCCATGCGCGCCACGGTCTGGCTCACCGTCGGGCCGCTCTGGTCCAGCCGCTCGGCGATCCGGGCGCGCATGGGGACCACACCTTCCTCTTCCAGCTCCAGGATGGTGCGGAGATACATCTCCGTGGTGTCGATCAGTCCGGACATTCGTGCCCCTCGGATTGCGTGCGCTGGCCCTGTCCCCAATTCTGACGCATCGGGCCGACAACCGTCCCGCGTCGAGCGCCCCCGAACGTCAAGGCGCGTACGGGACATCCGGCCGCGGCCCGCCCGCGCCCGGATTGACGGCCGTATTGACACGCCCTTGGTCCAGACCGCACGGTGAGCGGCGGACCACGGCGGACCACGGCGGCGCAGCCGCCGCACACCCACCCGACACCCCACACCCTGGAAGGCCTACGGCGTATGAGCGAGAGCAAGCTGGCCGGGCAGTTCTTCGACGCCGCCATCGGCCTGCTGGAGCGGGTGCGCGACGAGGAGGGCTCACGGATCAACGAGGCCGGGACCGTGATCGCCGAGGCCGTCGCCTCCGGCAACCGGCTCTTCGCCTTCGGCGCCGGGCACTCCTCGCTCCCCGCGCAGGACGTGGTCTACCGGGCCGGCGGGCTCGCGCTGATGAACTTCCTCGCCGTCCCCGGCACGGCGGGCGTCGACGTCATGCCGGCGACGCTGGGCAGCGCGCTGGAACGCGTCGACGGGCTCGCCGGGGCGGTCCTGGACAGCAGCCCCGCCTCGGCGGGGGACGTCCTCGTCATCATCTCGCTGTCCGGGCGGAACGCCCTCCCGGTCGAGATGGCGATGAACGCGCGCGCGATCGGCCTGAAGGTCATCGGCGTGACGTCGGTGGCGTACGCGACGGGGACGAAGTCACGGCACGTCTCGGGCACCTTCCTGAAGGACCACTGCGACATCGTGCTCGACAGCAAGATCGCGGTCGGCGACGCGGAGCTGTCGCTGGACGGCATCGACGCGCCGTTCGCTCCCGCGTCGACGGTGGTGACGAGCGCGATCATGCAGGCGGTGATGGCGGCCGCCGCCGGGGAGCTGGTGGCGCGGGGGGTGGAGCCGCCGCTGCTGAGGTCCGGGAACGTGGACGGCGGGCACGAGTGGAACGGGCGGGTCATGCAGGAGTACGGGGACCGGATCTTCTTCCGGCACTAGGCCCGTGCCCTTGCCCTGGCCGGGCGGGGACCGGGCTGCGGCCAGGGGCCGGTGTGCGGCCAGGGGCCGGTGTGCGGCCAGGGGCCGGTGTGCCGCCGGGGGCCGGGGTTGCCGCCGGGGGCCGGGGTTGCCGCCGGGGCGCGGCTGCGGCCGGGGCCGGTGTGCCGCCCGGCGGCGGGCCCGGGCGTGGGGGTGCCGCTGCGCGGGCTGCTCCGCGCCCCGCCCTTCGCCCGTTCCCCGGGCTGCGCCCGGACCCCTCCTGGGGGCTCCGCCCCCAGACCCCCGCGCCTCAAACGCCGGCGGGGCTGGAAGTGCGCTGCGCACTCCAGCCCGCGCGGCATTTGAGCGCACCGGGCGCGCAGCGCCCGGCTCTTTCAGCCCGTCCGGCGTTTGAGGACCGGGGTCAGGGGCAGCGCCCCTGGGAACGGTGGAAGGGCGGGTAGGGGACCAGCCCCGCAGGGCCGAGTCCCGGTCAGGCAGGGGGGCGGGCCAGGTCGAGGTCGGCTGCGACCCGGGCCGCCACCTCCTCCGCGTAGGAGGCGTCCGCGCGGTCGAACGCCGGCCGGGACGGGCCGCGGAGGAAGGTCAGCACGCCCAGGGTGCGGCCGCGGCTGCGGAGGACCGCGCACAGCGCGTGCGCCGCGCCCGGGGGCCACCGGCGGGAGCCGGCCCACGCCTCGGCCGCCCCGCCGGCCGGGGCGCTGGCCCGGACCGGGCCGAGCCGGTCCAGGGCCTGGAGCGCCGGGTGCGCGGCCTCGTACCGGACCGGGATCGCCCCCGGCCCGGGCAGCAGCGGCGCCAGCCCCGACGGGGACACCGCCGAGCGGACCAGGCGCCCGCCCGCGCCCGGCTCCAGCACGTCGAGCAGCGCGTGCTCCGCGAAGCCGGCCAGCGCGAAGTCCAGCCGTACGGCGGCCGCCTCCGCCGGGTCCTCGCACTCGGCGGCGGCCCGCCCCGCCCGGTACAGCTGGTTGGCCCGGAACCGCAGCTGCCCGGTGTCCAGCTCGGCCTGCCGGGCCTCGGTGACGTCCTGGAACAGCCAGCCCACCCCCAGCGGCACCGGCTCCTCCGCGAGCGGCGACCCCAGCCGCAGGAACCCGCACCGCCAGCACCGCCGCCGCACCCCCTCCGGGGTCCGCACCGACACCCACAGCTCCAGCGGCGCCGGCGGCGCCCCCTCGGCCAGTACGTGCTGGAGCGCGCCCTCCAGCTCCTCGACGCCCTGCTCCAGCAGGTCCCCGAGCGGCCGCCCGAGCAGCGCGCTGCGCCCGGCTCCGAAGGCGCGGGCGGCGTGCGCGTTGACCACCGCCGGGCGCAGGTCCACGTCGACGAGGACGACCCCCCAGGAGGCGTCGTCCATCAGCGCCTCGCTGAGGGCGATGGAGCGTTCCAGGTCGATCTGGGCGTGGACCTCGCTGAAGGCGCAGTAGACCCCGGCCGGCTTCCCGTCGGCGCCGGGCACCCCGGCGGACTGGGTGCGTACGAGGATCCGCCCGCCGTCCTTGGTCAGCAGGGCGAACTCGTGCACCTGCCGGCCCGGCGCGTCCTGCGCGGACATCAGCCGGTCCTGCACGTCGTCCGCGTCGGCGGCCCGGACCGCCCAGCCGTCGAACCCGCGCCGTCCCACCGCCTCGGCGGCGCTCCAGCCGAGGATCCGCTCGGCCTCGCGGTTCCAGTGGGTGATCACGCCGTCGGAGTCGAACGCGCACAGGGCGGCGTCCATCCCGTCGAGCAGCGCTGCGAGCAGATCGTCGGCGGTGTCACCACGTCCGGAAGCACTCACCTGGCACCCCCTGCAGGTGTTCGCGTGTGCGGCACGTCAGATCATTGAACTGGAACGTGACCCAGGCCACACCCGCTTCCCGGAATCCTCCCGGATACCTCCCGGAATGTCCGCCCGGAAACCCGCGCGTTAAATCGCTTGAGGGCCCCGGGACGGCGATCTAGGCTCTGCCGTACACGAGAAGGGAGGTGGTTCCCGAAATGTACGGAAACCGGACGCGTGAGGTGGCTGCGGGCTAAGGGCCCGTCGTCAGCAACGCACCCAGTGCGGTGCCCGGCGGAAACCGCCCGGCGCCAATCCCAGCAGTCACCCGACCCGCGGTCTCGCCGGCACGTCCGGCCGGCTCCTCTCACTGCAGGAGAGGAACCCGAGACCGCGGGTCGCCTGCGTTCAGGCTCCGCCGGACCCGGGCAGCCGCAGGACGGAACCCCGGCGGCGGCCACCGGCACCACCCGGCCCCGCGACCGCCGACGCCGCTACGGGCAGAGCCGCTCCACGCGCCACTTGTCCCCGTCCAGCACGTACCGCAGCCGGTCGTGCAGCCGGTTCTCGTGCCCCTGCCAGAACTCCAGCGCGTCGGGCAGCACCCGCAGCCCGCCCCACTCCGGCGGCACCGGCACCTGCTCCCCCTCCGGATACCGCGCCGCCAGCTCCGCGTAACGGCGGTCCAGCTCCGCCCGCGAGCCGATCACCGTGGACTGCGCGCTCGCCCACGCCCCCAGCTGCGAGCCGTGCGGACGCGACCGGAAGTAGGCGGCCGTCTCGTCCCGGCCGATCCGCTCGGCCCGGCCCGTGACGATGACCTGCCGGGCGATGGGGTGCCAGGGGAAGAGCAGCGAGACGTACGGGTTCTCGTCGATCTCCCGCACCTTGCGGGAGCCGTAGTTGGTGAAGAAGACGAAGCCCCGCGAGTCGAACTGCTTCAGCAGCACCGTCCGTGAGCTGGGCCGGCCCCCGGCGGTGGCGGTCGAGACGACCATCGCGTTGGGTTCGAAGAGGTGCGAGTCGGCCGCCTGCGCGAACCACAGGGCGAACTGCGCCATCGGGTCGTCGGCGAGGCCCGCCTCCTCGACGATCTCGGAGCGGTACTGCTTGCGCATGACGGCGGGGTCAATGTCCTGATCGGTCACACGGTCATCCTGCCGCAGTACGCCGGGTGCCGGTGTGCCGTATGTCACGCTTCCGCACGCCCACCGGAACGGACAAAATCTTGGGGCCGGTCCGAGGGTTCCGCACGGATGACCTTCGGCCGCGCCGGGCATCAACGGGGATGACCGCGTCGGACCGCGAATCACGCCGGGAACCGCGCGTGTTCGCACTACCTGAGGAGCCGCCTGATGTCCGATTTCGTACCCGGACTCGAAGGGGTCGTCGCGTTCGAGACGGAGATCGCCGAGCCGGACAAGGAAGGCGGATCGCTCCGCTACCGGGGGGTGGACATCGAAGACCTGGTCGGCCACGTCTCCTTCGGGAACGTCTGGGGCCTCCTCGTCGACGGTGCCTTCAACCCCGGCCTGCCCGCCGCGGAGCCCTTCCCCATCCCGGTGCACTCCGGTGACATCCGCGTCGACGTGCAGTCCGCGCTCGCCATGCTCGCCCCCGTGTGGGGTCTGAAACCGCTCCTCGACATCGACGAGCAGACCGCCCGCGACGACCTCGCCCGGGCCGCCGTCATGGCCCTGTCGTACGTCGCCCAGTCCGCCCGCGGCCAGGGCCTGCCCATGGTGCCGCAGCGCGAGATCGACAAGGCCGAGTCCGTCGTCGAACGGTTCATGATCCGCTGGCGGGGCGAGCCCGACCCCCGGCACGTCAAGGCCGTCGACGCCTACTGGACCTCCGCCGCCGAGCACGGCATGAACGCCTCCACCTTCACCGCGCGCGTCATCGCCTCGACGGGTGCCGACGTCGCCGCCGCCCTGTCGGGTGCCGTGGGCGCCATGTCCGGGCCGCTCCACGGCGGCGCCCCGTCCCGCGTCCTCGGCATGATCGAGGAGATCGAGCGCACCGGCGACGCCGTGGCGTACGTGAAGAAGGCCCTCGACAAGGGCGAGCGGCTGATGGGCTTCGGCCACCGCGTCTACCGCGCCGAGGACCCCCGCGCCCGCGTGCTGCGCCGCACCGCCAAGGAGCTGGACGCCCCGCGCTACGAGGTCGCCGCCGCCCTGGAGAAGGCCGCCCTGGAGGAGCTGCACGCCCGCCGCCCCGACCGGGTGCTCGCCACCAACGTGGAGTTCTGGGCCGCGATCATGCTGGACTTCGCGGAGGTCCCGGCGCACATGTTCACCTCCATGTTCAGCTGCGCCCGCACCGCCGGCTGGTCGGCGCACATCCTGGAGCAGAAGCGCACGGGCCGCCTGGTGCGGCCGTCGGCGCGGTACGTGGGACCGGGCCGCCGGGACCCCCGTGACATCGAGGGCTACGCGGACATCGCCGCCACCGCCTGAGGCACCCCCGTCCAGGGCGCCGCATCCCCGACGGGGTGCGGCGCCCTCGCGCGTTCCCGGCGGTTCACCCGAGGGCGGCGTCGATCAGCCTCGACCACTGGGCGACCACACGGGCCCGGCGGGCCGTGTCGTCGGTCAGGACGTTGGCCAGGCCCAGACCGCGCGCCATGTCCAGCAGGCCCTGCACGGTCTCCCGTACGCCCGGCAGCGATTCGTCCGCGCCCAGCAGCTCGACGGCGATCCGGTGGGTCTCCCGGCCGACGCGGGCCTCCAGTTCGACGACCTGGGGGCGCAGCTGCTCCTCGTTGGACGCGGCCACCCACAGCTGGAGCGCGGCGCGGAACAGGGCGCCGGTGTACAGGTCGACCAGGGCCTCGACGACCGCGGCGCGGGGGCGCGGGGCCGGGGTGGTCTGGAAGAGCTCCCGCAGGGCGGTGGAGCGTTCCTCGGAGACGTACTCGACCGCGGCGGTGAAGAGGGACTCGCGGGTGGGGAAGTGGTGCTGGGCCGCCCCGCGCGAGACGCCGGCGCGTTCGGCGACGACGGCGACGGTGGAGCCGGCCCAGCCGTGTTCGGCGAGGCAGGACACGGCCGCCTCCAGCAGGTGGCGCCGGGTGACGCGGCTGCGCGCCTGCTTGGGGACGGCGCCGGTCACCGTACCCATGACGGGTCCCGGCGCTCGAAGCGGGCGGTGATGCCCTCGCGGGCCTCGGCGGAGGCGAACAGCCGCGCGGAGAGCTCCGTCAGGCGGGCCCCGTCGCGCTCCAGGGCCTCGCGCACCCCGGCGGCGACCATGGCCTTCGTCTCGGCGAGGGCCTGCGGGGAGGCCTTGCGGAGGCCGTCGAGGACGGGGGCGAGGGCGGTGTCGACGTCGTCGGCGGCATGGACGGTGAGCAGCCCTATGCGGGCGGCCTCGGCGGCGTCGAAGGCCTCGGCGGTCAGGAGGTAGCGGGAGGCGGCGCGGGGGTCGAGGCGCGGCAGCACGGTCATGGAGATGACGGCGGGTGCGAGGCCGAGGTGGGTCTCGGTGAAGGCGTACGAGGACTGCGGCCCGGCGGCGGCGATGTCACAGGCGCCGAGCAGGCCGAGGCCGCCGGCCCGGACGTGCCCGGTGACGCGGGCGACGACCGGCTTGGGCAGTGCGGTGATCTCGCGGAGCAGGGCGAGGAAGTCGCCGGGGTCGCAGGGGGACTTCAGGTCGGCGCCCGCGCAGAAGGTGTTGCCGGTGTGGGTGAGGAGCACCGCCCGGGTGCCGGGGTCGGCGGCCGCACCGGCCAGGGCCTCGCGGAGCTCGGCGACGAGCCGGGCGGAGAGCGCGTTGCGGTTGGCCGGGGAGTCGAGGGTGAGGGTGGTGATGCCGGTCGCCGCCCGGGCGGCGTGCACGAATGGGGCCATGTCTCCTCCGGAGGGGTCATCGGGCGGACCCGGCCGGCCCCCCTCGGGGGCAGGGTAGCCCTTGCCCTGGCCGGGCGGTTGCGAGCGTTGCCGTGCGGGGCCCTGCGGGGCCCTGCGGGGCCGGTGGGCCGTACCGGGGCACCGGGTCGGGTGGGCCGCTGCGCGGGGCTGTCCCCTACCCGCCCTTCCACCGTTCCGGGGGGGGGGGGGGGGGGGGGGGGCGGGGGGAGAGGGGGGGGGGGGGAGGGGAGGGCGAGAGGGGATAGGACGCCGAAAGCAGAAGCAAAACGGAGACACGAA
>NZ_JBWKEZ010000032.1:77392-90731 GCF_056434525.1 Streptomyces sp. NPDC044002
CTCCCCCCCCCCCTACTCTTCCTCGGGCCGCCCCCTCCCCTTGTGCTGTTCCCCCCCCCCCCCACCCCCGCGCCTCAAACGCCGGCGAGGCTGGAGGGTGCCGGCGGGGCTGGATTTCGCGCAGCGAAATTCCAGCCCGCGCGGCGATTGAGCGCACCGGGCGCGGAGCGCCCGGTATCGGGGTCCGGGGCGGAGCCCCGGGGCCTTTCAGCCTCGCCGGCGTTTGAGGCGCGGGTCCGGGCGGAGCCCGGGGAACGGTGGAAGGGCGGGTAGGGGACCAGCCCCGCGCAGCGGCCCACCCACCCGCACCCGACCCACCGGCACCGGACACCCGAACCGGCCCCGCCGGCGTCAGGAAGGTCAGTACGACTTGGGGAGGCCCAGCGTCTGGTGGGAGACGAAGTTGAGGATCATCTCCCGGCTGACCGGGGCGATGCGGGCGACGCGGGACGCCGTGATCAGGGAGGCGAGGCCGTACTCGCGGGTGAGGCCGTTGCCGCCGAGGGTGTGCACCGCCTGGTCCACCGCCCGCACGCACGCCTCCCCCGCCGCGTACTTCGCCATGTTCGCCGCCTCGCCGGCCCCGACGTCGTCCCCCGCGTCGTACAGCGCGGCCGCCTTCCGCATCATCAGGCCGGCGAGTTCCAGCTCGACGTGCGCCGCCGCCAGGGGGTGGGCGATGGCCTGGTGGGCGCCGATCGGCTCCTTCCAGACCTGGCGGGTCTTCGCGTACTCCACCGCCCGGCCGAGGGCGTAGCGGCCCATGCCTATGGCGAAGGCCGCCGTCATCACGCGCTCCGGGTTGAGGCCGGCGAAGAGCTGGAGGAGGCCCGCGTCCTCGTCGCCGACCAGGGCGGAGGAGGGCAGGCGGACCTCGTCCAGGACCAGTTCGAACTGCTTCTCCGCCGCCTGGAGTTCCATGTCGATGACCGAGCGGGAGAAGCCCGGGGCGTCGCGGGGGACGATGAACAGGCAGGGCTTGAGGCGGCCCGTGCGGGCGTCCTCCGTGCGGCCGACGACGAGCGTGGCGTCGGCGATGTCCACGCCGGAGATGAAGACCTTGCGGCCGGTGAGGATCCAGTCGTCGCCGTCGCGCCGGGCGGTGGTGGTGATGCGGTGGGAGTTGGAGCCGGCGTCGGGTTCGGTGATCCCGAAGGCCATGGTGCGGCTGCCGTCCGCGAGGCCGGGCAGCCAGGCGCTCTTCTGGGCGTCGGTGCCGAAGCGGGCGATGACCGTGCCGCAGATGGCCGGCGAGACCACCATCATGAGGAGGGGACAGCCCGCCGCGCCCAGCTCTTCGAGGACGATGGAGAGTTCGGCGATGCCGCCGCCCCCGCCGCCGTACTCCTCGGGGAGGTTGACGCCGAGGTAGCCGAGCTTGGCGGCGTCGGCCCACAGCTCGTCGGGGTGGCGGCCCTCGCGGGCGACGCGGGCGAGGTAGTCGCGGCCGTAGCGCTGCCCGAGGGCGGACACGGCGGCGCGCAGGGCCTGGTGCTCTTCGGTCTCGATCACGGCTGTTCCTCCTGGACGACGGCGAGCAGGGCGCCGAACTCGACCTGGCGGCCGGTGACGGCGTGGAGCGCGGTGAGCGTGCCGGAGGCGGGGGCGAGGATGCGGTGCTCCATCTTCATGGCCTCCAGCCACAGCAGGGGCTGCCCGGCGGTGACGGTGCTGCCGGGGGCGAGGCCCTCGGCGATGCGGACGACGGTGCCGGGCATGGGGGCGAGCAGGGAGCCCGGTTCGGTGCGGTCCTGGGGATCGGGGAACCGGGGTACGGGCACGAGGGTGTGGGAGCCGAGCACGGAGTCCACGTAGACCGTGTTCGATTTGCGTTTCACGTGGAACATCCGCCGGACGCCCCCGACTTCGAGGGTGACCGTGTCGGGCGTGGCTTCCAGGACGCGGACGTCCGGGTCCTCCAGCGGGTCGTAGCGGGCCTCGTGCTCGGTGCCCGCCACGGTGTAGCGGCGGGTCCGGGGCTGGGAGCGGAGGTTGCGCCAGCCGCCGAGGCGGGCGGCGAGGGGGGCGCCGGGGGCCGGGGCCGCTTCGGCGAGGGCCGCGGCCAGGCAGGCGAGCGCGGGGTCCGGGGCGGCTTCGACGAGGGCGTCGAGGTGGCGTTCGTAGAAGCCGGTGTCGAGCCGGGCGGCGGCGAACTCGGGGTGGCGCAGGGAGCCCACGAGGAGGTCGCGGTTGGTGGTCAGGCCGTGGATCCGGGCCCGGGACAGGGCGTCCGCGAGGATCCGGACCGCCTCGGCGCGGGTCGGGGCGTGGGCGACGACCTTGGCGAGCATGGGGTCGTAGTGGACGCCGACGGTGTCGCCTGCGGTGAAGCCGGTGTCCACGCGGACGTGGCCGGGGAGGTCGAGGGTGTGCAGCACCCCGGTCTGCGGGCGCCAGTCGTGGGCCGGATCCTCCGCGTAGAGGCGGGCCTCGACGGCGTGGCCGGAGGGCGCGGGCGGGGTGAGGGGCAGGGGCCGACCCTCGGCGATGCGCAGCTGGAGGGCAACCAGGTCGAGGCCGAAGACCGCTTCGGTGACGGGGTGTTCCACCTGGAGCCGGGTGTTCATTTCCAGGAAGTACGGGCGGCCGTCGGCGCCGACGAGGAACTCGACGGTGCCGGCGCCCCGGTAGGAGACCGCGCGGGCGGCGGCGACGGCGGCCGTGTGGAGGGTCTCGCGCAGGGTTTCTGGCAGGCCGGGCGCGGGGGCCTCCTCGATGACCTTCTGGTGGCGGCGCTGGAGGGAGCAGTCGCGGGTGCCGAGCGCCCAGACGGTGCCGTGGGCGTCGGCGAGGACCTGCACCTCGACGTGCCGGCCGCGCTCCACGTAGGGCTCGGCGAAGACCTCGTGGTCCCCGAAGGCCGAGAGGGCCTCGGCCCGGGCCGCCTCCAGGGACTCCTTGAGGGAGTCGAGGTCGCGTACGACGCGCATCCCGCGGCCGCCGCCGCCCGCCGCGGCCTTGAGCAGGAGCGGCAGGTCGGCGGCCGTGGCGGCGGCCGGGTCGACGGGGTCGAGGAGGGGGACGCCCGCGGCGCGCACGAGCTCCTTGGCCCGGGTCTTGGAGGCCATGGCCTCGATGGCCTCGGGCGGCGGGCCGACCCAGGCCAGGCCGGCGGCCAGGACCTGCCGGGCGAAGCCGGCGTTCTCGGAGAGGAAGCCGTACCCGGGGTGCACGGCGTCCGCACCGGCCGCGCGGGCCGCCGCGATCAGCAGGTCGCCGCGCAGGTAGGTGTCGGCGGGCGCGGCCCCGGGCAGTCGGACGGCCGCGTCGGCGTGGCGGACGTGCAGGGCGTCGGCGTCGGGGTCGGAGTGGACGGCGACCGTGGACAGGCCCAGCTCGCGGGCCGTGCGGAAGATCCGGACGGCGATCTCGCCCCGGTTGGCGACGAGGAGGGACGTGATCGGGGTCGGCGAGGTCGTGGAGTTGGTCGGGGTGGTCGAAGTGGCCGAGGCGGCCGAAGTGATCGGTGCGGTCATCTGGGGGCTCACATCCGGAAGACGCCGAAGCCGCCGCGGGCGCCCTCGACGGGGGCGTTGTGGACGGCCGACAGGCACAGGCCGAGGACGGTACGGGTGTCGCGGGGGTCGATGACCCCGTCGTCGTACAGCCGCCCGGAGAGGAAGAGGGGCAGGGACTCGGACTCGATCTGGGCCTCCACGAAGGCCCGCATCCCGGCGTCCTGTTCCTCGTCGTACGGCAGTCCCCGGGCGGCGGCGGACTGGCGGGAGACGATCGACAGCACCCCGGCGAGCTGCTGGGGGCCCATGACGGCGGACTTGGCGCTGGGCCAGGCGAAGAGGAACCGGGGTTCGTAGGCGCGTCCGCACATGCCGTAGTGGCCGGCGCCGTAGCTCGCGCCGATGAGGACGGACAGGTGCGGGACCCGGGAGTTGGACACCGCGTTGATCATCATCGAGCCGTGTTTGACGATGCCGCCCTGCTCGTACTCCTTGCCCACCATGTAGCCGGTGGTGTTGTGGAGGAAGAGGAGGGGGATGTCGCGCTGGTTCGCCAGCTGGATGAACTGGGCGGCCTTCTGCGACTCGGCGCTGAAGAGGACCCCCTGGGCGTTGGCGAGGATGCCGACGGGGTAGCCGTGCAGGGTGGCCCAGCCGGTGACCAGGCTGGTGCCGTAGAGGGGCTTGAACTCGTCGAAGTCGGAGGCGTCGACGATGCGGGCGATGACCTCGCGCGGATCGAAGGGGGTCTTCAGGTCGGGCGGGACGATCCCGAGGAGCTCCTCCGGGTCGTACAGCGGCTCCTGGGCCCGGGGCGGCTCGGCGTACGGCTTGCGGTGGTTGAGCCGGGCCACGATGCGGCGGGCCTGGCGGATGGCGTCGTACTCGTCGACGGCGTAGTGGTCGGCGAGGCCGGACACGCGGGCGTGCATGTCGGCGCCGCCCAGGGACTCGTCGTCGCTCTCCTCGCCGGTGGCCATCTTGACCAGGGGCGGACCGCCGAGGAACACCTTCGAACGGTCCTTGATCATGACGGTGTGGTCGGACATCCCGGGGATGTACGCGCCGCCGGCGGTGGAGTTGCCGAAGACGACGGCGACGGTCGGGATGCCGGCGGCGGAGAGCCGGGTCAGGTCGCGGAAGACCGCCCCGCCCGGGATGAAGATCTCCTTCTGGGAGGGCAGGTCCGCGCCGCCGGACTCGACGAGGCTGATGCACGGCAGCCGGTTCTGGAGGGCGATCTCGTTGGCCCGCAGCGCCTTCTTCAGCGTCCAGGGGTTGCTGGCGCCGCCGCGGACGGTGGGGTCGTTGGCGGTGATCAGGCACTCGACGCCCTCGACGGTGCCGATACCGGTGACCATCGAGGCGCCGACCGGGTAGTCGCTGCCCCAGGCGGCCAGCGGGGACAGCTCCAGGAACGGGGTGTCGGGGTCGAGGAGCAGCTCGATCCGCTCGCGCGGCAGCAGCTTGCCGCGGTCGCGGTGCCGGGCGGTGTACTTCTCCCCGCCGCCTGCGAGGGCCCTGGCGTGCTCGGCGTCGAGCTCCGCGAGCCGCTCCAGGGCGGCGGTACGGGCCTGCGCGTGCTCGGCGGCGAGCGGGTCGACGGTGGTTCCGAGGCGGGTCATCGGGTCCCCTCAGGAGCGGGTGTCGGGGTGGCGGGGCCCCCGCCACCGCGGTGGAGGAGGTGGGCCGGGACGTCGAGGTGGCGGGCGCGCAGCCATTCGCCGAGGGCCTTGGCCTGCGGGTCGAAGCGGTGCCCGGAGGCGACGCCGTCGCCGAGGATCCCGGTGACGGTGAAGTTCAGGGCGCGCAGGTTCGGCAGCTCGTGCCGGGTCACCTCCAGTGGGGCCGTCTCCGGGAGCAGCGCCTTGAAGGCTTCGACGGTGAGGGTGTCCCGGGCCCACTCCCAGGCCGGGCCGCTCTCGGCCCACACCCCGACGTTGGCGTCCCCGCCCTTGTCGCCGCTGCGGGCCCCGAGGATCCTGCCCAGCGCCACCCTCCGGGTGGCCCCCGCCGGATGCGCCGCGGCGGCCGGCGGGGGCTCCGCGGGGCTCTCCCCCACCCCGCCCCTTCCCGGAACCGGGGCGTCGCCCCGGGCCCCTTCGGGGGCTCCGCCCCCGGACCCCCGCGCCTCGGACGCCTCCGGGGTCCGGCCGGGCGGACCCTGGGGCGGTCCCTCGGGCGGACCGCCGGGCGGACCCCCGGGCGAGGCGGCACGCACCGGCAGGGGGGTGCCGTCCGGCAGGACCGCCGTGTGGGGGACCGAGTCCGCCGCCACGGTGGTCGCGGTGAAGACGCCGTACGGCTGGGCGGCAGCCGGCGGGGCCGTGACGTGGAAGCCCGGGTAGCTGGCCAGGGCCAGTTCGACGGCCGCCGAGGTCAGGGCCCGGCCCACGCGGTCGGGAGACGGATCGCGGACCACCAGCCGCAGGAGCGCGCTCGCCGTCTCCTGCGTCTCCGCGTCCTCGTGGTCCGTACGGGCCAGCGTCCACTCGGCGCGGGACACCCCGGCCAGGAGCTCCGCCAGCTGCGCACGCACCAGCGCCGCCTTCTCCTCGATGTCCAGGCCGGTCAGGACGAAGACGACCTCGTTGCGCCAGCCGCCGATCCGGGTCACCCCCGCCTTGAGGGTGCCGGGCGGGGC
Organism: Streptomyces sp. NPDC044002; assembly: GCF_056434525.1. Classification (NCBI taxonomy): domain Bacteria; kingdom Bacillati; phylum Actinomycetota; class Actinomycetes; order Kitasatosporales; family Streptomycetaceae; genus Streptomyces; species Streptomyces sp. NPDC044002. Next base: position 83,495 of record NZ_JBWKEZ010000032.1, read on the forward strand.
CTCGCCCCGGACGCCGGAGACCGCCACCCTGTCCGTGCCCGCCGCGGACAGCCGGACCGTGTCCAGGCGGGCCGTCACATCGGGGCCCAGGTAGCGCACACCCTGGGTCTCGTAGAGGAGTTGGGCGGTGACCGTGCCGGCCGTCACGGCTCCGCCGGTACCCGGGTGCTTGGTGATGACCGAGGAGCCGTCCTCCGCGATCTCGGCCAGCGGGAAGCCGGGCCGCCGGACGTCGTGCCGCGTGAAGAAGGAGTAGTTGCCGCCGGTGGCCTGCGTACCGCACTCCAGGACGTGGCCGGCGACCACCGCGCCCGCCAGCCGGTCGTACTCCTGCGGGCCCCAGTCGAACCACCAGGCGGCCGGCCCGCTGACCAGCGCCGCGTCCGTGACCCGGCCGGTCACCACCACGTCCGCTCCGGCCCGCAGGCAGGCGGTGATCCCGGCGCCGCCCAGGTAGGCGTTGGCGGTGAGCGCGTCCTGCCCGTACGGCATCAGGTCGTCGCCCTCGACGTGCGCGACGGAGACGGGCACCCCCACCTTCGCCGCCAGCGCCCGTACCGCCGCCGCCAGCCCGGCCGGGTTCAGCCCGCCGGCGTTCGTCACGATCCGCACGCCCCGGTCGTGCGCCAGCCCGAGGCCCTCCTCCAGCTGCCTCAGGAAGGTCTTCGCGTAGCCGAGGTCCGGGTTCTTCAGGCGGTCCCGGCCGAGGATCAGCATGGTGAGCTCGGCGAGGTAGTCGCCGGTCAGCACGTCCAGCGGGCCGCCCGTCAGCATCTCGCGCACGGCGTCGAACCGGTCCCCGTAGAAGCCGGACGCGTTGCCGATGCGCAGCGGCCGGCGCGTCACCGCCCGCCGCCCTGCGGGTCGCGGCCCCGGCCCGCCGGGCCGGCGAAGGCCTGGGCGATGTCGAGCCAGCGGTCGGCGTCGGGCCCGGTCGCGGTGAGGGCGAGGTCGGCGCGGTGGGCGCGCTGGGTGACCAGCAGGCAGAAGTCCAGCGCCGGCCCGGTGATCCGCTGCGGGGCGTCCGCCGGACCGTACGCCCACACCCCGGCCCCGTCCGGAGCGGTCAGCTCCACCCGGAACTCCCCCTCCGGGACCGGCAGTCCCCGTACCGCGTACGCGTAGTCGCGCGCCCGGACCCCGATCCGCGCGACGTGCCGCAGCCGGGCCGTGGGGGTGCGCGGTACGCCGAGCGCGTCGGCCACGTCCTGGCCGTGCGCCCAGGTCTCCATCAGCCGGGCGCTCGCCATCGACGCGGCCTTCATCGGCGGCCCGTACCAGGGGAACCGGGCGTCGGGCGAGGCCGCCGCCAGCGCCGCGTCGAGCGCGGCCCGGCCCTCGCGCCACCGGGCGAGCAGCTCCGCGGGCTCCAGCGCCGCGCCCTCCGCCGCGCCTTCGTCGACGAACGACTCGGGGGCCTTCAACGCCTCCTCCACCATCCGCGCGAAGCCCTCCGCATCGGTGAGCGCGAGCAGCGCGGCCCGGTCGGTCCAGTGCAGGTGGGCGATCTGGTGGGCGACGCTCCACCCGGGCGCGGGCGTCGGCCACGCCCAGGCGGGCTCCGGCAACTCCCCGACGAGCGAGTCGAGTTCACGCCCCTCCTCGCGGAGGTCGGCGAGGAGGCCGGCGAAGACGTCGGCGGCGGTGGTGGTGGTTGCGGTGACGGTGGCAGCGGTGGCGGCTGTGGCGGACCGGCCTTCGGCGGACGGATCGGGCACGGCGTGCTCCCCTCTCGGCGTGGGGGGAAGCCTGGCAGCCTCCGCTAAAACAATCAAGCGTGCTTGCATTATTTTTGCAAGCTGCGTCCGGATCCCGCCACTCCCCCCAATTCCGTTCCACCGAAGCCGACTTGATCCGCACCGGCCATCGCGCAAGGCCCGGCCGAGGCCGGGGCCGGAACACCCCTCGACGCACCGGAGACGATCAGGGGCGGTTCCGGCCGTACGCCGGGAACGCGCCCTGCACGCGCCCGTCGCGCGCCGATACTGGGTGCTCCCCGCCCGAGCCGCCGCCGCGCCGGGCTCCGCACCGCACCGCACCCGGCGCCGACCACCGCCGCCGGCCCCGTACCGCCTCCCTCCACGCGCCCCGCCACGCCACTCGACGACGAGGACGGTCCGCCGTGCATCCCGCTGACCCAGCCGCACCCCACTCCCTCTATCCCGAGCTCGACGCCACCGCCCTCACCGCCTTCGCCACCGCCCTGGAGAGCGGCGACCCCGCCGGCCTGCCGCCCGCGCGCGCCGCGGACGTGCGGGCGGCCCGGGCCGCGGCCGCCTTCAGCCGGGGCAAGGTGACCGGCGCCTGCGGGGACCTGCTCGACGCCGCGCTCTGGCGGCACACCGGCCCCGGGCCGCGCGCGGCCCTCGTAATGCCCTCGCCGTGGACGGCCCTGGGCTGGACCGCGTACGCCGTCCAGGCCGCCGCGTTCGCGGCGCGCGGCTACGACGTACTCGCCTACACCGTCCGCGGGTTCGGCCGCTCCGACGGCCAGGCCGACTTCGCCGGCCCGCTGGACGTCGCCGACGGCAGACGCGCCCTGGACCACCTCCTGGAACGCGCCGCCGGCCCGGTCACCAGGATCGGCTTCCTCGGCGTCTCGTACGGCGCCGGCACCGGCCTGCTCGTCGCCGCGCACGACCCCCGCGTCGACGCGGTGGCGGCGCTCAGCGCGTGGGGCGACCTCGGCGAGGTCCTGTACGAGAACGCCACCCGCCGCGCCGCCGCCGTACAGGCCCTGCTCGCGTCGGCCGGCCGGGCCCGGCTCAGCCCGGAGACGGAACGGGCCCTGGAGGACGTCCTCGCCGACCGGAACGCCGATGGCGCCCTGCGGTGGGCGCAGCAGCGCTCCCCGGCCGCGCACGTCAAGGAGTTCAACCGCAGGCGGGTGGCGGTCTTCCTCGCGCACGCCTGGCACGAGACGGTCTTCCCCGCCAACCAGACGCTGGGGCTCTTCCGCGAACTCACCGGCCCCAAGCGGCTCGACCTGTCCGTCGGCGACCACGGCGGCCCCGAGAGCGCCGGGCTGCTGGGGCTGCCGAGCCCGGTGTGGACGGACGCGCACCGCTGGCTCGACCACCACCTGTGCGGCGCCGCCAACGGGGTGGAGGAGGAGCACGAGGTGCGCTCCGAGGTGATGTGGAGCCGCGCCCTGGAACCCTCCGCCGCCCTCCCCGCCCCGGGCGGGACCGTCCACCGTCTGTACCTCACGGGCAGCGCACCGCCGGCCGGGTCCGGGGGGCTGGGCAGCGGTGTGCTGCCCGGGTTCGGGGCGCTGGCCGGGGAGCCCGAGCACGGCTGGACGGCGGGCGTGCTGTGCGGGGTGGACACCCCGGCCGCCGCGGCCGACGCGGTGGTGCGGTCCGGGTACGCGGAGATGGCGGGCCTCCCGAAGCCGTACCCGGGCGGCGAGATCGGCGCCGCCGCGGCCGCGTCCGTCACCGCCGCCTGGGCCGGGGACCCCGCCGAAGAGACCCTCCGCGTACGGGGCACACCCCGCCTGCGCGTGACGTACCGCGCCGCGAACTCCGGCTCCACCTTCGTCGCGTACCTCCTGGACCTGGCCCCGGACGGCTCCGCCCGGCTGATCACACACGCGCCGTTCAGCGACCTGCACTCCCCGCCCGACAGCCTGATCGGCGCGGACATCGACCTCCAGGCCGCGGCGTACGACGTCCCGCGCGGGCACCGGCTCCTGCTGGTGGCGGCCGCCCGGGACCCCCTCTACGGGGACGCCAACCTCCCGCGCGCGACGCTGGCGTTCACCTCGCCGGAGCCGACGCCGTCGTACCTGGAGGTGCCGGTGGGTTGAGGGACCCGAAATCCATACGGCTGTCTCATACGAACGTATTGAACAATCGTATGGATCCTGGGTATGGTTCTTCACGTCAAGGCGCGAACGAACCGACCGCGAAGGGAAGAACCACCATGACCGCGAACGACGCCCTCACCACTGCCGCCGCCACCCGCTCCGAACTCACCATCGACGGCCGCCGGTTGTCGTACCTCGACTTCGGCGGCACCGGCCGCCCGCTGGTCGCCCTGCACGGGCACCTGTCCGAGGGCGCCACGTTCGCCGCCCTCGCCCGCGCCCTCGGCCCCGAGTGGCGGGTGATCGCCCCGGACCAGCGCGGCCAGGGCGAGTCCGACCGCGCCACCGACTACACGCGGGAGGGGTACCTCTCCGACATCCGCGCCCTCCTGGACCACCTGGGGCTGGAGCGCGTCGTCCTGCTCGGCCACTCCCTCGGCGCCGTCAACGCCTACCAGTTCGCCGCGCGCCACCCCGAGCGCGTGAGCGCCCTCGTCAACGCCGAGGGCCCTGCCGCACTCGGGCTGGACGGCTCCAACCCCCTGGCGTTCCTGCTGCAGCTCCCGTACGAGGCCCCGACCCGCGAGGCGCTGGTAGCGAGCCTCGGGCCGGCCGCGCCGTACTTCTCCGACCGGCTCCGGGAGAACGCCGACGGCAGCTGGCGCCTGCCCTTCCACCCCCGGGAGATGCACGACTCCGAGCACCACGTCCACGGCGACCACTGGGCCGACTGGACGGCCTCCACCTGCCCGGCACTGCTCGTCCGCGGCACCCGGGGCGTCATCCCGGCCGACCAGGCCCGGGCCATGACGGAACGCCGCCCCGGCACCGCCCTGACGGAACTCGACACCGACCACTTCGTGTACACCGCCGAGCCGGAAGCCTTCGCGGCAGCGGTGGGCCGGTTCCTTGAGGGGGTGTGAGGGAGCGGGGCACCGGCGGGGCGGCCTCAGGGCTGGTTGGGGGCTTCCCGTCAGTCCCATCGTCCTTCCGGTTCGGGCCGGTCCCTCAAGGGCGCTCCCTTCGGTCGCGTCGCTACGCGATGGCCTTCGGCCACCCTTGACCGACCGGCCCGAACCGGAAAGCCGAAAGACTGCCGGGAAACCCCCAAAGAAACGGCACGGTCCATGGTGGAAGGACGGGCTCTCAGCGATGAGACGAGGGGCCGGGGCCCGGTCCGCCGGGCATCCGGGCCCTCAAGAGTCCCGATCCCGGACCAGGGCGCGACTACCCGCACCAGAGGACGAACAGGTCGGCCCGGGGAGCGCGTGGGCGCAGCAGATCGCTACGCGCTCCTCATCTCTCAGCGTCCGGCGGCCGTCCTGGGCCGATACCCGCACCAGAGGACGAAATAGGCAGCCCATGGGGCCGGCGGGCGCGTCGGATCGCTACGCGCTTCTCTGATCTCAGCGTCCGGCAGCTGTCCGGGGCTGATGTTCTCAGGGGGCGATGGGGAGCTGGCGCTTGTGCTCGGTGAGGCGGTAGCGGTTGACGATCGTCTCGTAGGCGCGCGCGTCCACCGGCTTGCCTTCGAGGAAGTCGTCGATGTCGTCGTAGGTGACGCCGAGGGCGTCCTCGTCCGCCTTGCCCGGGTCGAGGGTCTCCAGGTCGGCCGTCGGGGTCTTCCACACCAGCTCGGCGGGGGCGCCCAGGGCGTCGGCGATGGCGCGCACCCGGCGCTTGGTCAGGCCGGTCAGCGGGACCACGTCCGCCGCGCCGTCGCCGAACTTGGTGAAGAACCCGGAGATGGCCTCGGCGGCGTGGTCGGTGCCGACCACCAGACCCGCGTGCGCGCCGGCCACCGCGTACTGGGCGATCATGCGCTGGCGGGCCTTGATGTTGCCGTGCACGAAGTCCTGGTGGTGCGCGTCGCGGAAGGTCACGCCCGCTGCCGCCGAGGCCTCGAGCGCCGCGTCGCTGGCCGGCTTGATGTCCACGGTCAGGACGTGGTCGGCCTGGATGAAGGAGAGCGCGAGCTGCGCGTCGTGCTCGTCGGCCTGGACGCCGTAGGGCAGCCGCATCGCGTAGAACTGCGCCTCATGCCCCGCCTCGCGGGCCCGCTCGACGGCGAGCTGGCAGAGCCGGCCCGAGGTGGTCGAGTCGACACCGCCGCTGATGCCCAGGACGAGGGACCGCAGACCCGTGGAGGTCAGCCGCTCGGTGAGGAAGGCCACCCGGCGCTCGATCTCCCGCTCGGCCTCGAAGGTCTCGGCGACCTGGAGTTCCCGGGCGATCTCCTGCTGCAGGGCGATGCCGCTCACGTCTGCTCCTTGTTCCGGTTCACGATGTGCCGTCCACCCTAGCGGGAAGGCCCGCGAGGAACCGTCGGGCGGCCTGCACCCCCGCCTCGTCCCGCGCCCAGAGTCCCCACTTCGCCAAACGCTCCTGCTCGAAGAGCTCCGCGAACGTCCGCCACAGGTGCACCCGGAAACCGTCGGACTCCCACCACCACTCCGTAGGGCCCTCCCAGATCAGGGGCAGCCGGGACGCCGCCTCCCACACCCCGGCCAGAGACTGTCCGGGCTTCGGCTCGACCACGGGAATCCAGCTCTCGCACTCCCAGTACAGGGCGTCCGCCTCGATGAGGGCGTCGGGATCCGGGAACACCGCCACGTCCCGGCCGAACCGGAACACCACCGCGCCGTCACCTCGGAGCGTCACGGAGTAGGGATGCGCCACCCCGTGGCCGATGAACTCCCCCAGCGGCCCGTGTTCCGCGCTCGCCCCGTAGAAGGGCCACGGCTCGAACCGGATCTCCTCCTCGAACGACCACGCCGAAGTCCGGTAGACCAGCCCGCCGTAACGGGCCTGCGCGCGGCGGAGACCGGCGAGGATCACGTCCTTGTCCACCTCCGGAAAGGCGGCGAGACGCTCCACGACCGCTGCGTCGCCCGGGTTCTCGATGTTCGGGAACGGAACGGTCCGGGCCCGCGCGGCCAGGAAACGCCGCGCCCTGTCGGTCAGTCCGTCCGGGGAATCGAGTACATGCAGCATGTCCTCATGATGGCGCCCAGGAGCCGGCCACCAGCCCCGGACGGCTGTCAGCCGCCGAGATCAGAGGAGCGCGTAGCGATCCGACGCGCCCATCCGCTGCCTGGGCTGCCTATTTCGCCCTCTGGTGCGGGTATCAGCCCCGGCCGGTCGCCAGACGCTGAGATTCGAGGAGCGCGTAGCGATCTGTCGCGCTTGGGGGGCCTGGAGGTCGCTCTGATCGGCCTCTCGTGCGGGTAGTCGCCTCCCCGGCCCGGGACGTCGACATCTGAGGGCCCGGATGCCCGGCCGGCCGACGCCCGGCCCCTCGCCTCATCGCTGAGAGACCCGTCCCTTGCCCTTGGACCGTGCCGTTTCTTTGGGGGTTTCCCGGCAGTCTTTCGGCTTTCCGGGGCGGGTCGGTCTGTCAAGGGTCGCCGAAGGCGATCACGAAGT
>NZ_JBWKEZ010000033.1:0-20077 GCF_056434525.1 Streptomyces sp. NPDC044002
CCGGCGTTTGAGGCGCGGGGGTCTGGGGGCGGAGCCCCCAGGAAGGGGTCCGGGGCGCAGCCCCGGGGAACGGGCGAAGGGCGGGTAGGGGACCCCGGCCCCGCGCAGCGGCACCACCGCCCCACCGGCGCAGCCGGACACCGGCACCCCACCCCCGCCCGGGAGGGCAACGGCCGACGCGGCCCAAGGACCCCCGTGCGGCGGCGCAGCCCACCGGCCCGATAGCCTTCGGCTCATGACCGCACCGCTTTTCCCGGGTAGGGCCCGCCGCAGCGTCGCGGCCCTCGGAGCCGTGTCCGCCGGCCTCCTCCTCCTGTCCGCCTGTGGCGGCGACAAGCCGACCCCGCTCGCGACGGTGACCGTCGGCAGCTCGTCGGTGTCCGCCGAGTCCGAGGGCGAATGCGCCGCCAACGGCCAGGACCTCACCATGGACAAGGTCCAGAACTGCCTCACGGACCCCAAGAAGGCCAAGACCGTCGAGTACGGCCGCGGCGACACCCTGCGCCTGGGCGTCGAGCCCGAGGTCGTCGAGGACGGCAAGAAGTGGCAGGCGGTCCTCGACGGACAGCCGATCACCGAGCCCTCCTCGAACACCTACCGCAGCTTCCAGGGCGCCGACGTCTTCGCGACCGGCGGCCAGGGCGAGGCGCCCCAGTCGAAGCTCCTGGGCTTCGTCCAGGTCGGCGAGGACGGCAAGCCCCTCTCCGTCTGGACCTTCAAGCTCAAGCTGAAGAAGTAGCGGCGGGCGCAGCGGCGTGCGCGCGCTGATCGTGACCGCGGTGGCCGCGGAGGCCGACTCCGTGGCCGCCGGTCTCACCCCTCATCCGGACCCGGTCACGCCCGAACCGCGCACGCTCCCCGGGGGCTACCTCATCACCCGCCGGGACCTGCCCGGCCTCGCCGCCGACGTGCTCGTCGGCGGTGTCGGCCCGGCCGCCGCCGCGGCCGCCACGGCCACCGCGCTCGCGCTGGCCGACTACTCCCTCGTGATCTCCGCCGGCATCGGCGGCGGGTTCGCGCCCGCCGCCCCGCTCGGCTCGCTGGTGGTCGCCGACGCGCTCGTCGCCGCCGACCTGGGGGCCGAGACCCCCGAGGGATTCCTGCCGGTGCAGGAGCTCGGCTTCGGCCGCAGCGTGCACCTGCCGCCCGCCGAGCTCGCCGCCTTCGCCGCCGAGGCCACCGGCGCGCTGCTCGCGCCCGTCCTGACCGTTTCCACCGTCACCGGCAGCGCCTCCCGCGCCGCCGAGCTCGCCGCCCGGCACCCGCTGGCGGGGGCCGAGGCGATGGAGGGCTTCGGGGTGGCGGAGGCCGCCGCCGCGCACGGACTGCCCGTACTGGAGGTCCGCGCCGTGTCCAACGCCGTCGGACCGCGCGACCGGGCCGCCTGGCGCATCGGCGACGCGCTCGCCGCCCTGACCGCCGGATTCCGCGCACTGGGACCCGTACTCGTCAACTGGGGAGAACGCCATGAGCGCCATGACCACCACGAGCACCGCGAACACGGCTGAACCGCTCGCCATCGCCTACTCGCCCTGCCCGAACGACACCTTCGTCTTCGACGCCTGGGCCCACGGCCGTGTCCCGGGCGCGCCCGCCCTCGACGTGACCTTCGCCGACATCGACGTCACCAACGGCATGGCCGAGCGCGGCGAACTGGACGTGCTGAAGGTGTCCTACGCCGTACTGCCCTGGGTGCTGGAGGAGTACGCGCTGCTGCCCTGCGGCGGGGCCCTGGGCCGCGGCTGCGGCCCCCTCGTCCTCACCCGCGAACCCGGCGTGGACCTGTCCGCCGGCACGGTCGCGGTGCCGAGTGAACGCTCCACCGCCTACCTGCTGTTCCGGCTGTGGGCGGCGGACGTGCTGCCGGACGGGGTCGGGAAGGTCGTCGTCCTCCCGTTCAACGAGATCATGCCGGCCGTGCGCGACGGCCGGGTGGACGCGGGACTCGTCATCCACGAGGCCCGGTTCACGTACCAGGACTACGGGCTGCACTGCCTGGCCGACATGGGCGAGCACTGGGAGTCCACCACCGGGCTGCCGATCCCGCTCGGCGCGATCATCGCCAAGCGCTCGCTGGGCGCCGAGAAGCTGCGCGCGCTGGCCGAGTCGGCGCGTACGTCGGTACGGATGGCCTGGGACGACCCGGAGGCCTCGCGGCCGTACGTGCGCGCCCACGCGCAGGAACTGGACCCGGCGGTCGCCGACCAGCACATCGGGCTGTACGTCAACGAGTTCACCGCGGACCTCGGCGACGCCGGTTACGCGGCCGTCCGCGGCCTGCTGACCCGGGCCGCCGCCGAGGGCCTCGTACCGGCCGTCCCGGCGGACGCGCTGCGCTTCCCGTGACGCGACGGTGCCCCGCCGCTCCATATGGAGCAGCGGGGCACCGGCTTGCTGCTTCGGCCCGCTCAGACGTCGAGCTGGTCGGCCACCGCGCGGAGCAGCCCGGCGATCTTCGTGCCGTGCGACTTGTCGGGGTAGCGGCCGCGCTCCAACATCGGGGTGATGTTCTCCAGCAGCGTCGTCAGGTCCTGCACGATCGATGCGAGCTCGTCGGGCTTGCGGCGCTGGGCGGCCGCCACCGAAGGCGCCGGATCCAGCACCGTCACCGAAAGTGCCTGGTCACCGCGCTGTCCCGCGACGACTCCGAACTCCACCCGCTGCCCGGGCTTCAGGGCGTCCACGCCGGCCGGGAGCACCGACGAGTGCACGAAGACGTCGCCGCCGTCGTCACGGGAGAGAAAGCCGAAGCCCTTCTCGCTGTTGAACCACTTGACCTTGCCGGTAGGCACGTCCGTCCTCTGTCCTTGTGCTCGTCGGGTCCGGGCAACCGTGGTAAACGGCTCCGGATAGCAGTACAGCGGGTCCTTCGACCCGCCTCCTCCAGGCTAATGGTCCGGAAACCGCTGACAAGACGTTCCCCGGTCCTTCCCGCTTCACCGCTTCGGCCAGGGAACTACCCTGGTGGGGTGACTGTTACTCCTCATCCCGACGAAGCGCGGCCCGGCGACGGCCTGATCAAGGCCGGCGGCATCGTGTTCATCGTCGGCGCGCTGGCGACCCTGGCGACGATGGCCCCGCTGTTCCTGGGGACCGACCCGTTCCCGTCGTACGCGTGGGCCGTGTGCATGCTCATGGGCGTCGGCTTCGCCATCTCCGCGGCGGGCGTGCTCCGCTCCGCCGCCGCACAGCGCAAGGCGGCCCGGGCGTCCCAGGCCGCCTGACGCGCGCCGTCCTCAGGCCGCGCGGGCCCGCTCGTACTCCGCGAGCCACTGCGGCAGCTCCGTGAGGTCGGTCAGCACCACGTCCGCACCGGCCTCGCGCAGCTCCGACTCCGCGCACGGCCCGGTCGGCACCGCCACCGACAGCGCGCCGGCCGTCCGGGCGCCGCGCACGTCGCCGATGTGGTCGCCGACGTAGACCTGCGCCCCGTACTCGCGCAGCGCCTTGGCCTTGGCCTCGGCCCAGAGCCAGCCGATGACGGCGTCGGGCTCGATCCCCAGGTGCTCCAGGTGGTGCCGGGCGTTGGGCTCGTTCTTCGCCGTCACGACGATGGCCCGCCCGCCGAGCGCCTGCACGGCCTTGACCGCCTCGCGGGCCCCGGGCATGGCGGGGGTCGGCTCGATGGCGTGGTCGACGTAGATCTCCCGGTAGAGGTCCCGCATCGCCGGGATCTCCTCCTCGGGGAACCAGTACGCGAGCTCCTCCTCCAGCGGCGGCCCGAGGCGCGTGATGGCCTCGTCGGCGTTGATGTACGCCCCGGTCTTGGCGGACAGGGCCTCGTAGGCGGCCTTGATGCCGGGGCGGGAGTCGATGAGCGTCATGTCGAGGTCGAAGCCGACGGTGAGCTGCGGGGGGATGGGGCTGGGGCTGGGGCTGCCTGAGGTCATAGCGCCATTGTGCCGAGGCTCCAGGAGGGTGCGGAACCGTGGACGGAGGTTGGCCGACCGGCGGCCGTTTTTTGGCGGAATGCCAGCTATGTACCGATTTACTTGACGGGGACTTGACGCGGGGGTGTACGGGGGCTCGCGGTGCGGGCCCGCTATCTCCCCCTCGACCCTGTGGGGTGGGGCGGTGGTTGCCCACCCGCCTCCCTGGGTGCGGGCCGGGGGCCGGGTGAGCGGTATCCCCTTGGGCGGTCTCTGAGCGGGTTGGGGGCTTCCCGTCAGTCCCATCGTCCTTCCGTGTCGGGCCGGCCTGTCAAGGGCGCTCCTTCGTCGCGTCGCTACGCGATCGCCTTCGGCGACCCTTGACAGACCGACCCGCCCCGGAAAGCCGAAAGACTGCCGGGAAACCCCCAAAGAAACGGCACGGTCCAGAGGAGAAGGGACGGGTCCCTCAGCGATGAGCGAGGGGCCGGGGACCGGCCCGCCGGGCATCCGGGCCCCCAAAAGTCCCGATCCCGGGCCAGGGGCGCGGCTACCCGCACGACAGGTCGACCAGAGCGGCCTGCGGACCACCCAGGCGCGACAGATCGCTACGCGCTCCTCACATCTCAGCGTCCGGCGACCGCCTGTGGCTGTTACCCGCACCAGAGGACGAAGAAATCGACCTGGGAGTCCGACAGGCGCGACAGATCGCTACGCGCTCCTCATTTCTCGGCGGCCGGCGGCCGTCTCGGGCTGATACCGCACCAGAGGACGAACACAGCAGCCCAGGGAGCCGATGGCTTGTATCGGCAGCCGTCGGCTCGGCGACGCGTTTATGCGAAGACGTGCATACTCCCGTTCGCGCATGGACGGCTGTAGGGAGCTTCCGTACGGTCATGGTCAGCAGGTCCGCTCGAGGCCTGTCACAGAGGGGGCTCCCCATGGCACGTGAGGAACTGACCAGGCTCACCGGCAATGGCAACGGCGGACCGTGCGGGCAGGGCGACTGCCCGAACGTCTACCGGTCCGCGTCCGGTTCGATCATCGTCCAGGGCGACCTGTCCGAGGCCTTCACCCCGCCCGCCGGCGAAGGACTTGTGGAGATCCCCGAGAGCGTGCTGAGGGAGGCCGTCCGTGCTCTTGGATGGTGAGGACTGGGCGTCCAAGTTCAAGACGTTCCAGACGGAAGCCTGGCGGCTCGAGACGCTCCCCCAGTACCTCGTACCGCAGGAAGCGGAAGAGTTCGCAGCCTTCAAGGCCGGGGCTCGGTTTCCTGGCCCGTACGAGGACTCGTGGACCGAGATGGTGCGCACACGGAACGTGGGACGCGTCCACATCGTCAATCGGCCGCTGAGCGACTACTTGCGGTTCGAGTTCGACCGGTACTACCAGCACCAGGCCCCTGCCGGGGAAGACATCCGCATCCTCGATGTGACCGACCGTCCGAACCCGCTGCCCGACGTGCAGGACTTCTGGATGTTCGACTGCTCCACCGTCGTGCTCATGCACTACGAGGCCGACGGCAAGCAGGTCAGCCGCGAACTGTACGCCGGCGACCCCGGCCCGTTCATCGAGTACCAGCGGATCGCCGTCGAGGCGTCCGTTCCGTTCCTGGAGTACGTCAGTAGGTGACGGTCGAACCCGAAGAACTGGGTCAGTCAGGCGAGGAACTGGCAGCCCTGTTGAAGGCCGTACGCAAGCGGGCCGGGCTCGCAGGGGCCCGGGTCGCTGCCCGCTGCAACATGTCGCAGTCCAAGGTCAGCCGTATCGAGAACGGCAAGGTACGCCCGTCCCTGGTGGACGTGGAACAACTCCTCCGCGCCTGCGACGCGCCCCCGACGCTGGTCACTCAGGTCATGAGCCTGGCGCGGCTGGCGAACACGGAGTGGCAAGGCGCCCGTGGGATGCGTCGCAAAGGTCTCGACAAGAAGCAGCTGGAGCTCGCCGGCCTTGAAGCGTCGTCGGCAGATTTCCGCTTCTTCATGCTGTCGATGATCACAGGGCTTCTCTCGACGCCCGAGTACATCCGCGCAAGCCTCGCTCACATCCCTGGCGACCATTCGAGGACGATCGCCAGGAAACTCGAACGGCAACAGGTGCTGTACGACCGCTCGAAGCGGTTCACCTTCATCCTCACAGAGCAAGCGGTCCGCTGGCCTCTCGTCGGTGCCGACGCACTCGCCGTGCAGATCGACCACTTGGCCTCGCTGACTCACCTGCCGAACGTCAGGCTCGGGGTCATCCCCATGACGGTGCCCACAGGGCCCGCACCACTGAACACCTTCACGATCTACGACGACCGGATGGCCACGGTCGAACTGTCCTCAGGGGTGATGGTCTTCCGGGACCCCCGCGACGTGATGGGGCACCTTCAAGAGTTCTCGCACCTGGAGGAGCGGGCCGTCTTCGGGGAAGGCGCACGAGCCTTCCTCAGCGGGTGCGCCGCCGCCCTCAGATGATCTTTAGTCCAAGACGCGCATGATCCGCCTACGCCGCTGACCAGCGGTGAAGGATGACGCACCGAAGGTCAGGCAACGACGAAGAGGTGCGACATGGCGCGGGGAACCGTGAACCGACAGGCCAGCCGGATCAATTCAGGACGAGGTGGCCGATGAGTGAGTGCTACGAGTACGTCCCTCACCGACTCCTCCGCCACCGCGTCCGCGACATCGCCTCCGGCGCCGAGGGCGTGCTGATGGCGGTGATCAACGAGAACGTCTCCGACACCGGAATCGAGCGCTGGGCCGAACTGGCTTACGTCCGGGGCGCCTCGGGCCGCGAGTTCACCACCGCCGTCGCCAACATCGAGCCGGCCGCCCAGACACCTTGAGGAGAGGCATGTCTTTTCCGCCACCGCCACCGCCACCATGCGGTACCAAGCCCCCCACCCCGCCGACGCCCGCCCTGGACGACGCACAGTTCAGCGCGGTGCGTGCCACCGTCCTGGACGACAACCCGGGCATGGAACCCGAGCTGGCGACCCGGATCGTCACCGAGGCCCTGAAGTTCGTCGCCACGGCCGCCCAGGTCGCCGACGACATGACACCCTCGCCGCTCGTGGACAAGGGCTGGCACGCCCTGATCCTCCACACTGCCCTCTACAAGCAGCTGTGCGCGCACGCGGGCGGCTTCGTCGACCACTACCCCAACCCCCAGGGCACGGAAGGCGACCTGGACGCGCTCGCCCGGACCATCAGGTCCATCGAACGGGCCGGATTCTCCGTGGACCGTCACCTGTGGGACGAACCGCCACCCGTCCTGGCCGGCGAACGGTGATCTCCACCGAGTTCACCACCACCACAACCGACGTCGTCACCTGCGAGGCTTGCTGGCGAAACCCCGTCCAGGCCGCCCGCACCACCCACACCACCCGCCGCGACCTGCTCTGCGTCCCCTGCGCCCAGCAGAACAGCCCCACCCGCGTCGACCTCTTCCCACCCCTGGGCATCTACAAGCTCACCCGGAGGAACACCACCATGGGAAAGCACCGAAACCCCGGCTACCCCGAACAGCCACCCAACCCCGGCCCACCACTCCCATCACCCCCGCCCACCCCCACACCCGGCCGCCCCCCGGTCTAGCCGCGGATATCAGCCACAGGCGGTCGCCGGACGCTGAGATGTGAGGAGCGCGTAGCGATCTGTCGCGCCTGGGGGCTCCGCAGGCCGCTCTGGTCGACCTGTCGTGCGGGTAGTCGCGCCCCTGGTCCGGGATCGGGACTTTTGGGGCCCGGGTGCCCGGCGGGCCGGCCCCCGGCCCCTCGCCCATCACTGAGGGACCCGTCCCTCCTCCTCTGGACCGTGCCGTTTCTTTGGGGGTTTCCCGGCAGTCTTTCGGCTTTCCGGGGCGGGTCGGTCTGTCAAGGGTCGCCGAAGGCGATCACGAAGTGACGCGACGAAGGAGCGCCCTTGACAGGCCGGCACGACACGGAAGGACGATGGGACTGACGGGAAGCCCCCAACCCGCTCTGATCCGGGGCGAGGGGCTACCGCCCCATCCCCCGGCCCGCAGACAGGGAGGCGGGTGGGCAACCCCCGCCCCACCCCACGGGGTCGAGGGGGAGATAGCGGGCCCGAACCGCGAGCCGCGTACCGCCCCGCCCCCCTACCGCCTCCGCGACCGCCACAGCAGGTACGCCGCCGTGACCGCGCCCGCCGTGCGGGCCAGGGTGGGCCAGAGGGACTGGAAGGACGGGCCGACCTGGTCGGAGGGGATGGGGGTGCCCCAGTTGCCGGCGGCGCGGCCCCAGAGCCAGAGCATGGCGAGGGTGAAGACCGCGGCGGGCAGGCCGAGCAGGACCCACTTGCGCTCGCGGGGTCCGAGGACGCCCGAGGCGTACGCCACCAGCGCGCCGGCGCCGAGCAGCAGCCAGTAGCCGGTGAGCGCCCCGGCGAGGAGCAGTACCGCCGCCAGTACGAGGAACGCGTGGGGGCGGGGCCTCGGTTCCCCCTCCGGGGCGGCGGCCTTCTTCTTCTCGCGCCGGTCGCGCAGGAACCGTACGAGGCCCCCCGCCGCGGCGGCCGGCCCGGCGGCGGGGTCCTGGGCGGCCTCGCGCTTCTCCTTCGCCGCCCGTTCCTCCTCCGCCTCCTCCCCGAAGAGGTCCGGGATCTCGATGCCGCCCGCGAAGCCCTCGACCTGCGGCCCCCGCCCCCTCCCGGAGGCGCCCGGGGACAGGCTCCACCAGTCGGGTTCGGCTCCGCCGGAGGGCCCGAGCTCGTCGAGCCCGGCCAGGTGCGGCGGGACGTTCCGCGGGGCGTTCCGCGGGAGCTCCTCGGGGGTGCGCTGGGCCGGAACGGCCGGGGCCACTGGCGGGGCCGTCGCCGCCCGGGCCGCCGCGCCGACCGTGTCGAGGACCTCCTCCGGCGTGCCGATGCGGTCCAGGATCCCGCGTACGGCCGCCGGGGTGTCGGGCTCGTACTTGGCGCGGCGGCGGTCGATCTCGTCCCGCAGCCCCGAAACCAGCCTCATCCGGTCACCGGACGACAGCTGCCGCTGGGCCGCCAAGTCCCCGACGCGGCTCAGATATTCGTAGACCAGATGGTCGCTCTCGATCCCCACGCCCCCGACGGTAGCGCGTGCGTCCGTGGAGCGGCCGACGACGCAGCGGATACCGTTGGCCGGATGGGGACCGGCCGACGGTCCGGCCGGCGTGACCAGGAGGCGACCAACGTGCCCGAGGCAAGTACCGCTGCGGCGAACGCCCCGCGCTCCCTCGCCGAGGCGCTCCGCGCCCGCGACGACGTGGCGCTCACCGCCCTGCTGCACGCCCGCCCCGATCTGCTGAACCCGGTGCCGGGCGACGTCACCCAGCTGGCCACCCGCGCCGGCACCCGGGCCTCCGTCGTACGCGCCCTGGACCGGCTGGACCGGTTCGCGCTCCAGACGGCCGAGGCCCTCGCGGTGGCCCCGGACCCCTGCCCGTACCCGGTGCTGGAGGAGCTGCTCACCGGCGCCGGCGGCGGGGACTCGCAGGACGTGGAGGCCCGCGACGCGCTGCCCCGGGCCCTGGGGACGCTGCGGGACCAGGCTCTGGTGTGGGGGGACGACGAGCGGCTGCGCCTGGTCCGTACCGCCCGGGAGCTGCTCGCGCCCTCCGCGCAGCGGCCCTCCCCGACGGGGCTGGGTCCGACGGTCGCCGAGGCGACGGCGGGCATGTCGCCGACCCGGGTCCAGGAGATCGTCGCGGCGGCCGGGCTGCCGGCGACGCACGACCCGGTGTCGGCGGTGGCGGCGCTGACCGGGCTGTTCACCGACCCGGAGCGGATGTCGGCGCTGCTGGACGAGGCTCCGGCGGAGGCGCACCAGGTGCTGGGGCGGCTCGTGTGGGGGCCGCCGTACGGGGAGGTGACGCCGGAGCCGACGCCGCCGGTGCGCTGGCTGCGGGACCGGGGGCTGTTGCTGCCGGCTTCGGCGCGGACGGTCGTACTGCCGAGGGAGGTGGCGCTGCACCTGCGGGGCGGGCTCGCGCACCGGCGTACGGAGCCGGTCGCACCGGTGGTCGGCGTGCACCGGGAGCACCGTCCACAGCTTGTGGACGCGAACGCGGCCGGGCAGGCGCTGGCGGCGCTGGGCACCGTCGAGGAGCTGGTGAAGGCCTGGGAGCACGCGGGGCCGCTGGTGCTGCGGGCGGGCGGGCTGGCGGTGCGGGACCTGAAGCGGACGGCCGCGGCGCTGGACACCGGGGAGTCGGAGGCGGCGTTCTGGGTGGAGCTGGCGTACGCGGCGGGGCTGCTGGCCAGTGACGGGGAGGCGGACGAGCGGTACGCGCCGACGCCCGCGTTCGACGACTGGCGGGAGCTGCCGCCCGCGGAGCGGTGGGCGGCGCTGGCGGCGGCGTGGCTGCCGGCGACGCGTACGCCGGGGCTGGTCGGGGAGCAGGACGCGAAGGGTCGGACGCTGTCGGCGCTGGGCCCGGACCTGGACCGTTCGGCGGCGCCGGAGGTGCGGCGGCGGGTCCTGGACCTGGTCGGGGAGCTGCCGGAGGGCGGGGTGCCCGATCCGGAGGTGGTGCTGGAGCGGCTGGCGTGGGAGCGGCCGGCGCGCGGTACGAGCGATCTGCGGGCCCGGCTCGCGCGGTGGGTGCTGCACGAGGCCGAGGTGCTGGGGGTGACGGGGCGGGGTGCGCTCAGCGCGTTCGGGCGGGCGCTGCTGGAGCACGGGGATGCGGCGGGGCTGCTGGCGCCGTTGCTGCCGGAGCCGGTGGACCACGTGCTGTTGCAGGCGGACCTGACGGCGGTGGCGCCGGGGCCGCTGCTGCGTCCGCTGGCGGAGATGCTGGCGGTGCTGGCGGAGGTGGAGTCCAAGGGCGGGGCGACGGTGTACCGGTTCACTCCGGGTTCGGTGCGGCGGGCGCTGGACTCGGGGCAGGCGGCGTCGGACCTGCACGCGTTCCTCGCCGAGCACAGCCGTACGCCGGTGCCGCAGCCGCTGGCGTACCTGATCGACGACGTGGCGCGGCGGCACGGGCACCTGAGGGTGGGGTCGGCGTCCTCGTACGTGCGCTGCGACGACGACGCGATGCTGGGCGAGATCCTGGCCGACCGGCGGTCGGCGGGGCTGGGTCTGCGGCGTCTCGCGCCGACGGTGCTGGCGGCGCAGGCGGACCCGGCGGTGCTGCTGGACGGGCTGCGGGCGATGGGGTACGCCCCGGCGGCGGAGTCGCGTACCGGCGACGTGCTGGTGGCGCGGGCCGACGCGCACCGCACGCCGGCGCGTTCGGCGCCGGTGCCGGTGCCGGACGGGCCGCCGGTGCCGGACGCGACGCTGCTGGGCGCGGCGGTACGGGCGATCCGTGCGGGCGACCTGGCGGCGACGGCGGTCCGCAAGGAGCCGGCGGCCGCGTCGTCGTCGGGGGTTCCGGGGGAGCTGCCGCGTACGAGCGCGGCGGAGACCCTGGCGACGGTGCAGGCGGCGGCGCTGACGGGGTCGGCGGTGTGGATCGGGTACGTGAACGCGGACGGGGCGGCGAGCCAGCGGGTCATCGCCCCGGTGCGGGTGGAGGGCGGCTTCGTCACGGGGTACGACCACACGGCGGACGAGGTCCGCACGTACGCCCTGCACCGGATCACGGGGGTGGCGGAGCTGGCGGAGGACCAGGTCTGAGCGGCGCCGGCGCCCGCCGGGCCGCGGCCGCCGCGGAAAACCGCTGGTCGCCGGCCACGGCGACCCGGCACCCTGACGGCATGTCCGAAGCAACGCCCGCGGCCCCGACCGCACCCGGCACGACACCCGCACCCGAATCCGGAACCGGGCCCTCCCCCGCACCCGCCCCCGAAACCCCCCGGCACCAGATCCGGGCCGCCCACACCGCCACCACCGTCACCGTCTACCAGGCCTACGCCCCGCACCTCGGCGTGCCCGCGGCCCGCGACGGGCGGTTCCCTGCGGCGTGGAAGCGGGAGCGGATGACGTGGATCAAGCCGTCGTTCCTGTGGATGATGTACCGCTGCGGCTGGGCCTCCAAGGCCGACCAGGAGACCGTCCTGGCGGTCGAGATCAGCCGCGAGGGCTTCGACTCGGCCCTCGCCCAGGCCTGCCTGTCGCACTACGTGCCCGGCGTCCACGCGGACCGCGAGGCGTGGAAGGCGTCCCTGGCCGGCTCCCCGGCGCGGGTGCAGTGGGACCCGGAGCGGGACCTCCACCTGAACGCGCTGCCCCACCGGTCCCTGCAGCTGGGCCTGTCGGGGCCGGCGTCACGGGCGTACGCCGACGAGTGGACGGTGTCCATCCGCGACGTCACCCCGCTGGCCCGGGAGATCCACGGCCTGGTCCGCGCGGGCGACCTGGACGCCGCCCGCGCGCTGCTCCCGGCGGAGACCCCCTACCCGGCGGGCCCGCTGCCTCACCTGGGCGCGTAGTCGACCAGCCCCGTCCCGAACGGCCACACCTCGCGCAGCCAGGCGCTGACCGTCTCGTACACGACGGCGTCGAGGTGCGCCCGGTCCTCGCGCACCCAGGAGCTGACGTGCACCCGGCCGTCGTGTTCCTTCGACGGGTAGACGTACAGGCACCCGATGACGTCCTCACCGCCTTCGAGGGCTTCGAGCACGCTGTACGTGAACCCGCGCCGTTCGGCGAAGTCCTGCGCGTGCCGTTCCAGGTCGGCCAGGTTCGCTTCGGCGGACATCCCCTCCGGCGGCGGCCAGTTCCGGCCCGCGAAGCCGGGCGTGGCCCGGACGTGCGCGATGCTCCCGCTCCAGGCGGCGAGATCCCGCGCGTTGTGCTCCGCCCCGAGGGGCTCCAGCCGGAAACCGTCGCCGGCGAGGGTGCGCGGCACGTCGAAGCCGTCGGGCACGAAGGGCTGCTGATCTTCACTCATGCCCGGAAGGTACGCCGCGCGGCCGGACGGCGTCAGCGGGTTTTGCCCGGCCCGGCCCGGCAGGACCCCCACGCCCGCGGCGGGATGCGGCAGACTGGAGGTTTGGCCGCCCGCGCCCGGGCGGCCGCCACCCCGCCGGAAAGGGAGCAGGCGTGAACGGGCCTCTCATCGTCCAGAGCGACAAAACCCTCCTTCTCGAGGTCGACCACGAGCTCGCCGGCGCCGCACGGCGGGCCATCGCCCCCTTCGCCGAGCTGGAGCGGGCGCCCGAGCACATCCACACCTACCGGATCACCCCGCTCGGGCTGTGGAACGCCCGGGCCGCCGGGCACGACGCCGAGCAGGTCGTCGACGCGCTCGTCGAGTACTCCCGCTATCCCGTCCCGCACGCACTGCTGGTCGACGTCGCCGAGACCATGTCCCGCTACGGGCGTCTGACGCTGTCCAAGCACCCCGTGCACGGGCTGGTGCTGACGAGCACCGACCGGCCGGTGCTGGAGGAGATCCTGCGCTCGAAGCGGATCACCCCGCTGGTCGGGGCGCGGATCGACGCCGACACCGTGGCCGTGCACCCGTCGGAGCGCGGGCAGATCAAGCAGACGCTGCTGAAGCTGGGCTGGCCGGCCGAGGACCTCGCCGGGTACGTGGACGGCGAGGCGCACCCGATCGAGCTGGAGGAGAACGGCTGGGCGCTGCGCCCCTACCAGGCGCAGGCCGTGGAGGGCTTCTGGCACGGCGGCTCGGGCGTGGTCGTGCTGCCGTGCGGCGCGGGCAAGACGCTGGTCGGGGCCGGTGCGATGGCCAAGGCGAAGGCGACGACGCTGATCCTGGTCACCAACACCGTCTCGGCGCGGCAGTGGAAGCACGAGCTGGTCAGGCGCACCTCGCTGACGGAGGACGAGATCGGCGAATACTCGGGTACGCGCAAGGAGATCCGGCCGGTCACGATCGCCACGTACCAGGTTCTGACGACCAAGCGGAAGGGCGTCTACCCGCACCTGGAGCTGTTCGACTCCCGGGACTGGGGGCTGATCCTGTACGACGAGGTGCACCTGCTGCCGGCGCCGGTGTTCAAGTTCACCGCCGACCTGCAGGCGCGGCGGCGGCTCGGCCTGACGGCCACTCTGGTCCGTGAGGACGGGCGGGAGTCGGACGTGTTCTCCCTCATCGGGCCGAAGCGGTTCGACGCTCCGTGGAAGGAGATCGAGGCGCAGGGCTACATCGCGCCGGCCGACTGCGTCGAGGTCCGCGTCAACCTGACCGAGTCGGAGCGGCTCGCGTACGCCACCGCCGAGACCGAGGAGAAGTACCGCTTCTGCGCGACGACGGCGACGAAGCGGAAGGTGACCGAGGCGCTGGTGCGCAAGCACCGGGGCGAGCAGACCCTGGTCATCGGCCAGTACATCGACCAGCTCGACGAGCTCGGCGAGCACCTGGACGCGCCCGTCATCAAGGGCGAGACCTCGAACGCGCAGCGGGAGAAGCTCTTCAACGCGTTCCGCGAGGGCGAGATCAACGTGCTGGTCGTCTCGAAGGTCGCGAACTTCTCGATCGACCTTCCGGAGGCGACGGTGGCCATCCAGGTGTCGGGCACCTTCGGCTCCCGGCAGGAGGAGGCGCAGCGCCTCGGCCGGGTGCTGCGCCCGAAGGCGGACGGGCACGAGGCCCGCTTCTACTCGGTGGTGGCGCGCGACACGATCGACCAGGACTTCGCCGCGCACCGCCAGCGCTTCCTGGCGGAGCAGGGCTACGCCTACCGGATCATGGACGCGGACGAGCTCCTGGCGAGCGACTGACCGGCCCTTCGGAGGGCGGCCGCGGGGCCGGGACCCGGCGGGCCACGGGCGGTCGCTGGCCGTGACGATCCTGACGGTCCTGGTGGCCGTGGTGGCGGGTGCGGCGGCGGTGGGCCGCGCCCGTCAGGGCGGTGAGGAGCGGTACGGCCCACACCCACAGGTGCGGCCACTCCCGCAGCAGGGCCCGGCCGGTGACCGGGACGTGGTGGGCCCAGAAGTCGGCGGAGGCCTCCGGGAGCACCAGCAGGCCGAGCAGGGCGGTGCCGGCGAGCCCGGCCAGGGCGGTCAGGGCGGCCCGGACGCGCCGGGTCAGCATCAGGTACGGGACGAGCAGCGCCGGGGTCAGGGTGATCCCGGCGGCGACGCCCAGCGCGAAGCCCTTGCCGAGGGCGGCGCGCGGCCGGCCGAGGTCCCAGACGGCGAGGCAGGCGAGCGCCAGGTTGATCTGGCCGGGCAGCGGGCTCTGGAACAGCGGCTCCAGCCACAGCCCGGCGATGGTGGCGGCCAGGACCGGACCCCGCCGGGCCCGTACTCCCGCGAGCCGGCAGGAGAGCACGATCAGCAGGGCGAGCAGGCCGGCGTTCCCGAGGACGAGGACGGCCTTGAGCACTCCCGCCGGCAGCCAGGCGGCGGGGGTGAAGAGGATCGCGGCGAACGGCGGATAGGCGCTGGGCGGGTGCCACTCGGCGGCGGAGAAGCCGCTGAGGACGGCGTCGGCCGTCGGGATGCGAAGGGCGATGTACAGGACGCCCAGAGCGAGCAGCGAGCCTGTGACCAGCACAGCTGCGAGTGGTGGGGGTGGGGAAGCGGAGGCGGGGCTGCGGGTCACGCGCGTGACCCTAGTGGATCGGTGCCCGGCTACCGCCGGGTTCAGGCCAAGGCCTTGCAGACCCCTGGCGTCAGCGGCGTATGACGCCCGCGTCCTCGGAGTACTCGCCGAGGACGACCACGCTCATGGCGGCAGCGGCGAAGACCTTCGCGGCGCGCAGGACATCGCCGACGCGGTGGCGCGGACGGTGGTCGGAGGTGGCGGTGGCCCCGCTCGGGAGGCCGCCCTGGACCGGGGCAAAGGTTGCGGTGCTCATGTATCCATGGTGCGTTCTTCCCCCTCCGCGCACATCGCCCTCGGGACGGAACCCGCTGCCCTCCCGTGTCCTACTCGCGGCCCATGGCACCCCCTAGTGGCTCTGCCGAAGGTCTGACACTCCCCGGTATGACACCCGTACGGGGGTACTGCCCCCTCGGGACTTCCGGCCCCCCGAATCCATTCGCGCCGCCGCGCCCCGCTGACTACAATCTCCGCTCTTGCCGCCTCCCGCCGTCCCATCGGGGAGAGCCGCCTTCCGGCCGGAAACCGGGGGCTTTCCGTACCGCACGCACCGCACTCACCGCATGTACCGCATGTACCGCTGGAGGCCTTCCCGTGTCCGCGCACGCCCCCGACACCACGTCCGACACCACGTCCGACGCCGCATCCGACTCCACGTCCGACTCCGCCGACCTCCTCGGCCGCGAACGGGCCCACCTGGCCGCCTCGCGCTCCGCCCTGCGCGCCATGCGCGCGGACGTCGAGGCCCTCGACATCCGCGACGTCACCGCGAACTGGGTCAACGCGATCGTCCTCCAGGCGCAGATCGACGACCGGATCAAGGCCCTCGCCGACCTCGCCCACACCCCGCTCTTCTTCGGCCGCCTCGACTACCTGCACGCCCCGGGCGCGGACCTGGCGGAGGGAGCCGAGGGCGAGCAGTTCTACATCGGCCGCCGCCACGTCCACGACGCCGAGGGCGACCCGATGGTGATCGACTGGCGCGCGCCGGTCTCCCAGCCCTTCTACCGCGCCTCGAAGGCCGACCCGCAGGACGTCGGGCTGCGCCGCCGCTTCGGCTACACCGGCGGCGAGCTGACCGCGTACGAGGACGAGCACCTCTCCGACCCGGCGGAGTCCGCTGCCGTCAGCAAGCTGCTCCAGCAGGAGATCGAGCGGCCCCGCGTCGGCCCGATGCGCGACATCGTCGCGACGATCCAGCCCGAGCAGGACGAGATCGTCCGCTCCGGCCTGTCCGGCTCGGTCTGCGTGCAGGGAGGCCCCGGCACCGGGAAGACCGCCGTCGGCCTGCACCGGGTCGCGTACCTGCTGTACGCGCACCGCGAGCGGCTCGCCCGCACCGGGACGCTGGTCATCGGGCCGAACCGTTCCTTCCTCCACTACATCGAGCAGGTCCTGCCCGCGCTGGGCGAGCTGGAGGTCAAGCAGGCCACCGTCGACGACCTCGTCGCCCGCGAGGGCCTGGAGGTGCGCGGCGCCGACGCCGCCGCCACGGCCGTGGTCAAGGGCGACGCCCGGATGGCGGAGGTGCTGCGCCGCGCGGTCCGCTCGCACGTCACCGCGCCCGCCGAGCCGCTGATGGTGGTGCGCGGTTCGCGGCGGTGGCGGGTGCCGGCGTACGAGCTGGAGGAGATCGTCACCGAGCTCCAGGAGCGCGACATCCGCTACGGCGCGGCCCGCGACGCGCTGCCGCAGCGGATCGCGCACGCGGTCCTCGTACGCATGGAGCAGGCGGGCGAGGCGCCGGACGACCGGGTGCAGGACGCGGTGGCCCGCAACGCGGCGGTGAAGGCCGCGGTCAAGGCGGTCTGGCCGGCGGTCGAACCGGCGAAGCTGGTGCTGCGTCTGCTGTCGGATCCCGGCTTCCTGGCGGAGCACGCGGACGGGGTCCTCACGGAGGACGAGCAGAAGCTGCTGCTGTGGCCGAAGCCGTTCCGGAGCGTGCGGGCGGCGAAGTGGTCGGCGGCGGACCTGGTGCTGATCGACGAGGCGGCCGACCTGGTGGAGCGGACGCATTCGCTCGGCCACGTCGTCCTCGACGAGGCGCAGGACCTGTCCCCGATGCAGTACCGGGCGGTCGGGCGCCGCTGCACGACGGGCTCGGCGACGGTCCTCGGCGACCTCGCGCAGGGCACCACCCCGTGGGCCACGCGCAGCTGGGACGAGGCGCTGGCGCACCTGGGCAAGCCGGAGGCGGTGCTGGAGGAGCTGACGGCGGGCTTCCGCGTGCCGCGCGAGGTGATCGCGTACGCGTCGCGGCTGCTGCCGGCGATCTCGCCGGGGCTGGCGGCGGTGTCGTCGGTGCGTGAGGCGCCGGGGTCGCTGACGGTGGCCCCGTCCGCCCCCGACCGGCTGACGGCGGACGTGATCGCAGCCTGCCGCGCCTCGCTCGCGCACGAGGGGTCGATCGGGCTGATCGCGGCGGACGCGCGGGTGCCGGTGCTGGCGGAGGCCCTCGCGGAGGCGGGGCTGGCGTACCTCGCGCCGGGCGAGGAGACGACGGCGGAGTCCCGCCTGACTCTCGTCCCGGCCTCCCTGGCCAAGGGTCTGGAGTACGACTACGTGGTCCTGGACGAGCCGGCGGCGATCGTCGACGGCGAGCCGGACGAGCGGACCGGGCTGCGGCGGCTGTACGTCTGCCTCACCCGAGCCGTCTCCGGCCTCACGGCCCTCCACGCCGCCCCGCTCCCGCCGGAGCTGGCCGTTCCTTCCTGACGCGCCGCTGCGCCAAACTCCGGCCTTCAGGCGTGGTGAGTACTAGGGATGGGCGGGCCGCTGCATGGGATGGGTATCCCCCACCCGTTCCTCGCCCGTTCCCCGGGCTCTGCCCGGATTCTCCTCGGGGATCCGCCTCCAGAACCCACGTCACCGACGCCAACTGTCACCCTATGCCTCAACTCATCCATAACTTATGGTGAGTTCAGGTCGCTGGATCCCAATCCACGACCACGCGCCGAGGGGGCAAGATGGGCAGTGCAAGAATTTCCACGACCGTTTCTCCACTCACCAGCGACTGGAATACAGATCGCTACTCCCAAAAAGGTTGGCCTCAGTTTCTAGATTCGGTCACCATAGCCGGATTGCGTGGCTGGACAGGAGAAACCGTCGAATTCAGATTCCCAGTGACGGCGATCGCAGGGGAAAATGGAGCCGGCAAAAGCACTGTACTCAAGGCGGCCGCAGCCGCATATCGCGCGCCGAGCAATTCGCCCGACATGCGCACCTTCTATCCGGACGATTTCTTCCCAAACACACCCTGGGAGCGGGTAGAAAAAGTAAGCCTCCTCTATCAATTCCATCTCGGCGTATCAACCAACACTTTGAACCTCAGGAAGCCTAGCAAGCGTTGGCGTGGAATGCCAGAGAGGATCGACCGCCCCGTATTCTTCCTGGACATCAGCCGCATTCAACCGATCGACACGCTGATCGGATACGGAAAGATCGCGAAGCAGGCGACCTTCCGCGGGGACGAAACAGAATTCTCCGACGCCGACAGGAATATGCTGGCGAGGATCATGAATAAATCGTACACCGCCGGGAAAATGGCGAAGTACGAACAAAAGCAGATCGGAGTTCTTTCAACCGCAGAGGGGGAGTACTCCAATTTCCACCAAGGCGCTGGCGAGGACGCCACAACAGATCTCGTAAACCTACTGCACCCCGCAACTCACTTGTAATAATTGACGAGATCGAATCATCCCTACACCCGAGGGCGCAGCGGCGCCTCATGGCCGAGCTGTTCTCCATTGCGCATAGGCAGAGAATTCAGTTTATCCTCTCGACGCACTCACCATACGTCCTAGAGCAGCTTCCGACCGAGGCAAGAGTTTACATACAGCTGGAGCGACACGGGACCCGCGATGTAATCTACGGCGTCACTCCCGACTTCGCCATGTCACTCATGGACGATGTCAACCACGCCGAGCTGACCCTCTACTGCGAAGACAAGGAAGCCGCAGTTATGGTGGACGCTCTGATATCGAATGAGCTTCCCGATCTCCGAAGGAGAATCTCCATAACTCCTGTCGGACCAGCCAGCACCGTGAAGACCCTTGGATCCCTCGCTTCCGAAGAGAAGCTTCCCGGGAAATCGATTGGCGTATTGGACGCCGACCAGCAACCGACTTCAGGATGCGTTAAGTTGCCAGGTAATTCTTCCCCCGAGCGAGAAGTTCTCGAAAATTCGAGCGACGATTACTGGGATCTTGTGGCTCAAAGGCTCGGCGTACGAACAGGCGACCTGCTGGATGCCGTAGAAGACGCCAGAAGGCTTGAGAATCATCACGCCTGGTCTAGGCGGATTGCAGAAAACCTGGGACCTCGTGTCCGCACAGACCGGGTCTGGGAAGATGCGGCATCCGTGTGGGCTCAGAAAGTCGTAGACAGCCAAGACCGGGCCGATTTTGTAAAATACATCCTCAGCCGCCTAGAGGATTGATCATTTCACCCCTAATCAATACCGTCTTCGGCCCAGGTCTTCTTTCCCCCTGCCTGCTGCGCGACCACAGGGTCGGCACTCGGCTTTGGCATCACCGAGGGCAACCGGCTGGGAGACAAGTCTCTTGGGTCGTCCACACCAAATGCCTCTCCGTGGAGACCCCCGGCCGCGCGGGGTGTGAGCGCGGGGTTTGAGCGCAGGGTGTGGCACGCCGGAGTGCGCGCGTTGCGTCGCCCGGGGGTGGGGGGGGGGGGGGGGGGGGGGGGGGGGGGGGGGGGGGGGGGGGGGGGGCACGAGGAAGTAGGATGGCTGACCCGGAAGACGAGG
>NZ_JBWKEZ010000033.1:20087-89805 GCF_056434525.1 Streptomyces sp. NPDC044002
GGAGCGGGGGGTCTGATGTTTGGGGGGTGGCCCCCCCCCCCCCCCCCCCCCCCCCCCCCCCCCCCCCCCCCCCCCCCAGACCAGCCCCCGGCCCGGCCAGGGTGCCGCCTAGGCCAGGGCCGCCCGCCACTGCGCGACCGCCTCCGCGGAGACCGGCCGGTCCCACCCGGAGGGACGGGCCGCGCCGCCGATGTGGAAGGCGTCGACGCCCCCCTCCCGCAGTGCCGGCAGGTGCGCGAGGCTCAGGCCGCCGCCGACCAGGATCCGCGGCCCGTAGCCCGGCTCACCGCGCCGGCCCGCCGCGGCTTCGGCCAGCAGCACCGGGAGCCCGTCCGTGACGCCGGTCGCCGCGCCCGCCGTCAGGTACGTGTCGAGCCCGGGCAGCTCCGCGAGGGCCTTGCGCAGGCCGTCGCGGTCCGCCGCGCGGTCGATGGCCCGGTGGAAGGTCCAGCGGCAGCCGTCCAGCTCCGCGAGCACCGCCTCGACCGCGTCGAGGTCGGGGCTGCCGTCCGGGTGCAGGAAGCCGAGTACGAACTCCTCCGCGCCCTCCGCCCGCAGCCCTCTCGCGGCCTCCACCAGCACGGAGACGTCGCCCGCCGCGAACCCGTCGGACTTGCGGAGCATCACGCGCAGCGGGATGTCGACCGCCGCCCGGATCGCCGCGAAGGTCTCGCGCGGCGGGGTGAGCCCGTCGGCGGCCATGTCGGTGACCAGTTCGAGTCGGTCCGCCCCACCCGCCTGGGCGGCGACCGCGTCCTCCACGTCGAGGGCGATCACCTCCAGGAGCGCACGGTTGCTCATGTGATCCCATCCTTCGAGAAGTGTACGAAAATAGGTCTAGTCCAATGTCCAGGGTACGGGCCCCGACCTGCCCGCAACCAGCAGAATCACCGAATCGGCCGGAAGGCGGTCCGGCCTTTAGGCCCGAGGGGAGGCCTGGGCCCGGTTGAGTCCCTCGTTCGTGGGATCGCCAGAGCCTCTGAACAGGCAGACGAAGCATCTGGCCTACGGTCGCTGCATGGCGACCGCGGAGATGGCCGGGGGTGCCGGGCACGCCCGGAACACCTTCAGGCTGCGCGTGTCGTCCGCAGCGGTCGCGGCACTGCTGGGTGAGTGGGATCGCTCCCGGTGGGTGTGGAACGAGTGTGTGGCCAAGTCCAAGCAGGTCCACGCCTGGAACCAGGCCCGCCCGGAGGGTGCGCAGAAGCGCACGTGTGGTCCGGCAGAGCTGGACAGGATGCTGACCGAAGCCCGTGCCCGTACACCTTGGCTGCGTGAGGGCAGCTCGGTCGCACAGCAGCAGTTGATCCGCGATTTCGGAAACTCGAAGGCCAAGGCGCAGAAAGACATCCGAGACCGAGTACCGATGGCGTGTCGGGCAGGAATGCCGCGGTGGAAGAAGAAGCGCGAAACACCGCCGAGCCTCAACTACACGCGGCGTGGCTTCCGGATCAAGGACGGACGGCTGCACCTGGCCGGGGGCGTCGTACTGACGGTGGTGTGGTCGCGGGAGCTGCAAGCGGCGCCGTCCAGCGTGCGCATCCATCAAGACGCTCTCGGGCATTGGTACGCCAGTTTCGTGGTCCCTGCGCAGGTTGAGCCGCTGTCCGAGACCGGGCGGGTGATCGGGATCGACTGGGGCGTGAAGGAGACCGCGACCACCACCAGCGATGGCCACGACCTCCCGCATGCCGGGCATGGCAGGAAGGCTGCCAAGAACCTGGCTCGCTATCAGCGAATGATGGCCCGCCGGAAGCCGAAGAAGGGGCAGGCCGCCTCGAAGCGCTATCAGGCAGCGAAGAAGAAGGCCGCGAAGCTGCACAAAAAGGTGGCCCGGCAGCGTCAGGACACGGCCCGTAAGTGGGCGAAGGCCGTGGTCCGCGACCACGATGTTCTTGCGGTGGAGGATTTCCGTCCGAAGTTCCTCGCGAAGTCGACCATGGCCAAGAAGGCCGCTGACGCCGCCATCGGCGCCACCAAGAGGGCCCTGATCGAGATGAGCCGCAAGCACGGCCGTGCCGTGCACCTTGTACATCCCGCGCACACCACGATGGACTGCGGGCGGTGCGGAGCGAGAGCCAAGCACGCACTGCCGCTGGGTGAGCGCACCTACACCTGCACCGCGTGCGGAGCTGTGTCCCCCAGGGACAAGAACTCCGCACGCGTCATGCTCGTCCGGGCAGGTCTGAACCCGGCTGGCACTGATCGCACAAGACCTGACCGGGCGCTGCCCGGCCGGGCAGCGTGAGCCAGAAATCCCCGCCCAGCCCGGGAGGGGAGCAGTCAAGTCACCCGCACAATGTCCGCATGGACACGCCCGACACCGCCGCCCAACGCGCCCTCCGCGCCCTCCGCGCCCGCTGGGACGCGACCGCCACCGCCGCCGGTGCCACCCGCGACCCCGCCCCCTACGCCGACCGGCTCCTCGCTGCCTGGGCCGAGCCGCAGCGGCGGTACCACACCACCGCCCACCTGGCCGACGTCCTCGCACGGATCGACGTACTCGCCGGCCACGCCGCCGACCCCGCCGCCGTCGAGCTCGCCGCCTGGTTCCACGACGCCGTCTACCGGCCCGACCGCTCCGAGAACGAGGAGCGCAGCGCCGCCCTCGCCGAGCGCGCCCTGCCCGAGCTCGGCGTCGGCACCGACCGCACCGCCGAGACCGCCCGCCTGGTGCGGCTCACCGTCACCCACGACCCCGCCCCCGGCGACACCAACGGCGAGGTCCTCTGCGACGCCGACCTCGGCGTCCTCGCCGGCACCCCGGACGCGTACGCCGCCTACGCCGCCGCCGTCCGCGCCGAGTACGGCTTCGTCCCCGACGAGGCCTTCCGCACCGGCCGCGCCGCCGTGCTGCGGCAGCTCCTCGCCCTCCCCCGCCTCTTCCGCACCCCGTACGGCACCGCCCACTGGGAGGCCCCGGCCCGCCGCAACCTGGAGGCCGAGCTGGCCGCCCTGACCTGACATACGGGACGGCGGCCGGGAATGCGCCCCACTTCGGGGCGGTTCGGGAAGAACATGCCCGCAGCCTCCGCACGACCCCCGTCCCGCATGCCCGTGGCCGTCTACGTCCTGGGCCTGTCCGTCTTCGCGCTCGGCACGAGCGAATTCATGCTGTCCGGCCTCCTCCCGCCCATCGCCGAGGACATGGGCGTCACCATCCCGCAGGCGGGCCTGCTGATATCCGCCTTCGCGATCGGCATGGTCGTCGGGGCGCCGCTGCTGGCGGTCGCCACCCTGCGCCTGCCGCGCCGCACCACCCTCGTCTCCCTCATCAGCCTCTTCGGCCTCGGCCAGGTGGCGGGCGCGCTGGCCCCCTCGTACGCGTTCCTCTTCGCCTCCCGCGTGGTGTCCGCCCTCGCCTGCGCCGGGTTCTGGGCCGTCGGCGCGGCCGTCGCCATCGCCATGGTCGACAAGGACCAGCGGGCCCGCGCCATGGCCGTCATGATCGGCGGCCTGTCCATCGCCAACGTCCTCGGCGTCCCGGCCGGCGCCTTCCTCGGCGAGCAGCTCGGCTGGCGTTCCGCGTTCTGGTCGGTCGGCGCCGCCTCGGCCGTCGCCCTGGCCGGCATCCTGGCGCTGATCCCGAAGATCCCCCTGCCCGACGAGAAGCCCCGCCTCGGCCGCGAGCTGCGCATCTACCGCGACCGCCAGGTGTGGCTGTCCATCGGCGTCACGGCCCTGGCCGCCGGCGGCGTCTTCTGCGCCTTCAGCTACCTGTCGCCGCTGCTCACGGACGTGGCCGGGCTGGACTCGAAGTGGGTGCCGTGGATCCTCGGCCTGTTCGGCGTCGGCGCGCTGATCGGCACCACCATCGGCGGGCGGATCGCCGACGCGCACCTGTTCGGGGTGATGCTCTGGGGCATCACCGCCTCGACGGTGTTCCTCGGGGCCCTCACCGTGCTGGCCTCCAGCGCCGCCGCCGCGATCGCCCTGTCGTTCCTGCTCGGCGTCTCGGCGTTCTTCACCGCGCCGGCGCTGAACGCCCGGATGTTCAACGTCGCGGGCGCCGCCCCCACCCTCGCCGGAGCCACCACCACCGCCGCGTTCAACCTCGGCAACACCGGCGGCCCCTGGCTCGGCGGCACGGTCATCGACTCCGGGTTCGGCTTCTCCTCCCCGGCATGGGCGGGCGCGGCCATGACCGTCACCGCGATCGCCCTCACGGTCATCGCCCTCCGCCTGGAACGGCGTACGCCGGCGCGCGGGACCCGCGTCGTCGCCGGGTCGGGCCCGCGCGAGGTGTCGGCGGACCCCGTCAGTAGGTGAACGGCATGGAGTGGCCCCGGACCGGATCGACCGTCGCGTTCTGCGTGCGGCCGAGCCCCTCCAGGGTGCCGAGGTGGACCTCGTAGCCGGAGCCGGACTTCA
The DNA here is from genome assembly GCF_056434525.1 of Streptomyces sp. NPDC044002. Lineage (NCBI taxonomy): Bacteria > Bacillati > Actinomycetota > Actinomycetes > Kitasatosporales > Streptomycetaceae > Streptomyces > Streptomyces sp. NPDC044002. The sequence goes on from NZ_JBWKEZ010000033.1 coordinate 24,459, forward strand.
GCAGCCCCGTGTCGATCGGCGCCTCGAACCGCTGGGGGTCGCTGCCGATCTTGACCGACCAGGTCTTCGGCCCGTCGACGGGAAGTACGTATACGCCCTTTGGCCCCACCAGCCAGAGGTTCACCGTCACGTCCTTGGGCAGGGACGTCGACCGGACGATGGCCAGCATGCTGATCCGCCCGCCGTTCCGCACGAAGCAGACCCTGTGCATGACGTCCGCGACAGCGGTCGTGTGCTCGGCTCCGCAGGACTGCCCGGGGACGCTCGCCGGCAGCGGCGCGGCCGCCTTCGGCAGGGCGGACACGGTGCCTGAAGGCGCCGAGGGGGACGGGGACGCCGACGGCGCGGCGATCCCCTGCCCCGGCGCCGCCGCAGCGGTGGCCGTCGGGGCTTCGGGGGCCGCCTTGTCGGCGTCGTCCTGCCCCCGGGACAGGAACATCGCCACGATCGCGACCATCGCCACCAGCGCGAGCACCCCGCCCCCGGCCCACACCCCGGCCGCGCCGGACCGGTCGGCCGGCGCCCGCTTCGCCCGCTTCACCCCCGGAGCGCCGGGGCGCTCCCAGATCTCCACGTCGTCGCCACCGAGCGGCTTGATCACCAGCGTGACGGGGGTCTGCAGCTGCCGGTTGCCCAGGCGGTGACCCGTGAAGTGCTCCTTGACGTGCGCGACCAGCGCGTCGAGGTCCGTGTCCAGCCCCGGCGAGTGCTCCTCCAGCCAGTCCATGACGGCCGTCGAGAAGGCCCCGGTCCGCTGGGCACCGCGCTGCGTCGCCGCCTGTCCGGCCGCCGCGGCGAGCAGCAGGAACTGTTCCACCGCCGCCCGTCCACCCGCCGGCAGGGCGGCGACGTCCGGCCTCCTGTCGCCCGCCTGGACGAAGGTCGCGCAGGCGTCCACGAGGAAGACCTGGCGGCGGCAGCGCGCCACGTCCGGCCTGGTCAGGTAGTCCCGGAGGTCCATCAGGTCCAGGCTGCGCCGCTCGGCCGAGTCGTCCGGGCAGAGCAGCAGCCGGCGGTCACCGCGGTCCAGTACGCCGTGGCCTCCCCAGTAGACGTACAGCACGTCGCCCTCCGGCACGGTGGGCGGCGATGCGAGCCTGTCGATGATCTGGTCGCGGGAGGTGACGGGCTCGATGCCGACACCCAGTTCCCTCGCCCGGGTGTTCAGCTCGGGCCACGAGCCGGGCAGCGGTGCCAGCAGCAGCCTGATGTTCCCGCCCGGGACCCCGCGCCTGCGCAGCCAGCGGGCGAGCCGCATCGCGTCGGCCGCGGCGCCGGGCAGCTGCCCGTCCCCCATGTGCGGGTACTGCTCGATGCCGACCAGCAGCGCGTGCACGCGTTCCGGGTCGGGGGCGGTCATCTCAGCCATGCGTCGACCGCGCTCCAGACGTCGGGGTTGGACCAGTACGTGGTGTGCGCCCAGGGGAAGGGCTGCCGGTTGTCGACGCGGTGGTCGTCGGCCCGGCCCGGGAACACCTCCGAGGCCCGGTACGAGAGCAGGTCGCGGTCGTCGTAGAGGTTCAGCCACCGCGCCGGGAAGCCCGGCGGCAGGCCCTCCGGATGTTCGAGCGAGACCAGGGCGCCGATCTCGTAGAAGTACGGCGCCTGCGAGCCGACGGTGATCAGCTGGTCCACGCGTTCCAGCCGCTCGCGCACCAGCAGGTCGACGCAGGCGACCCCGCCGAGGCTGTGCGCGATCACGGTGACCGCGTCCCCGGGGGCGTTCTCGACCGACCTCTTGATCAGGTCGCGTACGCCCTGGCCGCGCGCCTGGTACCGCAGGATGTCGCCGACCGCCGGCAGGGCGGCGTCACCCCACGCCCCCCGGCGGTGGCGGCCGCGCCAGCCGACGGGCCGGGCGAGCGCCTTGGCGAGGAAGCCGCCGACGGACCTGCCCTCGGCGTACAGCTCGGTGCCGAGCAGGGTCAGCAGTTCGTCGCGCACGACGCCGGAGACCTCGCCGCCCCGGTCGAAGGAGAGCGCGATGGTCATGGCCACCACCGCGCGGGCGAAGGCGCGCCGGTGCTCGGTGCCGTCGGTGTCCGCGGTGGCGGCGGCGGCGTGGAGCTCCGGCGCGGCCACCACGGCCCGCAGGGCCTCGGTGAACTCCTCGGCCAGGCCGCGCGCGGCGAAGGCCGCGACCACCGCGGGCCCCGGCACGTATCCGGTGACCTCGGCAAGGAATTCGTCGGAGGGCGGCAGTCCGAAGCCGAAACCGGTCTCGGGGGCGGGCTGGAGCCCGAGCAGCCGCAGTTCGTGCCAGGGGTCCTCGTACAGGACCTCCCAGACCTCGATCTCGTCGTCCTCCGGCGCGCCGCCGCGCGAACGCCGGTAGTGCGGGACGGAGGCCCCGTCGAGGATCATGGACGCGCCCTGCTCCCTGCCCCAGAAGCAGCCGCGGACCTCCATCCCGGGGCGGATGTCCGCGAGCCGGGCCCGGACCGCGCCGAAGGTCTCCTTGTAGGACGCCTCCCGGACCCCGGTCCCGTGTACGAACAGCACTGACCGACGCACGATCCCCCTCATGCCCAATGCCTATGCGAGTGGCCGAACCGCGGTCATCCTAGTCCAGCAAATCGCCCTGCAAGCAGGAGAGATGACGGGCATTCAGGCCACGGGCGGGCGATGTTTCGGCCGTCTCAGCCCCGCTGCGGTCAGGCGGCGGACCAGCTCCTTGCTGCCGATCTCCACCGCGCCCGCCGCCACGGCGTCCGCGTAGCGGTGCGAGGGCACGTCGTAGTGGTCCCGCTCGAAGGCCCGCGGCGGGCAGCCGATGCCCGCCGCGAAGGCGTGCAGCTCCTCGAACGAGACGTCGCTGACCAGGTGCGACCACAGGCGGCCGTGGCCCGGCCAGACCGGCGGGTCGATGTACACCGTCACCGGCGGCTCACCGGCCCGGGTGGAAGACGGGGCCGAGACCGCCGACCGCCGCCACCCTCACCCCGGCCTCCGAGCACACCCAGTGCGGGTCGGGCCCCAGCTCCGGTTCCACGTCCAGCGCGTGCGGGTCCCCGTGCGCGCAGACGGGGCACAGCGGCCAGCGCCCGTACTTCTCCAGCAGGGCGTCCTTCACGTCCTGCGCGACGAGTCCGGCGAGGTAGTCGACCCCCTCCGGCCACTGCTCCACCCACCACCGGCGGTGCGTGACCGAGTCCTCGACGAGGGAGACGACATCGGCATCGGCGACCTCACCTGCGGCGAGATCGGCGAGAACGAGCGCACGGGCGACATGCAGCGCCTGCTCCAGGGGGGTCGCGTGGTCCATGGGGACATTGTGAACCCCGACCGGGCCCCAGACGAAGGGCCTCTTTACATGTAATTTGCTCGGATTTTCTATTATTTGTCCTCCTGCTTCGGCGCCGTCCCCCGGCCGGGGCGCGGCCGGGGCGTGCCTTCTTGCCCCCGGCCCCGCCGGGAAATACGTTCCAGCCGTGAGCGAGAACCGCACCACCGCCTACGCCGACCTCCGCGCGCAGCTCGACACGCTGACCACGGAGGCCTTCCGGCCCGAGCTGGCGGAGATCGACCGGCTCCCCACGCTGGAGATCGTGCGCGCCATGAACGCCGAGGACGCCACCGTCCCCGCCGCCGTCGCCGCGCAGCTGGAACCGATCGCCGCCGCCGTCGACGCGATCGCCGAGCGGATGGCCCGCGGCGGCCGGCTGGTCTACGCGGGCGCCGGGACCGCCGGCCGGCTCGGGGTGCTGGACGCCAGCGAGTGCCCGCCCACCTTCAACACCGACCCGGCGCAGGTCGTCGGCCTGATCGCGGGCGGCCCCGGGGCCATGGTGCGGGCCGTCGAGGGCGCCGAGGACTCGCGGGAGCTGGCCGCCGCCGACCTGGCCGCCCTCGGCCTGACCCGCGACGACACCGTCGTCGGCGTCTCCGCCTCGGGCCGCACCCCGTACGCGGTCGGCGCGGTCGAGTACGCCCGCGCGCGCGGCGCGCTCACCGTCGGCCTGTCCTGCAACGCCGGATCCGCCCTGGCCGCGGCCGCCGAACACGGCATCGAGGTGGTCGTCGGGCCCGAGCTGCTCACCGGCTCCACCCGGCTGAAGGCCGGCACGGCGCAGAAGCTCGTACTGAACCTGATCTCGACGGTCACGATGATCCGCCTCGGCAAGACGTACGGGAACCTCATGGTCGACGTGCGCGCGACGAACGAGAAGCTGCGCGCCCGCGCCCGCCGCATCGTCGCCCTGGCCACGGGCGCGCCCGACGCGGAGATCGAGGCGGCGCTCGCGGCGACGGGCGGCGAGGTGAAGGACGCCGTCCTCGTCGTGCTCGGCGGGGTCGACGGGCCGGAGGCCGCACGGCTGCTCGCCGAGTCCGGCGGGCACCTCCGCGAAGCCCTCGCCCGGACCCGGTAGGCCCCGGCAGGACCCGGTAGGACCCGGTAGGACCCGGTAGGACCCCGTTCGCCATCCCCCCACGCAAGGCGAGTACATGTCCGCTGAACCCGCTGAACCCACTGACAAGAACCGCGCCACCGCCGCCGCGCTCCTCCCCCTGGTCGGCGGCCCGGACAACATCACCTCCGTCGCGCACTGCATGACCCGCCTGCGGATCGGGCTGCGCGACCGCTCCCTCGTCGACGACGCCGCCCTGCGGGCGGTGCCCGGGGTGCTGGGCGTGGTCGAGGACGACGACACCTACCAGGTCGTGCTGGGGCCGGGCGTCGTCGCCCGGGTCACGCCCGAGTTCGAGGCGCTGGTGGAGGAGGGCCGCCCGGCCGGCCCGCAGCCCGTCACCGCCGGTGGCCTCGCCGAGCGGGGCGCCGCGCTGAAGGAGGCGCGGAAGGCGCGGAACGCCACCCCGTTCAAGCTGTTCCTGCGCCGCATCGCGAACGTGTTCGTCCCGCTGATCCCCGCCCTGATCGGCTGCGGGGTCATCGCGGGCCTGAACGGCCTGCTCACCAACCTCGGCTGGGCTCCGGCCCTGGTGCCGGCCCTCGCGGCGATCGCGTCCGGGTTCATGTCGCTGATCGCGGTGTTCGTCGGCTTCAACACCGCCAAGGAGTTCGGCGGCACCCCCGTGCTCGGCGGGGCCGTCGCCGCCGTCATCGTCTTCCCGGGCGTGGCGAAGATCGACGCCTTCGGCGCGCACCTCTCCCCCGGCCAGGGCGGGGTCCTCGGCGCGCTGGCGGCGGCGCTGCTCGCGGTGCACGTGGAGCGGTGGTGCCGGCGCCGGGTGCCGGAGACGCTGGACGTGCTGGTCACGCCGACCCTCACGGTCCTCGTCACCGGGCTGGTCACCCTCTACGGGCTGATGTTCCTCGCCGGTGAGGCCGCCGCCGCGATCGGCGCCTTCGCGAACTGGCTGCTGGCCGCCGGCGGGGCCTTCGCCGGGCTGGTGCTGGGCGGGCTGTTCCTGCCGCTGGTGATGCTGGGGCTGCACCAGGCGCTGATCCCCATCCACACCACCCTCATCGAGCAGTCCGGCCACACCGTCCTGCTGCCGATCCTCGCCATGGCCGGCGCCGGCCAGGTCGGGGCGGCCCTCGCCGTCTACTGCCGCCTCCCGCGCAACGGCTCCGTCCGCGCCACCGTCAAGTCCGCGCTCCCGGCCGGCCTCCTGGGGGTGGGCGAGCCGCTGATCTACGGGGTCTCGCTGCCGCTGGGCCGCCCGTTCGTCACCGCCTGCGTCGGCGGCGCGGCGGGCGGGGCCTTCGTCGGGCTGTGCAACCAGCTGGGCGTGGCGTTCGGCTCGAAGGCCATCGGCCCGTCGGGCTGGGCGCTGTTCCCGCTGCTGGACGGTACGGCGGGCATGGGCGTGACCGTCGCCGTCTACGCGGGCGGCCTCGCGGTCGGGTACCTGGCCGGCTTCGCCGCGACGTACTTCTTCGGGTTCACGAAGCGGATGCTGGCCGACCTGGACACCGACGCGGGAGCCGGCGCCCCGCCCGCCCCGGCCGGCCCCGCCTCCGCGAAGGAGCCGGTGCCGGCCTGATCAGCCGCCGCGGTGTTCCTGGAGCACGGCGGCCAGCCGCAGCGCGGTGTCGATGTTGCAGCGCCCCAGGTCGACGAGCGGCAGCCCGTACGACCCGGCGGCCGAGACCCGCTCGACGTCCAGGGACGGGAAGACCACCCCCACCCCGTGGAGGGCGTCCTTCAGCTGCCGTACGGCCTCCTCGGCCGCCCGCATCCGCTCCTGCGGGGTGAACGTCATGACGTGCCGCCTTCCACTCCGGGTGTTGGGGTCAGGCACACAGAGTGGCGATCATGGGCGCGGCCTTCAACCGGCCCCCCGACCCGCCCGGGTCGTCCGGGTCGTCCGACGGGCCGGGTCACCAGCCCCAGACGGGCCTGACCTCGAAGGTCGGGAACAGGGCGTCGTCGGCGTCCAGGTTGACGAAGACGTAGAAGCCGGGCGGGCCCGCACGGAACACGAAGCGGCTGCCCAGCGGCATCTCGCGCAGGATCGTCGCCTCCTCCCGGCGCCCGCCGTCGCCCTCGCCGAGCCTGGTCAGGTACGTCCACCAGTGGTCGGAGGTGACCACCGCGACCTCCCCCGGCCCGGCCGCCGCCGCCAGGCCCAGCACCTGCTCCTCCCCGAAACCCCGGTGCCAGGCGCGGCGGCCGTCGGTGAGGGAGTACGCGGACACCCCCGACTTCTTCCCGGCCCCCACCGCGCTGACCAGCAGGCCGCCCGTCACCAGCGGCTCCCCTTGCAGCTCGGCGGCCGCCACCGTGCCCCGCGCACGACCCCCGGCGTCGAAGAGCAGGACGGCGTCCGTTCCCCGCGGGGCGGACTCCTTGACGCGGACCGCGAGCGGCTCGGCCGACAGCACCCGCACCTCGCCGAGCGCGCTCGCCGTCGGCAGGGCGGCCTCCCACGCGCGGGCCCCCGTACGGGCGTCGACGGCGAAGAGCCGCGCCTTCGTCCGGCCCGCGCACTCCTCGACGTACACGGCCCGCTCCCCGGCCCCTCCCACGCCCGCGACCCGGCAGTCGGCGGCGACGGGCAGCCGCCAGCGCTCCCCGCCCCCGCGCAGGTCGAGTCCGGCCACGGAGTCCGGCTGCGTCAGGACGGCGGTGTCACCGACGGCGGCGACCTGCGCCGAGGACGCGTCCCGCGTCCAGAGGCGGCGGCCTTCCTTCAGGTCCACGGCGGCGACCTGCTTCCCGCAGCCCCCCGTGCCCCCGTCGTAGGCCATCAGCCCGATGCCCCGGGAGGTGTCGCGGCTCAGCGCGCACACGGCCGTGCGCTCCGGGGCCGGCAGCCGCCAGCCGTGGCGGCCCTCCCCGTCGAAGGCGACGAGCCCGTCCACCCGGGCCCGTACGAGCATCCCGCCTCCCGAATCCGGCAGCGCCCACACCCCCACCGGCTTCGCCGCGCCCGAGCCGTCGGCCATCTGCCAGCCGGAGACGTACATCTGCGGGCCGCGCATCCACTCATAGGCCCGCCAGCCGGGCCACAGCGCGGCCAGCGCCACGGCACCGGCGACCAGGGTCACCAGGCAGGAGCGCCGCCGCACCCCCTCCGGGACGGCCTTCCACAGCAGCACCGCGGCCGTCCCGAGGGCCGGAGTGAAGAGCATCAGCCAGCCCATGCCACGCGGGCAGGTGTCGGAGCCGCACTCGTTGCCGGGCATGTCGACGAACGACAGCTTCCAGAAGAGCACGAAGTACATCAGCGTCACCACGCCGAACGCCGCGGCGGCACAGATCAGGAGCAGCGCCCAGAGCCGCTCCGACAGTGGTGTCCCCTTGTTTCCCTTGTTTCCCTTGTTTCCCTTGTTCATGATCCCCCCGGCCGCAGCCTAACGACCGGGACCGGGCCGGTACTACGCCCGGTGGACGCGCAGTTGGGACACCTCGTACGACATCTCCGTGAGCCCCGGGCCCGGGGCGGGGTGGTGGCGGCCGGCGCAGACGGACAGGTTGACGATCAGGTACGCGTGCCAGCCGCGGCCGACGCCCCGGCCGTCGGAGTAGACGCGCAGGCCGTTCACCCACCAGATGACGGACCTGCGGCCGAACTCCACCTTCAGGTCGAGCCAGGCGCCGGGGTGCACGGTCGGGTCGCGGAGGTAGCGGTGCGCCTCTCGGACGTGGTTGGACAGTTCCAGCAGGTCGGGGTTGTCGGGGTGGTACTCGAAGACGTCGATCTCCTGGCCGCCGTCCCGCCAGGTCCAGATGGCGGGCCAGGCGCCGATCTCCTCCGGCAGCCGGACGCGGGCCTCCAGCACGTCGCCGGTGCGGACCTCGAAGCCCTCGTCACTGCCCTCGGTGGTGAGCAGCCCGGCGTCCCAGTTCCCGTCGGGGCGCAGGGTCGCGCGGAAGGTGCCGGAGCGGCTGTAGGCGGGGTCGGCGGTGAGGTGGTCGAGCTTGTTGTCGCCGGGATTGACGGGGCCGCCGTCGGGATAGGCCCAGGAGCGGCCGGCCACCCATTGGGTGGTGGAGGTGAAGTCGGCGGTGAAGACGGGGGTGAGGCGCGGGGTGAACACGGGCAGCAGCCCCCCGCCGCCGCCCGCGGGGGCGAGGCGGCGGGTCAGGCGCCGCAGCCAGCCGTGCGTTTCCGGTTCCGGGTCCATGCGGCGGTTGTGCCCGCCCGGCCCGCCCCGAACCCCCCGTTCTCACTCAGAGTAATCATACGATCGCGCGCGCGGCCTCGATGAAGGCGCGGATCAGCTCGGGGGACTTCACCCCGCGTTCCCGCTCGACCCCGCTGGAGACGTCCACGCCCCAGGCGCCGGTGGCACAGACGGCCTCGCGCACATTGGCCGGGCTCAGCCCGCCGGCCAGCAGCCACCGCCCCTCGGGCGCCGTGAACTGCGCGGATCCCCAGTTCCAGGGCTTGCCGGAGCCCGGGTCGGGGGCGTCGATGAGGAGCAGGTCCTCCCCGTACTCCCCGCAGCGCGCGACGTGCTCGGCGGTGGCGCGCAGCAGCGTGCGCCCCGGAGCTCGCAGGCGCGCGTAGTGGTCGGCGGGTTCGTCGCCGTGCAGCTGTACGCCGCGCACGCCGCTCTCCTCGGCGAGCCGGCGCACCTCCTCGACGGGCTGCCCGCGGAACACCCCGACGGTCAGCACCCCGTCGGGCACCCGCGCGGCCAGCTCCCGGGCCAGCGCGGCGTCGACGGTCCGGGGGCTGCCCGGGGCGAAGACGAACCCGACGGCGTCGGCCCCGGCCTCCACGGCCACGTCGACGTCGTGGGGGGTCTTCAGCCCGCAGATCTTGACGAACACGCTCTTCCCGTCGCTCATGCCGTCAAGTCAACCAAACACCGCTCTGCCGCGCCGATACGTCCCACGCTCCGGGCACTCCCCGGGCACTCCCCGGGCACCCGCGCGGCCCCGGGGCTCAAGTCCCGAGAGTCCGAGCCCTTTGTCTGTGGAATGGGTGGTGGGCGGAGCCCACCACCACCCACCGCCCTCCCCAACGCCCGCCCATACCAGGCGGGATGACGATCCGTGACCGGCTTGCCACGCAGGGCCATCAGGGCCTACCTTGCGGCTGGAAACGTAAATCGGCCCCCGCTGGTGCGGCAACACCAAACGAGGGCCTGACCATCGAGATCGAAAGCGCACGATCCTATGGATGTCGTTCAGCTTAGTGCTGCCCCGCACCCCCTGGCCAAGCCCGGCTACGGCAAAATCGCCGCGCCGGAGCAAGCGCCCCGCACCGCCCGCGACTTCGCGCACCTCCCGGCCCGTGAGGCGGCCGTCGCCGGGTACCTCGACCGGCTGCCGGACGGCGCCGACATCAGCGTGAAGACCCTCGCCGCCGTCCTGCCCCTGTGGGGCCAGTGCGCCCTGCGCACCGCCCTCAACCGGCTGGCCACCGCCGGGCACCTGCACCGCGTACGGGAGCGGCTGCCCGGACCGGTCACCCGCTGGGTCACCCGTACGTTCTTCTCCCGCACGGCCCGCGACGGCGCCTGGTGGGCCCGGTTCACCCAGAGGGATTGCCCCGCACCGACGGCCCCGCCACCACCCACACCGGTGCCCCCGGCCCGGACCGATGCCCCGGATGACGCGTACGCCATCCTCTCCTCCCTCGGCCGCACCGCCCCCGCCCTGGCACTGTCCAAGGCCGACTGCACGGCCCTCGCCCCGCTCCTCGTCCCCTGGCTGGCCCAGGGAGCCTCCCCCGACCGGATCCGGCTCGCCCTCACCGCCGGCCTGCCGCCCGTGGTCCACCACCCGGCGGCCCTGGTCCGCAAACGCCTGGAGTCCAAACTCCCCGCCGCACCGGCCCCGGCAGACGCTCCACCCCCACCCCCACCCCGCGCCGAGTGCACCGAATGCCGCGCCCCCGGCCCGCCCGGCGCCTTCACCGAGGGCCGCTGCCGCGCCTGCCGCCCCGAAGCCCCCCGCCCGCCGGTCTTCACCCCGCCCCTCACCCCGGCCGAGGTCCGCGCCCGTGCGGCACTCGTCCGCGAAAGGAACCGCCGATGACCAGTCCGCCCCTCCACCGTCGCCGAACCGGGGCACCATGGTGTCGAGGAGGCAACGCCATGACCCCCAGCACCGCCGCGCACGCCCAGATGTCCCTGACGGACTTCGAGACGCTGGCCCGCCGCGCACCCGAGACAGTGACGCTCGAATTCATCAAAGGAAAGCTGGAGGTCAAGCCGGTGCCCGACGGCGACCACGACGAGATCATCATGTGGGTCGCGGACCAGTGCATGGCGCACCGCCCCGATCTGCGCCTGTACCGCGAGCGTGGGCTCCGCATCGAGCAGTACCGCAACGGTCGCGCCCGGCCGGACGGGGTTCTCGCGCCGAAGCGTCATTTCTCCGGGCACGGCGAATGGTCCGACCCCGCTGGAGTGCTGATGGCCGTCGAGGTGGCCTCGCACGACCACGACACCGAGCGTCGCGACCGGCAGGACAAGCGCGAGGGTTACGCACAGGCGGGCATTCCCGTGTTCTTGCTGATCGATCGCGACAGCGACACGCTCACCGTGCACAGCGAGCCGGAGGGCGGACGCTACCGCCAGGAGAGGTCCTGCGCCTACGGCGGGACCCTCGCCCTCCCCGAGCCGGTCGGATTCTCGCTCGCCACCGAGGAACTCCAGGACTACGCCGCCCACTGACCCCCGCCCCCAACGCCCGAGGGCGGCACCCCTTGCGGGGTACCGCCCTCGTTCGAGAACAGCCGATCAGCCAGGGGCCGATCAGAAGTCCATGTCACCGCCCGGCATGCCGCCCGGAGCGGCGGCGGCCTTCTCCGGCTTGTCGGCGATGACGGCCTCGGTGGTCAGGAAGAGCGCGGCGATGGACGCGGCGTTCTGCAGCGCGGAGCGCGTGACCTTCGCCGGGTCGATGATGCCCTCGGCGATCATGTCGACGTACTCGCCGGTCGCGGCGTTCAGGCCGTGGCCGACGGTCAGGTTGCGCACCTTCTCGACGACGACGCCACCCTCGAGACCACCGTTGACGGCGATCTGCTTCAGCGGGGCCTCCAGCGCGAGCTTCACGGCGTTGGCGCCGGTCGCCTCGTCACCGGTGAGCTCCAGCTTCTCGAAGACCGAGGAGGCCTGCAGCAGGGCCACGCCACCGCCGGCGACGATGCCCTCTTCGACGGCCGCCTTCGCGTTGCGGACGGCGTCCTCGATGCGGTGCTTGCGCTCCTTGAGCTCGACCTCGGTCGCGGCACCGGCCTTGATGACGGCCACGCCGCCGGCCAGCTTCGCGAGGCGCTCCTGGAGCTTCTCGCGGTCGTAGTCCGAGTCGGAGTTCTCGATCTCGGCGCGGATCTGGTTGACGCGGCCCTGGACCTGGTCGCTGTCACCGGCACCGTCGACGATGGTGGTCTCGTCCTTGGTGATGACGACCTTGCGGGCGCGGCCGAGCAGGTCGAGACCGGCGTTCTCCAGCTTGAGGCCGACCTCCTCGGAGATGACCGTGCCGCCCGTGAGGATGGCGATGTCGCCGAGCATGGCCTTGCGGCGGTCGCCGAAGCCCGGGGCCTTGACGGCGACGGACTTGAAGGTGCCGCGGATCTTGTTGACGACCAGGGTCGACAGGGCCTCGCCCTCGACGTCCTCGGCGATGATCAGCAGCGGCTTGCCGGACTGCATGACCTTCTCCAGGAGCGGCAGCAGGTCCTTGACCGAGCCGATCTTGGAGTTGACGATCAGGATGTACGGGTCGTCGAGGGACGCCTCCATACGCTCCATGTCGGTGGCGAAGTACGCCGAGATGTAGCCCTTGTCGAAGCGCATGCCCTCGGTGAGCTCCAGCTCCAGACCGAAGGTCTGGGACTCCTCGACGGTGATGACGCCTTCCTTGCCGACCTTGTCCATGGCCTCGGCGATGAGCTCGCCGATCTGGGTGTCGGCGGCGGAGATGGAGGCCGTGGAAGCGATCTGCTCCTTGGTCTCGACATCCTTGGCCTGGGCCAGCAGGGCGGCGGAGACGGCCTCGACGGCCTTCTCGATACCGCGCTTGAGGGCCATCGGGTTGGCGCCGGCGGCCACGTTGCGCAGACCCTCGCGGACGAGCGCCTGGGCGAGGACGGTCGCGGTGGTCGTACCGTCACCGGCGACGTCGTCCGTCTTCTTGGCGACTTCCTTGACCAGCTCGGCGCCGATCTTCTCGTACGGGTCCTCGAGCTCGATCTCCTTGGCGATGGAGACACCGTCGTTGGTGATCGTGGGGGCGCCCCACTTCTTCTCAAGGACGACGTTGCGACCCTTGGGGCCAAGGGTGACCTTGACGGCGTCGGCGAGCTGGTTCATGCCACGCTCGAGACCGCGCCGGGCCTCCTCGTTGAACGCGATGATCTTGGCCATCTGAAGTGGTCCTCCAGGACTGGGGTTCCCCCTGCGCCGCCAGGCGTGAGGGGAGGGTGGATTGCTCCGGACCGCGCCCGCGCCCGCGACGGACGGCCTGCGGATCCAGCGGTTCCGTCCCGCCGGACCCTGCGGGCCTCACCGACCCGGTCCTCGTTTTGGTAGCACTCTCACCGGGAGAGTGCTAACGCCAATGATTAGCACTCGACCCCCACGAGTGCAAGCGGCTTCAGGCAACACGCGGGCGGCGCGGCGGCGACACGGCAATGACGCGGGGCGACACGCAGGAGGGGCCCACATCCCTGTCCAGGATGTGGGCCCCTCAAGCGTCTGTGCGTGCGTCGGTGGCCGATCGCGTTCGCTCCGACTCAGCCGGCCGCGAGCTTGACCATGTCCGCCTGCGGACCCTTCTGGCCCTGCGAGATCTCGAACTCGACCCGCTGACCCTCTTCAAGGGTGCGGTACCCGTCCATCTGGATGGCGCTGTAGTGGACGAACACATCCGCACCACCGTCGACCGCGATGAAGCCGTAGCCCTTCTCCGCGTTGAACCACTTGACGGTGCCCTGAGCCATGCCTAACTCCCCTATTACTGGCCCTTGCGCAGGACCGCACTTCGCGGTCCCGGGTCAGAACTTGCGCCGGAACGCCTCGACCGCGGCTGAATGTATCCGCACCGGTGCTGTCAGCAACAGGTCAATCCGACGAGAAATCTGGACACACGGAAACCTGGAAATAAGGTGAAATCCTGGCTTATTCCAGGGCAACTCGGGCCAGACAAGCGGCACCAAAGGCCCAAAAGGCACGCTCATGTTGACTCAATGTCAACCATCCGTCCGCCCGCTCATATGCGGCGGGCATGGACAACGGAGGGGACTGCCCCAACTCTACCGCGCCCAATCAAGCAGAATTGCCCCCTCCGCTTTTAGCGGAGGGGGCAATTCTGATCTGAACGCGTCAGCCGCGAACCGGGCCGCGAATCAGCAGCCGCCGGCCACGGCCGGAATGATCGAGACGCCGGCGCCGTCCGGCGTCGCCGTCTGCAGGCCGCCCTCGAAGCGCACGTCGTCGTCGTTGACGTAGACGTTCACGAAGCGGCGCAGCTTGCCCTGGTCATCCAGGACGCGCGCGGCGATGCCCGGGTGGTTCTTCTCCAGGGACTCGATGACCTCGGCGAGGGTCGCGCCCTCGGCCGGGACCTCGGCGACGCCGCCGGTGTAGGTGCGCAGGATGGTGGGGATGCGGACGTTGACGCTCATGGCGCTACCGCCTTTCCGGGTGTGTCAGGGGGAAGCAGGTGGGGGTCAGGCCAGGCCGGCGGCGCGGAACGCGTCCAGGCTCGGGCGGATGGTGGCCGTCTGGCCGCTGTCCGCGGCCACCGCCTCCAGGGTCTTGAGTCCGTCACCGGTGTTCAGGACCACCGTGGTCAGCGCCGGGTCGAGCTGCCCGTTCTCGATCAACTTCTTCGTCACGCCGACGGTCACGCCGCCCGCGGTCTCGGCGAAGATGCCCTCGGTGCGCGCGAGGATCTTGATGGCCTCGACGACCTGCTCGTCGTTGACGTCCTCGACGTAGCCGCCGGTGCGCCGCGCGATGTCCAAGACGTACGGGCCGTCCGCCGGGTTGCCGATGGCCAGCGACTTGGCGATGGTGTTCGGCTTCTGCGGGCGGACCACGTCGTGGCCGGCCTTGAAGGCGGTGGACACCGGGGAGCAGCCCTCGGCCTGGGCGCCGAAGATCTTGTACGGCTTGTCCTCGACGAGGCCGAGCTTGATCAGCTCCTGGAGACCCTTGTCGATCTTCGTCAGCTGGGAGCCGGACGCGATCGGGATGACGATCTGGTCGGGCAGCTGCCAGCCGAGCTGCTCGCAGATCTCGTACGCCAGCGTCTTGGAGCCCTCGCCGTAGTAGGGGCGCAGGTTGACGTTGACGAAGCCCCAGCCCTCGCCCAGCGGGTCGCCGATGAGCTCGGAGCAGAAGCGGTTGACGTCGTCGTAGTTGCCCTCGATGCCGACCAGGTCGCCGCCGTAGACACCGGCCATGACGACCTTGCCCTGCTCCAGGTCGTGCGGGATGAACACGCAGGACCGCAGGCCCGCCCGGGCGGCCGCGGCGCCGACGGCGCCGGCCAGGTTGCCGGTGGAGGAGCAGGACAGGGTGGTGAAGCCGAAGGCACGGGCGGCCTCGACGGCGATGGCCACGACACGGTCCTTGAAGGAGTGCGTCGGGTTGCCGGAGTCGTCCTTGACGTAGAGCTTGCCGGTGACGCCCAGCTCCTTGGCCAGGTTCTCGGCGTCCACCAGCTTGGTGAAGCCGGGGTTCAGGTTCGGCTTGGCGGCCACGTCCGCCGGGACGGGCAGCAGCGGCGCGTAGCGCCAGATGTTGTTCGGACCGGCCTCGATCGCGGCGCGCAGGGCCTCCGGGTCGCCGAGCGGCAGCTCATAGGCGACTTCCAGGGGGCCGAAGCACTCGACGCAGGCGAAGATGGGGCCGAGCTCGAAGCGGGTACCGCACTCGCGACAGGAAAGTCCGGTGGCGGGTCCGAGGTCGACAGAGGTGGCGACAGTCTGTGCAGCCATGATGGCGAGGCCCTTTCTCCTCATCTTCCCCATGGCGCACTTCGCCATGAGACGGAATTGGCACCTTCCCTAGCCGGGGCCTCGCGCTGGCGAGAACCGACTGGAGGGTTGCCGGGGCTTCAACGGGCCGTGTCCCTCTGCCCCTCTGGATGAGCGGTATGGCACCGGACACACGCGCTCTGTGGCGCGCCGGTGCGTTTGTGCGCGGGACCCCCGGCATGCGGTGGTCTCTCGCGTTGTTCAAGACTGTAACCGACGGGACGGGTGGTTGAGACAGCCGTCCGAACCGCGAGATGGATCACAATTCGGCCCAAATAGGCCGAGTGCCACAGAGACCGCGGAACCCGCGGAGAGATGCCCAAGGGGTGCTGAGAGTGCTGGATGAGGTGGAGCGCTGGCTGGCAGACCGCTCCTGGTCCGCCGCCGACCGACCGCTCGACCAGCTGCTCGACCGGAAACGGGCGGCCGGGACGACGGTGAGCGTGGTGCTGCCCGCGCTCGACGAGGAGGCCACCGTCGGGGAGATCGTCGAGACCATCCGGCGCGACCTGATCGAGGCCCCGCCCGTCCCCCTGGTGGACGAGCTGGTGGTCGTCGACTCCGGCTCCACCGACCGTACGGCCGAGGTCGCGGCCAAGGCCGGCGCCCGCGTCGTGCACCGCGACTCGATCCTGCCCCGCATCCCGGCCCTGCCCGGCAAGGGCGAGGTGCTGTGGCGCTCCCTGCTGGCCACCACCGGCGACATCGTCTGCTTCGTCGACGCCGACCTGCGGGACTTCGACTCCGCCTTCGTCTCCGGGATCGTCGGACCGCTGCTCACCGACCCGCAGGTGCAGTTCGTCAAGGCCATGTACGACCGGCCCCTCGGCGACGCGCCCGGCCAGGGCGGGCGCGTCACGGAGCTGGTGGCCCGCCCGCTCCTCAACCTCCACTGGCCCCAGCTGGCCGGCTTCGTCCAGCCGCTGGGCGGCGAGTACGCCGTACGCCGCTCCCTGCTGGAACGCCTCCCCTTCCCCGTCGGGTACGGGGTGGAGCTGGGCCTGCTCGTGGACGCGCTGCACACGGTCGGACTGGACGCGCTCGCCCAGGTGGACGTGGGGGTCCGGCTGCACCGGCACCAGGACGGGCAGGCCCTGGGCCGGATGGCCGCCGCGATCTACCGCACCGCGCAGCTGAGGCTCTCGCGCGGGCACCTCGTACGGCCGGAGCTGACGCAGTTCGAGCGCGGGCCGGACGGGTTCGTGCCGCGCACGTACGCCGTGGACACGGAGGAGCGGCCGCCGATGGCGGAGGTCCAGGAGTACGCGGTCCGGCGCGTGGCGTGACGAACCCGGCGTGACGAAGCGGCGTGACGAACCGGACATTTCCCGGACGTTTGAGCGAGCGGGCCCCGGGCTAGGTTCGCGGCATGGCTTCCCCCGTGGCTCCCCAGGTACTCGTCGCCGCCAACCGCGGCCCGCTCTCGTACACCCTCGACACCGACGGCACCCTCAGCGCCCGGCGCGGCGGCGGCGGCCTCGTCTCCGGCCTGTCCGCGGCGCTCGCGGCCCAGCCGGAGGCCCTGTGGATCTGCGCGGCCCTCTCCGACGCCGACCGGGAGGCGGTCCGCCGCGGCGTCTCCGAGCCGGGCGTCCGGATGCTGGACATCGACCCCGCCGTGTACGACGACGCCTACAACGGCATCGCGAACTCCGTGCTCTGGTTCACCCACCACCACCTCTACGACGTCCCCCGCGAACCCGTCTTCGACGCGGAGTTCCGGCGGCGCTGGGACTCGTACACCGCCTACAACCGGGCCTTCGCCGAAGCCCTCGCCGAGGAGGCCGCCGAGGGCGCCCGCGTCCTCGTCCAGGACTACCACCTCGCCCTGGTCCCGGGGCAGCTGCGCGCACTGCGCCCGGACCTGCGGATCGCGCACTTCACGCACACGCCGTGGGGGTCCCACGAGTTCCTGGGGATGCTCCCGGACGACATCAGGAGCGACCTGGTGTGGGGGATGCTGGGGGCGGACCTGCTGGGGTTCCACACCGAGCTCTGGGCGGTCAGCTTCGTCAGCGGCGCGCACGCCGACGACGAGCGCGGCATCGCGGAACCGTCCATCCCCCGGAACAGCGGCCCCGGGGTCCACCACCGCAGGATGACGGAGACCGGCTGGTACGGGGAGAGGCGGTTCACCCCGGTGAACGCCTACCCCCTCGGCGTCGACGGGGACGACCTGCGGGCACTGGCCCACCGGCCGGAGGTCGACGACAAGCTCGCCGCGCTCCGGGCCGAGGTGGGCGACCGCAAGACGATCGTCCGCGTCGACCGCACGGAACTGTCGAAGAACATCCTGCGCGGCCTCCTCGCCTACCGCGAGCTCCTGACCGCCCACCCCGAGTGGCGCGGCCGCGTCGTCCACCTGGCGTCCGCCTACCCGTCCCGGCAGGACCTCAAGGTGTACCGGGACTACACCGAGTCGGTGCGCGAACTGGCCGAGGAGATCAACGCGGAGTTCGGCACGGACGACTGGCAGCCGGTCCTGGTCTCCGTCCAGGACGACTTCGCCCGCTCCCTCGCCGCCTACCGGCTGGCGGACGTGGCCCTGATCAACCCGGTGCGGGACGGCATGAACCTCGTCGCGAAGGAGATCCCGGTCGTCTCGGAGGCGGGCTGCGCGCTGGTCCTCTCCACGGGGGCGGGAGCGTACGAGGAACTCCACACGAACGCCCTGACGGTCAACCCGTACGACGTCACGGCGACGGCCGAAGCCCTCCACGAGGCCCTCACGATGCCGGCGGACGAGCGGGCGGAACGCACGAAGCGCCTGGCGGCCGCCGCCACGGCCCTCCCCCCGGCGGCCTGGTTCGAAGCCCAGCTGGAGGCGCTGGGGGAGTGAGCACTCCCGCTGGGGGCCCGCTATCTCCCCCTCGACCCCGTGGGGTCGAGGGGGAGATAGCGGGCCCGCACCGTCGGCCCCGCCCCCTCACCCCCGCAGGGCCCCCGCCAGCTGTGCCAGGAATGCCGTTACCGCTGCCGGGCCGGGGAGGACGAGGTCGGCTCGGGCTGCGAGTTCGGGGACTTCCGCCGAGCCGCTGCAGACCAGGAGGCCCGGGAGGCCGTCGGCCCGGCGCTTCTCGACCGCCGAGTACGCCGCGAGGTCGCCCAGGTCGTCGCCCGCGTACAGGACGGCTTCGGCTCCGCGCTCCGTGAGGAACTCGGTCAGTGCGACGCCCTTGTCCATGCCCGGCGGGCGCAGTTCCAGGACGGCGCGGCCCGGCTCGACCATCAGGCCGTGGCGGGCGGCGAGTTCCGCGAGGGGTTCGCGGAGGGCGTCGAAGGCGGCCGCGGGGTCTTCGGCGCGGCGGGTGTGGACGGCGAGGGCCTGGCCCTTCTCCTCGATCCAGGTCCCGCGCCACGCGCCGATGGCGTCGAGGAAGCCCGGCAGTTCGGCCCGTACGGCGGCGACGCCGGGGTGTTCGGCGGGGGCGCGGACGATGCCGGTGACGGCGTCCCAGCGCTCGGCTCCGTAGTGGCCGAGGACGACGAGGTGCTCCAGGCCGGGTATACCGGCGAAGCCGCCGTGGCGTACGGCGACGCCGGCGGGCCGGCCGGTGACGACGGCGACGGCTTCGACCTGGGGCGCGAGCGCGGCGAGCGCGGGGACGGCGTCGGGGTGGGCGCGGGCCTGGTCGGGGTCGGGGACGATCTCGGCGAGGGTGCCGTCGAAGTCGAGGGCGATGACGGCTCTGCGGGGTGCGCGGAGGAGGGCTTCGAGTCCCTCGCGTCCGGCTGCGGTGGCGGGCACGGGCATCGGCTGCGGATCATGCGGCTGGCTCCCCATACGGTCGACCCTACCGGCGGGGCGCGAAGCCCGCCCAGCCTTCGCGGAGGCCGCTCCGGGCGGGCTCCGGCAGGTCCGGCCCGGCCGCCCGCCGGAGCGTCGGCGCCCCCGCCCCCGCCCCCTACCGCCGGGCGCGCTGGGCGGCGCGGATGCGGCGGAGGCGGTTGACGGTGCCGGGGGCGTGGGCGAGGGCGCGGGGGTCGTCCATGAGGGCGTTGAGGAGCTGGTAGTAGCTGACCGGGGTGAGGCCGAGGGCCTCGCGTATCGCGCGCTCCTTGGCGCCGGGGCCGGGCCAGCTGCGGCCTTCGTAGGCGAGTACGGCGGCCTCGGCGGCGGTCAGCGGCCCGGGGGCCCGGTCCGCCGCCGCGCCGCCCGTGTCACCCGCCTGCCCGCCGTCCGTCATACGGCCAGATTAACGCCGCCCACCGACACCGCCCCGGCCCGTGTCCCGCGGGGCTACTTCTCCCCGTCCGCCTTGCGCGCGGCGACGGCGATCTCCTCCAGGACCTTCGCGGGCTGTCCGCCCGGTGCGACGGTCTTGCCGATGTTCTGCTTGACGTCCTCGCTGACCCCGGCCCAGGACTTCTTGCCGACGGGGTAGAGCCGGGCGTTGGGGAGGGCGGCGAGGAAGGTCCTCAGCTGTGTGGCCGAGCCGCCGGTGCTGCCGGCCATGGCCCGGTAGCCGCTGGTGGTGACGGGCAGGAGGTCGTACTGGTTGGTGAAGGTGGTCACGTTCTTCGCGGAGAAGAGGAGGTCCAGGAACTTCCCGGACTCCTTCTTGTGGCCGTTCTTGAACGCCATGACCCAGTCGGCGACGCCCATGGTGGAGTGGTCGGTGCCGTCGATGGTGGGCATGGCGACCATGCCGAACTTCACGCCCTTGCCGGCGGCCTGCTTCAGCAGGGTGGGGTGGCCGTTGAGCATGCCGACCTCGCCGCGCGTGAAGGCGTCGAAGGCGGCCTGGCGGTCGAGCTTGGCCGGTTCGACGGGGCCGGTGAGCTGCTGGCCGACCATCTTGTCGCGGAGGAACTCCAGCGACTTGACGTTCTCCGCGGAGTCGATCGAGTACGCCTCCTCGTTGTCGGTGTAGCCGCCGCCGCCCGCGAGCATCCACATCATCGTCTCGGCCTGGGCCTCTTCGCGGCCGAGCGGCAGTGCGAAGGGGGTGGGGACGTTGGCGGCCTTGAGCTTCTTGGCGGCGGCTTCGATGTCCGCCCAGCTCTTGGGCTGCCAGGGGGTGCTGCCGTCCTTGGGGATGATGCCGGCGTCGCCGAGGAGCTTGGTGTTGTAGAAGAGCAGCCGGGTGCTGGCGACGAACGGCATCCCGTACTGGACCCGCTTGACCTTGCCCGCGTCGGCGAGGGGGGCGAGGAAGTCGGCCTCGGTGGTGACGGAGAGCAGTTCGTCGGCGGTGTAGAGCTTGCCGGCTTCGGCGTAGTCGGCGTAGGCGCCGATCTGGGCGATGTCGGGGGCCTTGCCGGCCTTGACCATCGCGGCGACCTTGGCGTCGACCTCCGACCAGGAGTAGACGCTGACCTCGACGTGGACGCCGGGGTTGTCCTTCTCGAAGGCGGTGGCGAGGTTCTTCCAGTAGCCGGCGGAGGAGTTCTGCGGATTGTCCCCGTAGTCGGCCGCCACGACCCGCAGGGTCACGTCGTTGTCCCCGGTGAGGCCGGACACGGTTCCGCAGCCCGCCAGCGTCGCCAGGGTCAGGGACAGTGCGGCGCCGGTCGCGGCCGGCCTCAGGTAACGGCCCTTCACAGTTCTTGATCCACCCCAGGTTGTACGTACGATCCGACGTAAGGTCTACACCACTTTGGCGGCTCCTCCACATCCGGAACGGGGTCTGCCGCGGACTGTTTCCGGACTGTGTCACTTGGGCGGTCCGAATTTGTATGGCCGGTCAACAATCCCCTCCAATGGACTAGACCTTTCCCCGCCGAGCACGCGAGACTGTCTGCTGTGAAACCCGTGAAACACGTCATCGCCCTCGATGTGGGCGGCACCGGGATCAAGGCCGCCCTGATCGGGGCGGACGGCACCCTGCTGCACGAGGCACGCCGCGCCACCGGCCGCGAGCGGGGCCCCGACGCCGTCGTCGAGACGATCCTGGACTTCGCCGCCGAGCTCCTCGACCTCGGCCGGGAACGCTTCGGCGCGCCCGCCTCCGCCGCCGGCGTCGCCGTCCCCGGCATCGTCGACGCCGAGCGCGGCACCGCCGTGTACGCGGCGAACCTGGGCTGGCGGGACGTACCGATGCGCGACCTGCTCACCGCCCGCCTCGGCGGGATCCCGGTCGCCCTCGGCCACGACGTCCGCACGGGCGGACTCGCCGAGGGCCGCATCGGCGCGGGCCTGGGCGCCCAGCGCTTCCTCTTCGTCCCGCTCGGCACCGGCATCGCCGGCGCCATCGGCATCGCCGGCCGCATCGAGGCCGGCGCCCACGGCTACGCGGGCGAGATCGGGCACATCGTGGTCCGCCCCGGCGGCCCCGCCTGCGGCTGCGGCCAGCACGGCTGCCTGGAGACCCTCGCCTCCGCCTCCGCCGTCAGCCGCGCCTGGGCCACCGCCTCCGGCGACCCCGACGCCGACGCCGCCGACTGCGCCAAGGCCGTCGAGTCCGGCGACCCGGCCGCCCGCGAGGTCTGGCTGGCCGCCATCGGCGCCCTCGCCGACGGCCTGGTCACCGCGATCACCCTGCTGGACCCGAGCACGCTGATCATCGGTGGCGGGCTCGCCGAGGCGGGGGAAACCTTGTTCACACCACTGAGGACGGCCGTCGAGGAGCGCGTGACGTTCCAGCGGCTGCCCGAGATCGTTCCGGCTGCCCTCGGGGACACCGCCGGATGCCTGGGCGCAGGACTCCTCGCCTGGGACCTACTCGCCACGGAGGTACCTGCCTGATGTCCGGAAGCGCACAGAGCACCGTTCTCTCCGGCGCGAGGGTGGTGCTGCCCACCGGGATCGTGGCGGGCGGCCGCGTCATCGTCGAGGGCGCCCGGATCGCGGGCAGCGCCCCCGAGGACGCCACGGTCGTCGACCTGTCCGGGCACTGGATCGTCCCGGGCTTCGTGGACATGCACAACCACGGCGGCGGCGGCGCCTCCTTCACCTCCGGCACCGCCGAGGAGGTCCTCACGGGCGTACGGACCCACCGCGAGCACGGCACCACCACCCTCGTCGCCTCCACCGTCACCGGCGACCTGGACGAACTGGCCCGCCGCGCCGGGCTGCTCGCCGAGCTCACCCAGCAGGGCGAGATCGCCGGCATCCACTTCGAGGGCCCGTTCATCAACCCGTGCCGCAAGGGCGCCCACAAGGCCGACCTGCTGCGCGACCCCGACCCGGCCGAGGTCCGCAAGCTCGTCGACGCCGCGCACGGCGCCGCCCGCATGGTCACCCTCGCCACCGAACTCCCCGGCGGCCTGGACTCCGTACGGCTGCTGGCCGAGCACGGGGTCATCGCCGCGATCGGCCACACCGACTCCACGTACGACCAGACCCGCCAGGCCATCGACGCCGGCGCGACCGTCGCCACCCACCTGTACAACGCCATGCCCGGCTTGGAGCACCGCGCGCCCGGCCCGATCGCGGCACTGCTGGAGGACGAGCGGGTCACCGTCGAGCTGATCAACGACGGCACCCACCTGCACCCGGCGATGCTGGAGCTGGCCTTCCACCACGCGGGCGCGCACCGCGTCGCGCTGATCACCGACGCGATGGACGCGGCCGGCTTCGGCGACGGCACCTACCACCTCGGCCCGCTGGAGGTGGAGGTCAAGGACGGCGTCGCCCGGCTCGTCGAGGGCGGTTCCATCGCCGGCTCGACGCTGACTCTGGACACCGCGTTCAAGCGGTCGGTGACGGTGGACCGGCTGCCCGTCGAGTCCGTGGTCCAGGCGATCTCGGCCAACCCGGCCAAGCTGCTCGGCCTCTACGACGAGGTCGGCTCGCTGGAGCCCGGCAAGTACGCCGACCTGGTGGTCCTCGACGCCGCGTTCGACGTCAAGGGCGTCATGCGGCGCGGCGAATGGATCGTCAGCCCGCTGGACTGAACCGGCCTTTCATACGGCGCAAAGGGGGCGGCCCGCCCACGGGGCTGGGATGGCCGCCCTCGATTTGGCATGATCCCGGCACACACCAAGACCGGGGCTGGCCATGATCCTCACCGTGACGCTCAACACCGCGCTCGACGTCACCCACCGCGTGCCGCGCATGCTGCCGCACACCTCCCACCGGGTCACCGGTGTCACCGAACGCGCCGGCGGCAAGGGCCTGAACGTGGCCCGGGTGCTCGGCGCGCTCGGCGAGGAGGTCACGGCGACGGGCTTCGCGGGCGGCCCCGCCGGGCAGACCGTACGCGAACTCCTCGCCGCCGCACCCGGGGTGACCGACGCCCTCGTCCCCTGCGCGGGCACCACCCGGCGCACCCTGGCCGTCGTCGACGAGAGCACCGGCGACACCACCCAGTTCAACGAGCCCGGCCCGCTGATCTCCGCGGCCGAATGGGCCGCCTTCCTGGAGCGGTACGCCGAACTCCTCACCGGCGCCCGCGCGGTGGCCCTGTGCGGCAGCCTGCCCCCGGGCGTCCCGGTCGGCGCGTACGCGGCCCTCGTGCGGGCGGCCCGCGCGGCCGGGCTCCCCGTGCTGCTCGACACCAGCGGCGAGGCCCTGCGCCGCGGCGTCGCCGCCCGGCCGGACATCATCAAGCCGAACGCGGCCGAACTGGCGGAGCTGACCGGCGCCCGCGACCCGCTCCCCGCGACCCGTGACGCCCGCCGCCGGGGCGCCCAGGCGGTGGTGACCTCCCTGGGCCCCGCCGGGCTGCTCGCCGCCACCCCCGACGGCACCTGGGAGGCGGCCCCGCCCCGCGCGCTGCGCGGCAACCCCACCGGAGCGGGCGACTCCGCCGTCGCGGGCCTGCTCTCCGCCCTGACCCAGGGCCTGGACTGGCCCGGACGCCTGGCCCGCGCGGTGGCCCTCTCCGCGGCCACCGTGCACGCCCCGACGGCGGGGGACTTCGACCCGCGTACGTACGAGGAGATCGCCCCGCAGGTCAGGGCCGTGCCGCTGCCCGCCCCGTAGGCGCGTCGCGGGAACGGCCGAGGGGGAGACGCACCCGGTGCGTCTCCCCCTCGTGGCTTCCGTCGCCGGCCGGCCCTCGCCGACCGACCGTCGCCGGCCGGCCGTCAGCCCTTGGCCCAGCCGGAGGTGAGGCGCAGCTGATCGAATATGGCGTCGCACTGGTTGCCGGCCTCACACGAGATCTTCATCGTGTTCGTACCCTTCTTGAGGGTGACGAAGGCGTAGGTCCGGGTCCAGCCCTTGTCCCAGACGCCCGCCTCGGCCTTGGAGAAGTTGGCCAGGTTCAGGGACTGCGTGGGGGTCTGCCCGTTGACCGTCAGCGTGACCTTCGCGTCCTTGCCCGGCACCGCGTAGTTGACGTTCAGCGTGTAGTCGCCGGCTTCGGGCAGCTCGGCCGTCCAGGTCAGGGCGGCGCCCTCATGGTTGAAGTTGCCGACGTACTGGCCGCCCGAGCTCTTGGACCCGGCGACGCTGTTCTGCAGCGTCGCCCCGCCGGTGAGGGCCATGCCGGCGCCGGCGGCCTCGCCCTTGGGCAGCGGGGTCTTGGAGGGCTCCGGGGAGGCGCTCGTCTGGGGCTCGGAGTTCTTCGAGGGCTGCGCCGCCGGGGTCGGGCCGACCGCCTGGTTCTTGTCGCCCTTGTCCTTGTCCTTGCCGAAGACCACGGCCGCGCCGATGCCGATGCCGATGGCCGCCACGACCGCGACGGCCGCGATCAGCAGGCCCCGGCGGCTGGAGCCGCCACCGCCGCCACCGCCGCGGCCGCCGCGGCGGGGCGGGACCGGCTGGGTGTGCGCGGTCTGCGCGGACGGCTGCTGCGGGACGCCGTAGCCGTTCGCCTGGAGGGCTTCGGGGGCCTGGTACTGGGCCTGGTAGGCCTGCGGGGGCTGCTGCTGCGGGACGGCGCCGCGCTGGCCGCCGTACGTACGCTCGCCGACCGTGCGCACCTGGTTGTACGAGGTCCGGGGGACGCCGGGCTGTGTGCCGGGCGGTCCGCCGGCCGTCGGGCCGGGGTAGCCGTATCCGCCGCCCTGACCGGGCGGGGTGGCTCCGGCGGCCTGGCCGTCCGCGTAGAGGTAGCCGAACGGGTCATCGTCCCCGGGCTGGTTGGCCCCACCGTGCGGGCCGTTGTTCGCGGGCGTCGTCATCGCAGGTCACTCCTTTCGACCCACGGGAGCCTACCCCGAACACGTGCGCACACGGGTGGCCATCGGACTCAGCCGGCCCGCCGGTGCGCCTTGGAACGGGACCGCTTCTCGATGTACATCCGCTGGTCGGCGGAGCGCAGCACCTCGTCCGCGGACATTCCGCAGCTGGCCCAGCCGATGCCGAAACTCGCGCCCACGCGGACCGCGCGGCCGTCGACCCGGATCGGCGGGATGATCGCGTTGCGCAGCCGTACGGCGAGGTCGGCGGCGTCGGCGGCGCCCAGGCCGTCGGCGAGGACGACGAACTCGTCACCACCCAGCCGGGCGACGGTGTCACCGTCCCTGACGCCCGTCGTCAGGCGGCGGGCGACCTCGATGAGGACGGCGTCGCCGGTGTGGTGGCCGAACCGGTCGTTGATCGACTTGAAGCCGTCGAGGTCGCAGAAGAGGACGGCGAGGCCCTTCGTGCCGTCGTCGACGTCGGTGGCGGGCGCCACCGTGTGCACGTGGTGGTCGTACGGGCCGTCCGGGCTGCCCGGGAAGGCGCCGGGGAAGTCGAAGGGGTCGGCCGCCTGCCCGGCGGCGGGGGCGGCGGGGAAGCCGTTGTCGTAGGCGTGGTGCTGCCCGGGGTGCTGCCCCTCGGGTGGAAAGCCGTGCTCGCCGGCACCACCCGCCTCGGGGCGGCCCTCGTACGCCGCGTCCAGCGCCTCGACCGCGCCGGCCCGTACGGACTGGGGGCGGCGGCACAGGCGTGCGCCGAGCCGGGAGCGCAGTTCGGCGCTGTTGGGCAGGCCGGTGAGGGAGTCGTGGCTGGCCCGGTGCGCGAGCTGGAGCTCGTGCCGCTTGCGCTCCTCGATGTCCTCGACGTGCGTGAGCAGGAAGCGGGGGCCGTCGGCGGCGTCGGCGACGACGGAGTTGCGCAGCGAGACCCACACGTACGTGCCGTCGCGCCGTCCGAGGCGCAGTTCGGCGCGGCCGCCCTCGGCGGAGGTGCGCAGCAGGGTGCCGATGTCCTCGGGGTGGACGAGGTCGGAGAAGGAGTAGCGGCGCAGGACGGAGGCGGGCCGGCCCAGCAGGCGGCACAGGGCGTCGTTGGTCCGCAGCAGCCGTCCGTGCTGGTCGCCGCCCATCTCGGCGATGGCCATGCCGCTGGGTGCGTACTCGAAGGCCTGCCGGAACGACTCTTCACTCGCCCGCAGGGCCTGCTGCTCGCGCTCCAGCCGGACGAGGGCCCGTTGCATGTTCGCGCGCAGCCTCGCGTTGCTGATCGCAATGGCGGCCTGGAAGGCGTACATCTGGAGCGCTTCGCGGCCCCAGGCGCCGGGGCGGCGCCCGTTGCGCGGCCTGTCCACCGAAATGACACCCAGAAGTTCCCCGCCGGTCGCGTACATGGGGGCGTAGAGCCGGTCCTCGGGGTGCCACTCGTCCAGGAAGCGCGGATCGGGGCCGTCGGTGTGCCACTGGGGGACGTCGTCCTCCATCAGGACCCAGCCCTCGGTGTGCGGGATGAAGCGCAGGCCGTCCCAGTCCTCGCCCATGGTCAGGCGGCGTTCCCAGGCGGCGCGGGAGCCGACGCGGCCGGTGATCAGGGCCTCGGCGGCGGGGTCACCTGCGAAGGCGGCGACGACGAGATCGCCGTCGGGGCGTACGAGGTTGACACAGGCGAGTTCGTAGCCGAGGCCCCTGACGATGCCGTCCACGACGGTCTGCAGGGTGTCCGCCAGGCTGCGGGCCGTGTTGAGCTCGGCCACCACCTGGTGCAGCTGCCGCAGGGTCGCAAGACGGACGTACGGCTCCGACTCGGTCTCCATTGCTCGCTCTCCCCGAGACCTCGACAGCAACTCCAGGTTTGTCATCGGCGTTTCGTTGCGGTGTCCCGTCCACTGAATCACAGTGAGCTGTGCGGCAGGTACACAGGGTCAACAAATCTTGCCCTCTGTGACTCAAGTCACATGAGATGAAGAAGGGCCGTGCCGAGAGGGGCGTACGGAGTGGGAGCGCTCCCCCTCCTTCCCGGACGCAAACGATACGCCCGGCCTAGGGCGCGGGGCGGGGACACGGCTCGGACCAGGGGCCGATGTGCGCCGCACGGGGGCGGGACTAGCGTTCGGTACGTGCCCAATACGACCCCCGTACACCCAGCCGTACACCCGTCCGTACACCCGGCCCCCGCGCTCACCACCCCCCATCCTGAGGGGGTGAGCAACGACGAGTTCCGGGCCGCCATGTCCCGGCTGGCGGCGGGCGTGTGCCTGATCACCGCGCACGAGCCGCCCCTGAGCGCCGACGGCCCGCGCGGCGAGGACGTCGGCATGACGGCCACCGCGTTCATGTCGGTCTCCCTGGACCCGCCGCTCGTCCTGGTCAGCGTGCGCGAGGGGTCCCGGATGGACGACCTGCTCGCCGAGCAGCCGCTGTGGGCGGTCTCCCTCCTCGCGGACAGCCAGCTCCAGGTGGCCGGCCGGTTCTCGATGAAGGGCCGGATCAGCGACCGGCTGCTGTTCGAGGGGCTGCCCTACGTACGCGGCGCCCTGTCCGGCGCACCGCTGCTGAGCGGCGCGCTCGCCACCCTGGAGTGCCGCACCGAGTCCCGCGTCACCGCGGGCGACCACACCCTCGTCGTCGGCCGCGTCCTCGGCGCCGGCCTGCCGGTCCCGGACGCGCCGCCGCTGACGTACTTCCGCGGCCGCTACCGCCACCTGGCGCCGTAGGCACCCGGGCGCGGCCGCTACCAGTCGCGCGAGCTGCGGTTCCGCTTGGTCTCGCCGCGGGCCTTCTTCTCCCGCAGGCGCCGCTCGTTGATGCCCCGGGGGATCTTCGTCGCCCGGCGCGGCTTCGGCGGCGGGGCCGTGGCCTCCGCCAGCAGCGAGGCCAGCCGGACCAGCGCCATCTCCCGGTTGCGGAACTGCGAGCGGTGCTCGGAGGCCCGTACCGTCACCACCCCGTCCACCAGCCGGGACGCGAGCCGCTCCAGCGCCCGCTCCTTCCACACCTCCGGCAGCGCCTTGGTCGCCGCCAGGTCGAACAGCAGCTCCACGCGCGAGTCGGAGGTGTTGACGTGCTGGCCGCCCGGCCCGGAGGAACGCGAGAACCGCCAGGCGAGCTCCGCCTCGGGGAGCACGACGGAACCACGGATGACATAGGGACCAGGCATGGCCCTATGATCGGCCCCCGCCCGCGCCCCCGTCACCCTCATTTCCGTGTCCAGGAACCTCCGCGCCCCCTCCCCGCGTTATGAAGGGCAGCGGTAACTTGACCCCATATCGCGGTCAACCGTCGAGGAAGGACACCAGTCAAAATGGCAGTAAGCCTGTCCAAGGGCGGCAACGTCTCGCTCTCGAAGGAGGCCCCGGGCCTCAGCGCCGTCACGGTCGGCCTCGGCTGGGACGTGCGCACGACGACCGGTGTCGACTTCGACCTCGACGCCTCGGCCATCGCGGTCAACGCGATGGGCAAGGTCGTCTCCGACGGCCACTTCGTCTTCTTCAACAACAAGTCCACCCCGGACCAGACCATCGTCCACACCGGCGACAACCGCACGGGCGCGGGCGCGGGCGACGACGAGGCCATCAACGTCAACCTCGCGGGCCTGCCCGCCGACGTCGACAAGATCGTCTTCCCGGTGTCGATCTACGACGCCGAGACCCGCAGCCAGAACTTCGGCCAGGTCCGCAACGCCTACATCCGCGTCGTGAACCAGGCCGGCGGCGCCGAGATCGCCCGCTACGACCTCTCCGAGGACGCGGCCACCGAGACCGCCATGGTCTTCGGCGAGCTCTACCGCAACGGCGCCGAGTGGAAGTTCCGCGCCGTCGGCCAGGGCTACGCCTCCGGCCTCGTCGGCATCGCCCAGGACTTCGGCGTCAACGTCTGACCCGCGTCCCACCGGGCCGAAGCCCCCTCCCCGGCCACGCCGGAGAGGGGGCTTCGCCGCCTTCCGGCCGCCCGCTCCGGGCCGCGGCCTACGCCTATGCCTACGCCTTGGGGCGGCCCTCCCCGTACAGCCACACGTCCCACACCTTCTTCAGGTCATGGCCCGTGCGCCGCTCCGCGTACGCCGTGAAGTCCGCGGTGCTCGCGTTGCCGTACCGGTGGTCGGCCGCCCAGCCGCGCAGCAGATCGAAGAACTTCTCGTCCCCCACCTCCTGCCGGATCCGGTGCAGGACCATCGCACCCCGGTAGTACACGGGCGCGTCCGAGACGTGATCGGCACCGGGCGGCGCGGCGGGCGGGAACGCCGCCCAGTCCCCGCCGGCCTGGTCGTCGACCGAGGTGTCACCCGCCAGGAACGCCTCGAAGCGGCGCTGCGCGCTCACCCCGCCGTGGTCCTCGGACCACAGCCACTCCGCGTACGTGGCGAAGCCCTCGTTGAGCCACATGTCCTTCCAGGTCTTCGGCGAGACCGAGTTCCCGAACCACTGGTGGGCCAGCTCGTGCAGCACGAGCTCCTCGTCGGGCGCGCCCGAGTAGACGGGCTTGGTCTGCGTCTCCAGCGCGTACGCGAGGGTCCGCGCGGGCATCACGATCGAACCGGCGGTGCCGAAGGGGTACGGGCCGAACTTCGCGCCGCCCCACTCCACGATCTCCGGCAGCCGCTTCAGCGCGGCCTCGCTGCCCGCCGCCTCACCAGGAGCGACGGCGTCGTACACCGCGACCCCCGACGGGGTCCGCCCGGTGGTCACCTTGAACTTCCCGATGGCCACGGTCGCCAGGTAGCTCGCCATCGGCTCCGGGCTGTGCCACGCGAACTCGGTCTGCCCGTCCCCCACCTCCCGGCGGGAGCGCAGCTGCCCGTTGGACACGGCCTCGTAGCCGTCCGGGACGGTGACCGTCACGTCGTACGCGGCCTTGTCGCTCGGGTGGTGGTTGCCGGGGAACCAGCCCATCGACCCGACCGGTTCGCCGACGGCGACCGCACCGTCCTCGGTGGTGATCCAGCCCTCGTGCGAGCCGTCGGGATCGACGACGGGCTTCGGCCGCCCGGTGTAGTCCACCGTCGTACGGAAGACCTCGCCCTTCTTCAGGTCCTTGGCCGGGCGCACCGTCAGCTCGTTGCCGGTCCGGTTGTACCGCGCCGCCGCGCCCTGCACGTCCACGCCCTCGACCTTCAGCCCGCTCAGGTCGAGGTTGAAGGAGCTGAGCCCCTGCTCGGCGCGGGCGGTGATGACGGCCGTGCCGTGCAGCTGCCCGTCGGCGGGGTCGTAGGCCAGGTCCAGCGCGTAGTGCTCGACCTGGTAGCCGCCGTTGCCCGCCCGCGGGAAGAACGGGTCCCGCAGCCCGGACGCACCGGGCCGCCCCTGCACCGTCGCGCCCGTACATCCCGTCGCGAGGACGAGCAGGGCGGTGACGGCGGGGACGGCCAGGCGCTTGAGTTCCACGCCCCGATCCTAAGGAGCGGAGCGGGAACTCACTGCTGCAGGGACTCCACGCCAGCCTTGGCGAACTTCTCGTCCAGGTCGCCGCTCGGGGCGCCGGCCACGCCGATGCCGGCGACCGGGGCGCCGTTCGCCTGCACGGGGGCGCCGCCGCCGAGGAAGAGCGTGCCGGGGATGTCCTTCAGGTTCGGGGCCTGCGCGAGGCGGCCCGCGAGGACGGAGGTCGGGGCGTTCCAGGACACGGCGGTGAAGGCCTTGCGCTGCGCCGACTCGTAGGACTGCGGGCCCGCACCGTCGCCGCGGAGGGTGACGATCGTGTTGCCGTTGCGGTCGACGACGGCCACGGTGACCTTCTGGTTCTCCTTCTGGGCGGCCTCCAGCGCGGCCTGCGCGGCGCGGGTGGCGGCGTCGATGGTGAGGTGCGTGGAGGTGGTGAAGTTCTTGTCCGCGTCCTTCTTGGCCGGCGCGGCGGGGGTGGCGCTGGCGCTGACGGCGCCGAAGGTCCCGGCGCCGAGGACGACGGCGACGGCGGTACCGGTGAGAACGCGGGTGCGGGTGTTCATGTCAGCTCCTGTTGGGACGTCGGCTTGGCTCCCTCCAAGCCTGTGCCCGGACCGGGCCCCGACCCGTCCCCGTACCGGCTCGGCCCGCCGACCGCACCGGTTGACCCGGGGGTCATCCGATCGGCCGATGCGGTGGGGCCGGCCGCCCGTTTTGCTGTTCCTGACGCGCCGCCTGCGCGGCTCGCGCCGCCCGCGTGGCTCGCCCGGGCCGGTGCCCGTGGTCCGGGCCGGTGCCCGTGGTCCGGACCGGTGGGTCGGGTGCGGGTGGGTGTGCCGCTGCGCGGGGCTGTTCCCCTACCCTCCCTTCGCCCGTTCCCCGGGCTCCGCCCGGACCCGATACCGGGCGCTCCGCGCCCGGTGCGCTCAAACGCCGCGCGGGCTGGATACATCCAGCCTCGCCGGCGTTTGAGGCGCGGGGGTCTGGGGGCGGAGCCCCCAGGGAGCCCCGCGCAGCGGCACACCCGGCAACCGCCCGGCCAGGGCAAAGGCAAAGGCAAAGGCAGTATGGATACCACCGCCCCACCCACAGGAGCCACGCAGTGACCCGGGCACCCGACACCCGCACCCTCGCCACCGTCATGCACACGGCGTTCTTCCTCCTGCTCGGCGCATCGGTGGCCCGCTTCCTGCTCCGGCACCCCGGCGAACCCCGCACCCCCTGGGTGATCTCCCTCGGCATCGCCCTCGCCCTGCTGTACGTCCTCGGCCCCGCCGTCGGCGTCACCCAGGCCGCCGATCGGCACACCCCCGCCCCCACCCTGCGCCGCAGGCTCTGGCTCGGGCTCGTCGTCGCCACCTGGGTGGTCCTCGTCGTGCTCGCGCCGAGCTTCGCCTGGTGCGCCGTACCGCTGTTCTTCACCGCCCTGCGCACCCTCCCCCCGCGCGCCGCCGTGGCCCTGGTCGCCGTACTCACCGTCTTCGTCGTCGCGGCCCAGATGAAGCTCTCCACCGCCTTCGACCCCAACCTCCTCCTGGCCCCGCCCGCCATCGCCGCGCTCGCCACGGCCGTCTTCGTCCACATGGAGCGCCAGGCCCGCGCCCAGCGCGCGCTGATCGACGACCTGATCCGCACCCGCCGGGAACTCGCCGCCACCGAACGCCGCGAGGGCACCCTCGCCGAACGGCAGCGGCTGTCCATGGAGATCCACGACACCCTGGCCCAGAACCTGTCCAGCCAGCAGATGCTGCTCCAGGCCGCCGACCGCACCTGGGACAGCGACCCGGCCACCGCCCGCGCGCACGTCCGCACCGCCAACGGCATCGCGGCCCGCGGCCTCGCCGAGGCCCGCCGCCTGGTCCACGACCTGGCCCCGCCCGAGCTGGACAACGGCGCCGGCCTCCCCGAGGCCCTCAGCGCGCTGGACGCCGGGCCCGGCGTCGAGGTCCGCTTCCACCTGGAGGGCGTCCCGGCACCCCTGCCGGACCGCACCGAGTCGGCCCTCCTGCGCATCGCCCAGGGCGCCCTGGCCAACATCCGCGAGCACGCGCACGCGCACACCGCCGCCCTCACCCTGAGCTTCCTCGGCGACCAGGTCGTCCTGGACATCGCGGACGACGGCGACGGCTTCACCGCCACCGCCACCGCCTCCGGTCCCGGACGCGGTCACGGCCTCCCGGCCATGCGCGCCCGCGTGCGCCAGCTCGGCGGCACCCTGACGATCGAATCCGCCCCCGGCGAAGGCACCGTCCTCTCCGCCTCGATCCCCCTGGAGCCCACAGGATGACGACGATCCTCCTCTGCGACGACCACGTGGTGGTCCGCGCCGGACTCCTCGCGCTCCTCGGCAGCGAGCCGGACATCGAGGTGCTCGGCGAGGCCGGCAGCGGCGAGGAGGCGGTCGCACTGGCCGCCAAGCTCCGCCCGGACGTGGTCCTGATGGACCTCCAGCTGGGCGAGGGCATCGACGGCGTCGAAGCCACCCGCCGCATCACGGCCCTCCCCGGCCCGCCGCACGTCCTGGTCCTCACCACGTACGACACGGACGCCGACATCACCCGGGCGATCGGCGCGGGAGCGACCGGCTACCTGCTGAAGGCGGAGCGCCCCGAGGAGCTGTTCGCCGCCATCCACTCGGCGGCGGCCGGCCGCACCACGCTGTCCGCGCCCGTCGCGAGCCGGGTCATGGCCCACATGCGCGGTACGCGGCCCACCCTCACCGACCGCGAACTCGACATCCTGGGCCAGCTGGCCCGGGGCCTGGGCAACCGCGACATCGCCCGGGCCCTGTTCATCAGCGAGGCCACCGTCAAGACCCACCTGGGCCGCATCTACGACAAGCTCGGCGTCGACACCCGCGCGGGCGCGGTCGCGGTGGCCAAGGAACAGCGCCTCCTGCCCTCCTAGGCCGTACCCGTACCCGTACCCGTACCCGTATCCGTGTCCGTGTCCGCGGCGCGCTCGGCCAGCCTCAGCCGCCACTGCTCCATGACCGCGCGCAGGGACTCGTTCACGAGCGTCAGCAGCTCGACGGAGGACTCGAAGCGCGCCCCCGCCGGAGTCGTGGCCCCGAGGACCTCGGCTCCGCGCTGCGACGCCGCGACCAGTACGTCGTTCATCTGCGCGGCCGCGAGCAGCGACCGGAGCCAGAGTTCGTCGTCGATGGCGTAGCGCTCGCGGCGCGCCCCGGGAATCCGTTCACGCCTGAGCATCCCCTGCCCTTCGAGCCAGGCGACGGCGTGCGAGACGGACGCCGGGCTGACGCGGAGCCGCTCGACCAGCTCGGCGGCGGTGAGGGCGCCGGAGTCGGTGGTGTAGAGGCAGGCCAGCACCCTGGAGACCATCGGCGGCAGCCCCTGCCCGGCCAGCAGCCCGGTGAAGGACTCGGTGAACTCCCGCACCGCCTGCGGGTCCCGCCCGTGGCCGGCGTCGGGGACCGGCGGCGCCGCCGTCGCCGGCCGCACCTCCTTGCGCCGGCGCGCACGGTGCTGCGTGGCCTCCTGCGCCCGGTCCGCGCCGTAGCCCTCGGGGCCGCCGTTGCGGGTGACCTCCCGCATGACGGTGGAGGCGGGCCGCCGCAGCCGCCGGCCTATCTCCGTGTATCCGAGGCCCTCGGCCAGCCAGGTGGCGATGTGCCGGCGTTCCTCGCCGGTGAGCCGTCCTCCGGGCATCGGTGCTCGTCTCCCCTCGTCGACAGCCGCAGTATGCATCCGCCCCCACCCCATTGCAATCCACCCCCCGCCATGCCATTGCATTCACCGCCACAGCCATTGCAATACACACTCCAATCACCATAACCACCAGGGAGATTCACCCCACCAACCTCGTTGACGCATCCATAAACGCAATGTAGCTTCGAGCGAGTTCAGAGGTTCTCAAACACTCACGGGGAGATCGACGATGGGACAGAACGGCTTCACCGAGGCGGGCCTGCGCAAGATGCGCGACGTGCTGACCCGGCACGTCGAGTCGGGGAAGATCCCCGGCCTCGTCGCCCTCGTCAGCCGCGGCGACGAGACGCACGTCGAGGCGATCGGGACCATGCACCACGACGGCGGTGCCCCGATGCGGCGGGACACGATCTTCCGGATGGCCTCCACGTCCAAGCCGGTCGCGATGGCGGCCGCGATGGCCCTCGTCGACGACTGCGAGATCCGGCTGGACGACGCCGTCGAGGAGTGGCTGCCCGAACTCGCCGGCCGCCAGGTCCTGGCGCGGATCGACGGCCCGCTGGACGAGACCGTCCCCGCCCGGCGGCCGATCACCGTACGGGACCTGCTGAACTCCACCTTCGGACTCGGCATCGACCTGACGGCGATGGGCTCCCCGATCACGGCAGCCCTCTTCGAGCGGGGCGTCTTCACCCAGGGCGGCGAGCCCGCACCCGAGCAGGACGAGTGGATGCGCCGCCTCGGCACGCTCCCCCTGATGCGCCAGCCCGGGGAGCAGTGGCAGTACCACATCAGCCACGACGTGCTCGGCGTCCTCGTCTCCCGGGTCACGGGCAAGCCGTTCGAGACGTTCCTGCGCGAGCGCGTCCTCGACCCGCTGGGCATGAAGGACACGGGCTTCCACGTGCCCGCCGACAAGATCGACCGGCTGCCCCCCAGCTACGCCCCCGACCCGCAGACCGGGGAGTTCCACGTGTGGGACGAGGCGGCGGGCGGCCGGTACAGCGCGCCCCCGGCGTTCCAGTCCGGCGGCGGCGGCCTGGTCTCCACCGTCGACGACTACCACGCGTACTTCCGCATGCTGCTGAACCAGGGCACGCACGGCGGCGAGCGGATCCTGTCCCGGCCCGCCGTCGAGCTGATGACCACCAACGGCCTCACGGCCGAGCAGGAGGCCACCCGGTCCGCCCTGGCCCGGAACAGCGTCCACGTGTCCTTCGGCCAGGGCCAGCAGGGCGGCTGGGGCTTCGGCATGGCGGTCCGCACCTACCGCGGCGACTACGCGCCCGTCGGCCAGTTCGGCTGGGACGGCGGCACCGGCACCTCGGCCTACGCCGACCCGCACAACCAGCTCACCGGCGTCCTCCTCATGCAGGTGGGCCTCACCAACCCGGCCCCGGCCCGGGTCATCCACGACTTCTGGACCACGACGTACCAGGCCCTGGAGAACTGACCCAGCCGAACCCGGGGCTCCGCCCCCAGCCCCGCCGGCCAAATCCAGCCCCGCCGGCGTTTGAGGCGCGGGGGTCTGGGGGCGGAGCCCCCAGAAGGGGTCCGGGCGCAGCCCGGGGAACGGGCGAAGGGCGGGTGGGGGACCTCGCCCCGCGCGGCAGGGGCCCGGCGCCCCGTCAGGAGGCGGCGGCAGCCGGGGCCGGGGTCGGGACCCCGATGCGCTCCAGCGCGTCCTGCGCCCCGTACGGCTGGAGGTACGGCATCCAGCGCGGATCCCGGTGCCCCGTACCGATGATCCGCCAGGCCAGCCCCGACGGCGGAGCCGGCTGGTGGCGCAGCCGCCAGCCGAGTTCCAGCAGGTGCCGGTCCGCCTTCACGTGGTTGCACCGCCGGCATGCGGCGACCACGTTGTCCCAGACGTGCTGGCCCCCGCGGCTGCGCGGGATGACGTGGTCCACGCTCGTGGCGACGGCTCCGCAGTACATGCAGCGGCCGCCGTCGCGGGCGAACAGCGCGCGGCGGGTGAGTGGAACGGGCCCCCGGTAGGGGACCCGCACGAAGCGCTTGAGCCTGACCACGCTGGGCGCGGGGACGGCTCGTGTCGCGCTGTGCAGGAAGGCGCCCGATTCCTCCAGGGAGATTGCCTTGTTCTCCAGGACGAGGACGAGCGCGCGGCGGAGCGGTACGACGCCGAGGGGCTCGTACGACGCGTTGAGGACCAGGACGTGCGGCACGGACTGCCTCCTTGTACGTCGGCGGCGCGTGGCTCGCGCCGGGACGATCTGCTCTCAGTCTCCCCTTACGGCTGGTCGAAGCGCCACCACGCGCCGGTAACGGGCCCGGGGTGTTTTCAACCACACTTCCTTTCATCCCCAGGTGAGTCCGGTCTCTCCCTCGAACAACGCAACGAGGTCGGTCCTGTGCCCCGTTAGTGTGGATGGAGCCTGCCCGCACAGCCAGCACGACCGTACGACCGTTCCGCGGGCGGCCCGCTATGCCCTGGAGGTTCCCGCCGTGCCCTCGCCCGCCACCCTGCTACCGCAGGCAGCGTCCACCACCGACGACGCCGCCGAGAGCGTGACGAACGCCGCGAGCTTCGTCGAGGAGAACTGGGCCACCTGGCTGAGCATCGGCCTGCGGATCCTGCTGATCATCGTGATCGCGGTGGCGCTGCGCAGCGTGGTCCGCAAGGCCCTGACGAAGCTGATAAGCCGGATGAACACCAGTGCGGAGGCCGTGGAGGGCACGGCGCTGGGCGGGCTGCTGGTCAACGCCGAGCGGCGGCGCCAGCGGTCGGAGGCGATCGGCTCCGTGCTGCGTTCGGTGTCCTCGTTCCTGATCCTCGGTACGGCCGCGCTGATGGTGCTGGCGGCGCTGAAGATCGACCTGGGGCCGCTGCTGGCGAGTGCCGGTGTGGCCGGTGTGGCGATCGGTTTCGGTGCCCGCAACCTGGTGACGGACTTCCTCTCCGGCGTGTTCATGATCATGGAGGACCAGTACGGCGTGGGCGACAAGATCGATGCCGGGGTGGCCTCCGGCGAGGTGATCGAGGTCGGCCTGCGCGTGACCAAGCTGCGCGGCGACAACGGTGAGATCTGGTACGTCCGCAACGGCGAGATCAAGCGCATCGGGAACCTGAGCCAGGGCTGGGCGACGGCGGGCGTGGCCGTGCAGGTCAAGCCGACGGAGAACCTGGCGCACATCCGCGAGGTGGTCCAGGGGGTCGCGGACACCCTGGCGAAGGAGACCCCGTGGGACGAGCGCCTGTGGGGTCCGGTGGAGGTGCTGGGCCTGGACGAGGTGCTGCTGGCCTCGATGACGGTGAAGGTGTCGGCGAAGACCATGCCGGGCCAGCAGTTCGCGGTGGAGCGCGAGCTGCGCTGGCGGATCAAGGACGCCTTCGACGCGGCGGGCATCCGGATCATCGGCGGCGCGCCGGCCCCCGGTGAGGACGAGGCCGCCCCGGCCGACCCGGCGGCGGCCGTCGCGGCGCCGTCCGCGCTGGCCAACCCGGCCTCCCCGCAGTCCCTGGCCACCGCCCCGATACCGCCGGCGCCCGCCCCCGCGCCGGGGGTCCGGCTGCCCAAGTAGGCTCCCGCGCCCACGCCGTACGCTGCCCCGCCGGTCCGTTCCGGCGGGGCAGCGGCATTGACAGGCCTCCGAAGCCGATAGGAAACTTACCTAACAGTCTCCTCGGTGAGGGAGGGACCCCGCCATGCCCGCCGCCACTCCGGGAACGCCCAGCCTGCTCCGCGCCATGAACGACCGCGCCGCCCTGGAGCTGCTGCTGGCGCACGGCCCCCTGTCCCGGACCCGGATCGGGCACCTCACCGGGCTGTCGAAGCCCACCGCCTCCCAGCTGCTGGCCCGGCTGGAGGCCGCCGGGCTCGTCGTCGCCACCGGCACCGACGGCGGCCGCCCCGGCCCGAACGCCCAGCTGTACGCGCTCAACGCCCGCGCCGCCCACGTCGGCGGCCTCGACGTGACCCCCGACCGGGTGCTCGCCGCCGTCGCCGACCTGGCCGGCACCGTGGTCGGCGGCTTCGAGCTCCCCTACACCGAGGGCGCCGACGCCGTCGGCCAGGTCACCCGCGCCCTCGGCGGAGCCCTGGAGGACGCCGGGCTGGCCCTGCCCGACCTGCACCGCCTGGTCATCGCCACCCCCGGCGCCTTCGACCCGCGCTCCGGCCGGCTGCGCTACGCCAGCCACCTGCCCGGCTGGCACTCCCCCACCCTCCTCGACGAACTGGCCGCGGCCCTGCCCCTGCCGGTCGAGTACGAGAACGACGTCAACCTCGCCGCGGTCGCCGAGCAGCGCCTCGGCGCGGCCCGCGGCCACGAGGACTTCGTCCTGCTCTGGAACGAGGAGGGCCTCGGCGCCGCCCTCGTCCTCGGCGGACGGCTGCACCGCGGCTGGACGGGCGGCGCGGGCGAGGTGGGCTTCCTGCCCGTGCCCGGCCACCCCCTGGTCCGCCAGGTCACCCGGGCCAACACCGGCGGCTACCAGGAGCTGGCCGGCGTACAGGTGCTGCCCGCGCTCGCCGCCGCGGCCGGCCTCGGCCCCGCCCCCGACGCCCCCGACGCCCCGCACACCGCGCAGGTGGCCGCCGGTGCCGAGCTGCTGCGGCGGGCCGCCGCCGAACCGGAGGGCGCCCGCCTGGCCTTCCTCCGGTCGTACGCCACCGCGCTCGCGACCGGTCTCGCCTCGCTGGTCGCCGTACTGGACCCGGAGATCGTGGTCCTGTCGGGCGCCCTGATCACCGCGGGCGGCGACCCGCTGCGCGCCCTGCTGGAGGACGAGCTCGCCGAACTGGCCCCCTCCCGGCCGCGGCTGGTCACCGGCGAGGTGCGCGAGCGGCCCGTACTGCGCGGCGCCCTGGAGAGCGCACTGGCCGCCACCCGCGAGGAAGTCTTCGACACCTCCCGCTGACACCCCCAGCCCGTCCCCCTCATCCGGAGTTCTCCCCCAGAGAGCGAGCACCGCCATGCCCCGAGCCGCACGCCTGACCACCACCGCGGCCGCCCTTGCCGCCATATCCGTACTCGCTACCGCCTGCACCGGCCAGGGCGGCGCCGGCGCCGCCGACGATCCCAAGGCCGACGTCACCATCGCCTTCTGGCACGGCTGGTCCGCGCCCTCCGAAGTCAAGGCGATCCAGGACGGCATCGACCGCTTCGAGAAGGCCCACCCGAACATCAAGGTCAAGGCCACCGGCAACATGACCGACGACAAGATCAACCAGGCACTGCGCGCGGGCGGGGACAAGGCCCCCGACGTGGTCTCCTCCTTCGCCACCGACAGCGTCGGCAAGTTCTGCAACTCCGGCGCCTTCGCCGACCTGAACCCCTTCATGGAGAAGTCCGGGATCGACGGGGCGAAGGTCTTCCCCGCGACCCTGCTGGAGTACACGCGCTACAAGGGCAACCAGTGCACCCTGCCCCTGCTGCACGACGCCTACGGCCTCGTCTACAACAAGACCGCCTTCGCCGCCGCCGGGATCACCGAAGCTCCCGTGACGTGGAGCGAGTTCACCGAGGTCGCGCAGAAGCTGACCAAGCCCAAGGGCGACTCGTACGAGCAGCTCGGCGTGATGCCCACCTTCCACGGCTACGAGACCACCCCGATGCGCCTCGCCGCGCAGTGGAGCCCGACCTACTTCACCGCCGACGGCAAGTCCAACCTGGCCGGCGACCCGGCCTTCGCGAAGATGCTGACCGCCCAGAAGGACCTGGTGGCCAAGCTCGGCGGCCACGAGAAGCTGGAACGGTTCCGCGCCGGCTTCGGCGACGAGTGGAGCGCCGAACACCCCTTCCACAAGGGGCTCGTCGCCATGCAGATCGACGGCGAGTGGCGCCCGGCCATGGCCAGGGCCGCCGGCGTCCCCTTCGAGATCGGCACCGCCCCGCTGCCCGTGCCCGACGACCAGCGGGCCGACTACGGCAAGGGCTACCTCTCCGGCACCATCATGGGCATCTCCTCCGCGAGCCGGAAGCAGAACGCCGCCTGGGAGCTGGTCCGCTACATGACCACCGACACCGAGGCCGTCGTCGCCTTCGCCAACGCCATCCACAACATCCCGTCCACGCTGGCCGCACTGCAGTCCCCGCAGCTCCAGGTCACCCCCGAGTCGAAGACGTTCCTCGACATCGCCCGGCACGCGAAGTCGAACACCACCCCCGCCCGGGCCGACGGCGGCGCCTACCAGCTGACCTTCCAGGACTTCGCGTACGCCGTCGAGAAGGGCGACGTACCCGACCTCGCCGCCGGGCTCGCCAGGACCGACCGGCAGATCGACACGGACATCGCGAAGGCCGAGTAGCCCCGATGACCCCGGCCGCGGACACCCCGCGCACCCCCGCCCTGCGGGCCAGGCACCGGCGCGCCGCCCTGCGGACCCTCGCCTTCCTGTCGCCCTGGCTGATCGGCTCCGCCGTTTTCTTCGCCTACCCGCTGCTGTCCACCGTCTACTTCTCCTTCACCCGCTACGACGGCTTCCGGCCCCCGGTCTTCAACGGCCTGGACAACTGGAGCTACGTCTTCACCGACTATCCGCTGTTCTGGCCGGCCATGCGCAACACCCTGTGGCTCGTCGTGGTCATGGTGAGCTGCCGGGTCGTCTTCGGCCTCGGCGTCGGACTGCTCGTCACCAAGGTCAAGACCGGCGCCGGTCTCTTCCGGACCCTGTTCTACCTGCCCTACCTGGCCCCGCCGGTGGCCGCGACCCTCGCCTTCGTCTTCCTCCTCAACCCCGGCACGGGCCCGGTCAACACCCTGCTGGACGCCGCCGGGCTGCCCGCGCCCGGCTGGTTCACCGACGCCGGCTGGTCCAAGCCCGCGCTCACCGCCCTCGCGCTGTGGGGCACCGGCGACCTGATGGTGATCTTCATGGCCGCGCTGCTCGACGTACCGAAGGAGCAGTACGAGGCCGCGGAGCTGGACGGCGCCGGGGCCTGGGCCCGCTTCCGGCACATCACCCTGCCGAACATCTCCCCCGTCGTGCTGTTCGCCGTGGTCACCGGGGTGATCCAGGCCATGCAGTACTACACGCAGCCGACGGTCGCCTCGAAGGCCGCCGCCGGGATCATCGGCGGCTCCGGCCAGCAGACCGAGCCGGGCTACCCCGGCAAGTCCACGCTGACCCTCCCCCAGACCGTCTACCACCTCGGCTTCCAGCGCTTCGACTACGGCTCCGCCTGCGTCCTGGCCCTGGTGCTGTTCGCCCTCTCCATGGCCTTCACCGCGCTCCTGATGCGCCGCCGGGGCGGACTGATCGGAACGGGTGACTGATACATGCGCGCACACCGCCGCAAGGCCGCACTGCACTGGGTCGGGGTGCACTCCCTGGCCGTCGCCGCCGCCCTGTTCTTCGTCCTCCCCTTCGTCTTCCTCCTCCTCACCTCCCTGATGAGCGACCAGCAGGCGCTCACCCGCGAGCTGTGGCCGCGCACCTGGGAATGGGGCAACTACGCGCAGGTCTGGCACACCCCCGGCTTCCTGACCTGGTGGCGCAACACCCTGCTGTACGCCGGGCTCGGCACCGTGCTGACCGTGGTGTCCTCGGTGCCCGTCGCCTACGCCCTCGCCAAGTTCCGCTTCCGCGGACGGCGCACGGTGCTGCTCCTGGTGATCGCCGCGATGATGCTGCCGCCGCAGGTGGTCGTCATCCCCATGTACCTCTTCTGGGCGAAGCAGCTCGACCTGTCCGGCACCCTGTGGCCGCTGATCGTCCCGCTGGCCTTCGGCGACGCGTTCGCGGTCTTCCTGCTGCGCCAGTTCCTGCTGACCATCCCCGACGAGTACCTCGACGCGGCCCGCGTCGACGGCTGCGGCGAGGTCCGCACCCTGCTGCGCGTCGTCCTGCCCATGGCGAAGCCGGGCATCGCGGCCGTCGCCCTGTTCCAGTTCTTCTACGCCTGGAACGACTACTTCGGCCCGCAGATCTACGCCTCCGACAACCCGGCCGCCTGGACCCTCAGCTACGGCCTGGAGTCCTTCAAGGGGGCGCACCACACCAACTGGAACCTGACCATGGCGGCGACGGTGCTCGTCATGGCCCCGGTGATCGTCCTCTTCTTCTTCGCCCAGAAGGCGTTCGTCGAGGGAGTCACCCTGACCGGAGTGAAAGGCTGATCCCGATGAAACTCGCAGTGGTGGGCGGCGGTTCCACCTACACGCCCGAGCTGGCCGACGGCTTCGCACGGCTGCGCGACACCCTGCCCGTCAGCGAACTCGTGCTGGTCGACCCGGCCGCCGAACGGCTGGAGCTGGTCGGCGGCCTGGCCCGGCGGATCTTCGCCCGGCAGGGGCACCCGGGGCGCGTCACCACCACCTCCGACCTGGACGCGGGCGTCGCCGGCGCCGACGCGGTGCTGCTGCAGCTGCGCGTCGGCGGGCAGGCGGCCCGGCTGCAGGACGAGACGTGGCCGCTGGAGTGCGGCTGCGTCGGCCAGGAGACCACCGGCGCGGGCGGGCTCGCCAAGGCCCTGCGGACGGTCCCGGTGGTCCTGGACATCGCCGAACGGGTCCGCCGGGCCGCCCCCGACGCCTGGATCATCGACTTCACCAACCCGGTGGGGATCGTCACCCGGGCCCTGCTCCAGGCCGGGCACAAGGCCGTCGGGCTGTGCAACGTCGCCATCGGCTTCCAGCGCAAGTTCGCGCGGCTGCTGGACGTGGCGCCCGCCGAGGTCCACCTCGACCACGTCGGCCTCAACCACCTGACCTGGGAACTCGGGGTCCGGCTCGGCGGCCCGGACGGAACCGACGTGCTGCCGCGGCTGCTGGCCGAGCACGGGGACGCCGTCGCCGCCGACCTGCACCTGCCCCGGGCGCTGCTGGACCGGCTCGGCGCGGTGCCCTCGTACTACCTGCGCTACTTCTACGCCCACGACGAGGTGGTCCGGGAACTCGGCGAGAAGCCCTCGCGGGCCGCCGAGGTCGCCGCGATGGAACGTGAACTCCTCGCCCTGTACGCCGACCCCGCGCTCGACGAGAAGCCCGCACTGCTGGCCAAGCGGGGCGGGGCCTTCTACTCCGAGGCCGCCGTGGACCTCGCCGCGGCCCTGCTGGGCGGCGGCGGGCCGTCCGTCCAGGTGGTCAACGCCCGCAACGGCGGCACGCTGCCGTTCCTGGCGGACGACGCCGTGATCGAGGTCCAGGCACGGGTCGACGGCGGCGGCCCGGTACCGCTGCCCGCACCCCGGCTCGACCCCCTGTACGCCGGGCTGGTCGCGCACGTCGCCGCGTACGAGGACCTCGCCCTGGACGCGGCCCTGCGCGGCGGGCGCGAGCGGGTCTTCAAGGCCCTGCTGGCCCATCCGCTCGTCGGACAGCACGACCTCGCGGAGGGGCTGGCCGACCGGCTCCTCGCGCACAACAAGGAGCACCTGCCGTGGGCGTAGCCGTCGTCGCGATCGACGCGGGCAACAGCAAGACCGACGCCGCGCTGGTCGCCGCCGACGGCACGGTCCTCGGCACCGGGCGCGCCGGGGGCTTCCAGCCGCCCGT
Organism: Streptomyces sp. NPDC044002; assembly: GCF_056434525.1. Taxonomy (NCBI): domain Bacteria; kingdom Bacillati; phylum Actinomycetota; class Actinomycetes; order Kitasatosporales; family Streptomycetaceae; genus Streptomyces; species Streptomyces sp. NPDC044002. Next base: position 68,339 of record NZ_JBWKEZ010000033.1, read on the forward strand.
GTCCGGTGTGGAGGCGGCCGTGGACGTCCTCGCGGAGGCGGTGGCCCGGGCGGCGGCGGCCGCCGGGCTGCCCGGGGTGCCGCGCGCGGCCCGGGTCTCGGCCTGTCTGGCCAACGCCGACCTGCCGGTGGAGGAGCGCCGGCTCACCGAGGCGGTGGCGGCGCGGGGCTGGGGCGCGGCCACCGAGGTGCGCAACGACACCTTCGCGATCCTGCGGGCGGGCGCGGACGGCCCGCTCGGGGTCGCCGTGGTCTGCGGGGCCGGCATCAACTGCGTGGGCATGCTGCCCGACGGGCGGACCGCCCGCTTCGCCGCCCTCGGGCAGATCTCCGGCGACTGGGGCGGCGGGGGCGGCCTGGCCCAGGAGGCCCTGTGGTGGGCGGCCCGCGCCGAGGACGGGCGGGGCGGGCCGACCGCCCTGGCGGCGGCGCTGCCGGGGCACTTCGGGCTGGCTTCGATGGCGGCGCTGATCGAGGCGGTGCACCTGGGCGTGCTGGACCGGGGGCGGCTGCACGAGCTGGTGCCGGTGCTGTTCGCGGTGGCGGCGGCGGGGGACGCGGTGGCGGCGTCGCTGGTGGAGCGGCAGGCCGAGGAGGTGGTGGCGCTGGCGTCGGTGGCGCTGGAGCGGCTCGGCCTGCTGGAGCGGGAGGTGCCCGTGCTGCTGGGCGGTGGTGTGCTCGCGGCCCGGCACCCGGGCCTGAACGGCCGGATCGGGGAGCTGCTGGCCGTGCGCGCCCCGCTGGCCCGGCTCTCGGTGGTCACGGCCCCGCCGGTGCTGGGTGCGGCCCTGCTGGGCCTGGACGCGCTGGGCGCGCCGCCCGCGGCGATGGCGAGGCTGCGTGCCCGGTTCGGGTGAACCCGGGGCGCGGGCGCGCGTGTCTGGAACCACGGGGGCCGCTGCGGCGTATTGACGGTGAAGGGTGACGGGGGAACGGCCGGGGGCAGGAGCCGGGGGCGGCGGCCGGAGGTCCGGCGAGGGGGTCCGGGAGGGGGATCGTCCAAGATCGGGCACCGGGTGCTGTGGTCGGGCGCCGCTACGGCCATACTGCTGCGGAGCAGAGGGACCGAGGGGGAGGTCACGGTGGCCATCACGACACGCGCGTCCGCGCCCGGGGGCGGTACCTCCGGGGCGCCCGCCGGACCGGACGGGAGACCGTCCGCGCCGCCGGGGCGCAGTACGGCCTGGGCCGAGGGTGTGGAGCGGGTGCGCGCCGCGGCGACGACCGAGCCGGGCCGGCTGCGGATCATCGGCGCGGTACTGGCCGCCCTGGTCGTGCTGTTCGGGACGGTCGCGGTGTGGGAGGTGTCCGGCCGGGTCACCGCCGCGGAGGACGTGGTGGGCCGCAGCCAGCCGCTGAGCGCGGACGCCGCGAGCATCTACCGCTCCCTCGCCGACGCCGACACGGCCTCCTCCAGCGGTTTCCTCGCGGGCGCCCAGGAGCCCCGGGAGGTCCGCCAGCGGTACGAGAAGGACATCGCGAACGCCTCCCGGCTGCTGGTGAGCGCGGCCGCCAACACCGGGGCCGGCGGGGAGTCCCGCAAGGAGATCGCGCTGCTCGGCGAGCAGCTGCCCCGGTACACCGGTCTGATCGAGCAGGCCCGCGCCACGAACCGGCAGGGCCTGCCGCTGGGCGGTGCCTACCTGCGCTACGCGAACGAGCAGATGAGCACGGTGCTGCTGCCGGCGGCGCAGCGGCTGTACGAGGCGGAGACGGGCCGGCTGTACACGGACTACGACCGGGCCCGGTCCTGGCCGGTGGCGGCGACGGGCGCGGGCGTGCTCGCGCTGGGCGCCCTGGTGTGGGCGCAGCGGCGCAACTACCGTCGTACCAACCGGGTCTTCAACCACGGGCTGCTGGCGGCGACGGCCGCGGCGGCGGTGGTGCTGCTGTGGCTGGCGGTGGGGCAGTCGGTCGCGCGGGCGGGGCTGGGCGAGGCCCGGGCCGACGGCCAGGAGTCCCTGAAGGTGCTGAACGACGCGCGGATCGCCTCGCTCCAGGCGCGGGCGAACGAGAACCTGACGCTGATCGCGCGGGGTGCCGTACTGGCCGAGGACAAGAAGTCCGACAAGTACGACGTGGACTACGAGAAGAACATGAAGCAGCTCGACGCCGGGCTGGCGCGGGCGCTGCGGCTGGCCGACGACGCGAGCGGCCGGGAGCCGGTCTCGAAGGCCGTCGAGGGTGTGGCGCAGTGGAAGCAGCGGCACGCGGCGGCCCGGGACGCCGACATGAAGGGCGACTACGAGCAGGCCCTGCCGCGGGTCATCGGGGACGCGCAGCACAAGGACAGCAGCGGGGCCTCGTTCGACACGGTGGACGCCTCCCTGGAGCGGGCCGTGGCCCATGAGCAGAAGCAGTTCACCCTGGCCGCCCGGGACGGGCTCGGTGCGCTGGGCGGGCTGGTGACGGGCTCGGCGGGGCTGGCGGTCGCCGGCGCGGTGGCGGCCCTCCTCGGCATCGGTCGCAGGCTTTCGGAGTACAGGTGAGTTCGATGCGGATACGAGGCACACGGGTGCGGCGCGCGGCGGGCCGGCTGCGCGGCTGGGGCGGGGTGAGCGCGATGGCCGCGGCATGCGCGGTGACGGCCGCGGCGGTGCTGCTGCCGCTGGCCGGGTCCTCGCCGTCCGGTGGTTCCGGGGTGGTGCACGATCCGGCTTCGGTGGCGGTGGTCCCGTACGCGCCGGCCGACACCTGCCAGGATCCGGAGGCCAGTCTGCGCCCGTCGGGGCTGGACGGGCCGGCGATCGAGCGGATCCGCAAGGCGGGCAAGCTCGTGGCGGGCGTGGACCAGAACAGCTTCAAGTGGGGCTACCGCAATCCGGACGGCCACCTGGACGGTTTCGACATCGACCTGGTCAAGGCCATAGCGAAGGACATCCTGGGGAACGAGGACCTGGTCATCTACCGGGCGATCCCGACCAGTCAGCGCGTCCCGGCGCTCCAGGAGGGGCGGGTCGACATCGTGGTGCGGACCATGACGATCAACTGCAAGCGGCTGGAGGACGTCGCGTTCTCGACGGCCTACTTCGAGGCGGGCCAGCAGGTGCTGGCCCCCAAGGGTTCGCCGATCACCGGCTACGACGCCTCGCTGAAGGGCCGCCGGATCTGCACGGCGGCCGGTTCCACGGCGGAGGCGGCCCTGAGGTCCCAGTCGTACGGGTCGGTCGGGGTGTCGGTGGCGAACCAGCTGGACTGCCTGGTGCGGCTCCAGCTGGGCGAGGTGGACGGGATCATCACGGACAACGCGCTGGCCGCCGGGCAGGCGGCGCAGGACCCGTCGGTGCAGCTGGTCGGGGCGCCGTTCACCCGCGAGTTCTACGGGGTGGCGATGAACAAGGACGCCCCGGACCTGGTGCGCCGGGTGAACAAGGTGCTGGAGAACTACCGGGCGGGCGGTGACCAGAGCCCGTGGGCGACCTCCTACAAGAAGCACTTCGAGGACGTCCTGCCGAAGGCGAGCGTGCCGCCGGCGCCCAAGTACCGGGACGGCTGAGGCCCATGGCGGATTCGGAGCGGTACGTGAGCGAGCGGGGCGGACTTCATGCGGCGGACGGTGCCCGGGCGGGCGGGTTCCGTGCGGGGCGGCCGGGGGCGGGGGCCGCGGTGATGGACCGGGACGACGTGGACCGTGCGCTGGCCCGTCTGGGCGCGGAGCACGAGGCCGTGGAGACGTCCCTGCTCGCGCTGCAGGACCACGCGGGCCGGCGGCTGCTCGAGGGCGCGGCGCTGAGCGGGGTCACCAAGGAGCGGTGGGCGGCCGCGGACGCGTCGGTGACCCGGCTGTGGACGTACTTCGACGCGTACAGCGGGGCGCTCGCGGCGGCCCGGGAGATCCGCGAGCGGCGCCGCTGGCCGAGCCGGGAGGACCTGGCGGAGCTGACGGAGCGGCTGCGCGGGCCCGGGGTGACGATCGCCGGGGCCGGGGTGGAGGGCATCGCGCTGGCGGAGCGCTTCTCGCTGGCGGAGCTGGTGTCCCGGATGAACGAGCTGTACGCGGCCTCCCTGGACGTGGTGGTCGCCGCGGACGCGGTGTGGTCGGCGCTGCCCGCGCGGATCGACCTGCTCGCCGCCGAGCTGCACCGGACGCGTTCGCTGGCGCATTCGGTGGGGGTCCGGCCGGGCGAGCACCCCTCGGGGGACGACCTGGAGGAGATCACCGCCGAGCTGGCGGAGCTGCGGGAGGCGGTGATCGCGGATCCGCTGGCGTTCTGGGTGGCGGTGGCGGGGAGTTCCGCGCCGGGCGGGGGCCGTCCGGACACCGCCCGCTACGACCGGGCGGCGCGCGCGCTGGACGACGTACGCCGTGAGGTCGAGGCGGTCCTGACGGTGCGGCAGGACGCGGAGCAGCGGCTGATCGCGGTGCGGGACCTGCTGTCGCGGGCGGACCGGACCCTGGCGGAGGCGCGGACGGCGCGCGGCGAGGTGCTGGCGAAGATCGCGGCGTCGGAGGTGCCGGCGGTCAGCGGTCCGCCGACGGCCTTGCAGGAGCAGCTGGCGGCGGCGGCCGAGTACCGGCGGCAGTCGCAGTGGCACCGGCTGTCCCCGCTGCTCGACGCGCTGGAGGACCGGGCCGAGGAGGAACTGCGGCGGGCCCGTGAATCGTTGACCGCGGTGACGGCGCCGCTGGCGGTCCGGGCGGAGCTGCGCGGGCGGCTCGACGCGTACAAGGCGAAGGCGGCCCGGCACGGCCTGGCGGAGGACCCGCTGCTGATCGAGCGGTACGACGCGGCCCGGCGGATGCTGTGGAGCGCGCCCTGCGACCTGCGGGCCGCCGAGCAGGCGGTGTGGCGCTACCAGCAGGCGACGGCGGAGGCGCTGGCGCCGCAGGACCACCGGCCCGGACGGCCGGGGGAGGAGGAGGCATGAGCCTGATCGGATCGCCCTGCCTTCGTCCGGGCTGCCCGGGGTCGTACGAGGACATGGGCGGCGGCGAGGTGTACTGCGACACCTGCGGGCTCGCGCCGGTGGGCGCGGTCGCGGCGGGTGCGGAGGAGCTGGTGTCGCCGCCGACGGGGATGACGAGCGCCGCCCGGCAGGGCGACTCCCGGGGTTCGGCGGGTTCGCGCGGTTCGGGGCGTTCCTCGGCGTCGGCCCGTTCGTCGCGGTCCTCGCGTTCCTCGTCCTCGCGGCGTTCGGTGTCGGGGCGGCTGTCGCGCGCGCTGCCCGGTTCGGTGTCCACCCGGTCGGTGTCGGTGCGCAGTTCGGGCTCTTCGGCGTCGTCGTCGGGGCGCAGCCGGCTGGGCGCGGGGCTGGTCAGCGTCCCGGAGGTGCCGCGTCCGGATCCTTCGGCGGCGGTGCTGGAGAACCCGGAGGTGCCGGAGCGCAAGCGGTTCTGCTCGCGCTCGGACTGCGGTGCGCCGGTGGGCCGGGCGCGCGGTGACCGGCCGGGGCGCACGGAGGGGTTCTGCACCAAGTGCGGGCACCCGTACTCGTTCGTGCCGAAGCTGCGCGCCGGGGACGTGGTGCACGGCCAGTACGAGGTGGCGGGCTGTCTGGCGCACGGCGGGCTCGGCTGGGTCTACCTGGCGGTGGACCGGGCGGTGTCGGACCGGTGGGTGGTACTCAAGGGTCTGCTCGACACCGGGGACCAGGACGCGATGGAGGCCGCGATCTCCGAGCGGCGCTTCCTCGCGGAGATCGAGCACTCGAACATCGTGCGGATCTACAACTTCGTGGAGCACCTGGACCAGCGGACGGGGTCGCTGGACGGGTACATCGTCATGGAGTACGTGGGCGGCAAGTCGCTGAAGGAGATCGCCAACGAGCGGCGGCGGCCGGACGGGCGGCGCGATCCGCTGCCGGTGGAGCAGGCGTGCGCGTACGGGATCGAGGCCCTGGAGGCGCTCGGGCACCTGCACAGCCGGAACCTGCTGTACTGCGACTTCAAGGTGGACAACGCGATCCAGCAGCAGGACCAGCTGAAGCTGATCGACATGGGCGCGGTGCGGCGGATGGACGACGAGGAGTCGGCCATCTACGGCACGGTGGGCTACCAGGCGCCGGAGGTGGCGGAGCTGGGGCCCTCGGTGGCCTCGGACCTGTACACGGTGGCGCGCACGCTGGCGGTGCTGACGTTCGACTTCCAGGGCTACACGAACGTGTTCGTGGACTCGCTGCCCGATCCGGAGCACATCGAGGTGTTCCAGCGGTACGAGTCCTTCTACCGGCTGCTGGTGCGGGCGACGGATCCGGATCCGGGGCGGCGGTTCGCGTCGGCGCAGGAGATGGCCGACCAGCTGACGGGTGTGCTGCGGGAGGTCGTGGCGCTGCAGACGGGCCGGCCGCGGCCGTGGCTGTCGGCCCTGTTCGGGCCGGAACTGCGGGTTCCGGACACTGGGTTGTACGCGGACGCGCCGGGGGCGGAGGTGTCCCGGCTGGGCGTGCGGTCCGTGGCCCCCCGGCGGGGCGGGGGCCTGTTCGGCCGGCGCTCCGGCGGCGCGGGCGGCGCGGGTGCGGCCGGTGCCGTGTCGGCTCCGTCGGCAGGTGTCGCGGCGGTCGGCTCGGGCGGCGGTGCCGTCGCCGGGGGCGCGGGGGCCGTGGCTCCGGCCGGGGTCGTGGCTCCGGCTGCGGCCGAGGGCGCCGGTGCGGCAGGAAGCGGGGCGGCGTACGCCGGGGGCGGGGCGTTGCCCTCGCTCGGGACCACCGCCACGCACGTCGCCGGGGCCCCGGTTCCCGGGCCGCGGCACGCCGCCGCGGCGCCCGCGCAGGCGTTCGCGCCGCTCCCCGTGCCGCGTACGGCCGTGCCGGCGGCGGCTGGGCTGGCGGTGCTCGACGCCCGTGACACCGCGCTCGCCCTGCCGGTGCCGCTGGTGGACCCGGCCGACCCCAATGCCGGGTTCCTCGCCGGACTCCTCGCCTCCGCGCCCGCCGACCTGCTGGGCGCCCTGGCCGCGGCCCCCGCCGACTCCGCCGAGCTGCGGCTGCGGGAGCTGCGCGCCCGGCTCGAACTGGGCGAACTGGCCGTGGCCGGCGAAGCCCTGGCCGAGCTGGAGGCCCGCCATCCGGACGACTGGCGGGTGGTGTGGGCGCGCGGGATCGCCTCGCTGGCCACCGGGGACGACGAGATAGCGGCCCTGTCCTTCGACGCCGTCTACGACGCCTTCCCGGGCGAGCCGGCGCCGAAGCTGGCGCTCGGGCTGTGCGCCGAGGTCCTGGGCCAGCTGGACAACGCCGCCGAGTACTACCGGCTCGTCTGGATCACCGATCCGGGCTTCGTGAGCGCGGCCTTCGGGCTGGCCCGGGTCCAACTGGCCGCCGGGGACCGGGACGCGGCGGTGCGCACCCTGGAATCCGTACCGGAGGCGTCGATCCACTACACCGCCGCACGGGTGGCGGCGGTACGGGCACGCCTGCGCGACCGCTCCCCGGACGAGGAGCTGCTGGCCGACCTCGTGGCGGCTTCCGGCCAGGTGGAGGCGCTGCGGCGGTTCGGCCTGGACCCGGAGCGGCAGGAGCGGCTGGCGACGGAGGTCCTGGGCTCCGCCCTGGACTGGGTACTGTCGGGTAGCCGGGGTGCCGACCCCGGCCGGACCTCGCTGCTCGGCAGTCAACTGGACGAGCGGGGGCTGCGCTTCGGCCTGGAACGCTCCTACCGTGTCCTCGCCCGGCTGGCGCAGCGGGGCGAGGAGCGGATCGAACTGGTGGAACGGGCAAACCGTTTCCGACCCCGGACGTGGGTGTGAGTGATGTCGATGCATCGGCTGTCGGGCTGCCCCAGCTGCGCTGAGCCCCTGGAGGAGGGTGACCGTTTCTGCGGCGTGTGCGGATACGCCCTCTCCGCCGCGCCCCCGGACGCGGACCCCACCCCGACCCTCCCGGTCACCCCGACCGCGGGCGCGGCGGGCCGGGCTGGTCACGAACCCCCGGCCGGCCCCCCACCGGCCGTACCCGCGGCCCCTCCGGCCGCGCCCCCGGCATCTCCGGCCGTCGCGCCGGCACCTCCGGCCGCGCCGCCGGTCCTTCCGGCCGCGCCCCCGCCCCCGGCCCCGGCCCCGGCCCCGGCCCCGGCCCATCCTGCCGCGCCGCCGGCACCGGCCGCGGCTCCCGTGGCGGCGCCCGGCTGGGAGCCCGGGTACGGCGCCCCGGCGGGCGGTGGCCCGGCCGCGCCCGACGCCGCGCCCGCGCCCGCGCCCGCCCCCGTCCCGGCCGGGGCCGCGTACTCCGCCCCCGGCTACAGCGGGACCCCGGCCGGGTACGGCGTGCCCGCGCCCGGCTGGGAGGGCGACCCCGGCCCGGACGACCCCTGGGCCTCCGCCGCCACCGGCCCCGACGGCCCGCACGAAGACCCGTACGCCCCGGCCCCGGCCCCGGCCCCGCAGGGCACCGGCACCGGGGGCGGGGAGGCGTACGCGGCCGCCCCGCAGGAGGACCCGTACGCCGCCGCCCCGCAGGGCGAGGGCCGGACCTGCGTCGCCTGCCGTGCGGGCCACGTGGACACGGACGGGTACTGCGAGCACTGCGGCCACGCGCAGCCCCGCGAGCGGGACCACCTGGAGGAGGAGCTCTGCAGCGTCGCAGCCGTCAGCGACCGCGGCCTGCGCCACCACCGCAACGAGGACTCCTTCGCCGTCTCGGCCACCGCCCTGCCCGACGGCTCCGCCGCGACCGTCGCCATCGTCTGCGACGGCGTCTCCTCCGCCAGCCGCCCCGACGAGGCCTCGGCCGCCGCCGCCGGTGCCGCCAACGAGGCGCTCCTGGAAGCCCTTCCGCGCGGCGCCGACCCGGTGGAGGCCATGCACGGGGCGATCCTCGCGGCGGCCGCCGCGGTGACCGCGCTCGCCCCGCCGGCCCCCGGCGCGCAGAACGCCCCCGCCTGCACGCTGGTCGGAGCCGTCGTCAGCGGCGGCGTGCTGACCATCGGCTGGGTCGGCGACAGCCGCGCCTACTGGGTGCCGGACGACCGCGCCGCCCTGGCCCGCCGGCTCACCGAGGACGACTCCTGGGCCGCGCAGATGGTCGCGGCGGGCCTGATGGGCGAGGCGGAGGCCTACGCCGACGTCCGGGCCCACGCCATCACCGGCTGGCTCGGCGCCGACGCGTACGACCTCGAACCGCACACCGCCAGCTTCAGACCGGACCACCCCGGCGTGGTGGTCGTCTGCACGGACGGCCTGTGGAACTACGCCGAGTCCGCGCGGGAGATGGCGCAGGTCCTGCCCGCGGACGCCGCCGACCGGCCGCTGCACAGCGCGCAGGTCCTGGTCGGGCACGCCCTGGACGGCGGCGGCCACGACAACATCACCGTTGCCGTCGTGCCCTTCGCGGGCCCGGCGCAGCCCCACGCCCAGACCGAAGCGGAACCCGAAGCGGAACCGCAGGCCCGCCCCCGGGCCTGACCACCCGCCGCCCCAGCCGGCCCGGAGGAGGAGACCGACCGATGGCGAACTTCGCCAAGCCGAGCGCACCCCGCTTCAGCGTGGAGGTGTACCAGAACGAGTTCCTGCCCGAGGGCGGGCGGGACGTGCACGCCATCGTGACGGTCACCTCCACCGGCGGAGCCACGGCCACCGCCGCGCACGCGTCCGGCGGCCAGGACGCGGCCGTCGTGATCATGGTGGACTGCTCCGGCTCCATGGAGTACCCGCCGGACAAGATGCGCGGCGCCCGCGAGGCCACCGCCGCCGCGATCGACACCCTGCGCGACGGCACCGCCTTCGCCGTGATCGCCGGGACGCACGAGGCCCGGGAGGTCTACCCCGGCCAGGGCGGCCTCGCCACCGCCGGGCCCGCCACCCGCGCCCAGGCCAAGGAGGCCCTGCGCGGCCTGCGGTCGGGCGGCGGCACGGCCATCGGCACCTGGCTGCGGCTCGCCGACGGCCTGCTGCGCCGCACCCCGGCGACGATCCGGCACGGCATCCTGCTCACCGACGGCCGCAACGAGCACGAGGACCCGGCCGTGCTGCGCGCCACCCTCGACGCCTGCGCCGGCCGCTTCACCTGCGACGCCCGCGGGGTGGGCACGGACTGGGAGGTGAAGGAGGTGACCGGCATCGCGAGCGCGCTGCTCGGCTCCGCCGACATCGTCGCCGATCCGGCCCACCTCGCCGAGGACTTCACGCGCATGATGGAGCAGGTCATGGGCAAGGAAGTCGCGGACGTGGCGCTGCGCCTGTGGACCCCGGTCGGCGCGGAGGTCCGGTACGTCAAGCAGGTCTCGCCGTCCGTCCACGACCTGACCGGCCGCCGCACCGAGGCGGGCCCGCGCGCCGGGGACTACCCGACCGGCTCGTGGGGCGACGAGTCCCGCGAGTACCACGTGTGCGTCCGGGTGCCGGGGGCCGCCGTGGGCCAGGAGATGCTGGCCGCCCGCGCCTCGCTGGTCCTGCCGGGGCCGGACGGCGAGCCCCGGCCCCCGCTCGCGCAGGGACTGGTCCGCGCGGTGTGGACGGACGACCTCGCCGCGTCGACGGCCATCAGCCCCCAGGTGGCGCACTACACGGGACAGGCGGAACTCGCGGAGGCTATCCAGCAGGGCCTGGAAGCCCGCAAAATGGGCAATGTCGACAGTGCGACGGCGAAGCTGGGCCGGGCCGTGCAGTTGGCGAGCGCCTCCGGGAACGCCGACACCGCCAAACTGCTCGCGAAGGTGGTGGATGTCGTGGACGCGGCGGCGGGTACTGTGCGGCTGAAGGCGAAGGTCGCCGATGCCGACGAGATGACCCTTGAAACGCGTTCGACGCAGACCGTCCGAGTGAAGAAGACCTGAGAAGAAGCCTGACGCGATGACGCAGGAAAAAGGGGGAAACGCCGCGATGCCGACCTGCCCGAACGGCCACCAGTCCGCCTCCGACGACTGGTGCGAGGTCTGCGGCCTCCGCATGACCGCCCCCGCCGGCGCCGCCTCCGCCGCCCCCTCCTACGGCTACGGCTACCCTCCCACCGGCGGGGAGCCGACCGCCCAGGCCGAACTGTGCCCGCAGTGCCGGACCCCGCGCGAGGCGATGGCCCCCTTCTGCGAGGAGTGCCGGTACAACTTCCTCACCCGCTCCGCGACCCCGTACGCCGACGGGCCCGCACCGGCCGCGGGCCCGGGCGCGTCCGGGCCCGGCACGGGCGCGGTGGCCGCCCCGCCGCCCCCGCCGCCGGCCCCGCCGCAGCCGGTGTTCTCCCAGGACCACTTCGAGTACCAGGGCTCCCGCCCGTCCCGGGTCAACCGGCCGGCCGAGCCGCTGCAGGGCGATGACGACTGGCTGCTCCAGCCTCCCGCGCAGGAGCAGCCCGTCGCGGCGCCGGTGCAGCCGCAGCCCGTGCCGCAGGAGTTCCGGCCGCAGTCCGAGTACCAGCAGTCCGAGTACCAGCAGCCCCGGCCGCCGCTGCCGCCCCAGCCGCCGCAGCCGCAGCCCGAGCCCTTCGCGGCCCCGGAGCGCGGCGGCAGCGCCTCCTGGTCGGCGACGATCGGCCCCGACCGCTCGTACTTCATGGCGATGATGCAGCGCAGCGGTCCCGAGGCCGCCGTGCTCAACCTGCCCGCCTACTCCCCGGAGCTCCACCTCCCGCTCTCCGGCGGGCAGATCACCATCGGCCGCCGCCGCGCCTCCACGGGCGAGTCCCCGGACATCGACCTGTCGGTGCCCCCGGAGGACCCGGGCGTCTCCCACCAGCACGCGGTGCTGGTCCAGCAGCCGGACCTGACCTGGGCCGTGGTCGACCAGAACTCCACCAACGGCACCACCATCAACGGCGGCGAGGACCCCATCCAGCCGTACGTGCCCGTGCCCCTCTCCGACGGCGACCGCGTCCACGTCGGAGCCTGGACCACCATCACGGTCCGCCGCGGCTAGTCCGGGGCGGCGGGGCCTCCTCCCCCAGGGGCCACACGTAGGGCCCCTGGGGATCGTCGAGCCAGGCCCACTGCCCCTCCGGCGTGACCGTGACCCCGAAGCGTTCGCGCGCCGGCCGGCCCTCGCCCCGCCACAGGTCGAGCGCCTCGCGCGGGTGCAGCACGTCCGCGGTCAGGATCAGCAGGAACTGGAAGCGCTCGTTCTCCACCAGTTCGTACGGGATCCCGTGCAGCGGCCCGGTCGCCCCGGGCGGCCCCGGCGCGGCCCCGGCCCCGCGCAGCGGGACGAAGTACGCCGAGGTGTGCAGGAAGCGGCCCTCGGCGAAACCGGCGTCCCGGACGGTCAGCGCGATCAGCCCGGTCGACAGCGGGGCCAGGATCCGCGCCCCCGGCCGGCACTGGCCGAGCCAGGCGGGCGGGATCAGCGGCAGCGTGCAGGTCACGAGGATCCGGTCGAAGGGCGCCCGGGCGGGACAGCCGCGCGCGCCGTCGCCGGTGACCACGGCGGGCCGGTAGCCGAGCCGGGCCAGGTGGGAGCGCGCCGACTCGGTGATCTCCTCGTCCAGGTCCACCGTGGTGACCAGGCCGTCGCCGAGGCGGTGGCAGAGCAGGGCCGCGTTGTAGCCGGTGCCGGCGCCGATCTCCAGCACGTTGTCCCCGTCGCGCACCTGGAGCGCGTCCAGCATCTTCGCCATCAGGGAGGGCTGGCTGCTGGAGGAGACCAGCTCGCCGTCGCGCAGCCGCGTGGCGAGCGGGGCGTCGGTGTAGACCCCGCGCAGCCAGCGGGCCCGGCGCTCGGGGTCCGGGTCCTCGTCCCACAGCCGCTCGTGCCCCGCTCCGCGGCCGGTCCAGAAGTACGGCACGAACAGGTGCCGGGGCACGGCGGCGAAGGCCGCCCGCCAGGCCGGGTCCTCCAGTACGCCCGCGGCGGTGAGTTCCCGTACCTGGGCGGCGTGCGCCGTCTCCCGCAGGTCCTTCTCCGCGGCCTTCGCCGTGCCCATGTCTCCACTGTGCTGCGGGCGGGCCCGGGGTGCGACCTCTCGGCGGGGGCGGGCACCGGTGGTCGTAGGACCGGGGTCCTCCGTCCGGGCGTCTGAGACGATGGTCGGGTGAATGACGACGCGCAGAGCACGGTCCAGGAGACGACCTTCTACGAGCAGGTGGGCGGCGAAGCGACCTTCCGCCGTCTGGTCCACCGCTTCTACCAGGGGGTCGCGGGGGACCCGCTGCTGCGCCCGATGTACCCGGAGGAGGACCTCGGGCCGGCCGAGGAGCGGTTCGCGCTGTTCCTGATGCAGTACTGGGGCGGCCCGACGACGTACAGCGAGCACCGCGGGCACCCGCGCCTGCGCATGCGGCACGCCCCGTTCCAGGTGGACGCGGCCGCGCACGACGCGTGGCTGGCCCACATGCGCGTGGCGGTGGACGAGCTGGGGCTCGCGCCGCAGCACGAGGCGCAGCTGTGGCGGTACCTGACCTACGCGGCCGCCTCGATGATCAACACCGCGGGCTAGTAGACGGCGCGCTGGCCGCGCCCCGTGTGCGCCCCTGCAAGCGGCCGTACGCGGGCCCCCGGACGAGCGCCCGTGCCAGCCCGTACGGGGCACGGGCCGGGGGCTCGCGGTACCCCGCGCACCCTTCCGGGAACCCCTCCGTCGCACCAGCACCGACGGAACTGGAGGTTCCATGTCACAGGACACTGCGGACGCGGTGGACCCTACGCGTACTCGGGCGACGGCGTCGAGTGGCGGGACCGCTTCCAGGAGACGGTCCCGCACCGCGCCTTCGAGTGGTGTTCGAACACGGCGGACACCTCGTCCCGGACGATCCTCATGAACGAGTTCGTCGTGAGCCGTCCGAACCACGTGCACTCGTTCAACCCGTAGCCCGCCACCACGCACGGAACAGGCCCGTCCGCCCCCGGTGACCGGTGGGCGGGCGGGCCTGGGCCGGTACGCGTGCGCTAGACGGGCCGCACCTGGAGGGCGCCCAGGCCGGCGGGGCCGGCGCCGGGACGGCGCAGGGCGACGGAGCCGTACGGGGTGCGCAGCCGCAGCCACCCGCCGGAGACGAGCAGCTCCAGCTGGTCGGGGGCACCGGTGGCGGAGGGGGCCGGCGCGGCCGTCGGGCCGGCCGGGACCGCGGAGCGCACCGGGCGCAGGAAGCCCAGGGACTGGGCGGCGTGCACGGCGCGCAGCGGCAGCTCGGTGTCGCCCAGGGTCCGCGACCAGATCTCCCGGCCGATGCGGTCCCGCTCGGAGCGGGTCCGGTGCTGCGGGGGCAGGGCCTCGTCGCGGGCCCGGAACTCGGCCACGGCGGCGGCCACGGCCGCGCGTACCGCCTCGGCGGCGGGCAGGCCGGGAACCGGACGCCAGCCGCCGCGGGGCGGCAGGACGCCCGCCCAGGGCGGGCCGGTGACGGGTCCGGGCACGGTCACCGCGGCGCCGCTCTCGTCGACGGCCTCCAGCAGCTCGCCCGCGGAGACGGTGACGTCCAGCGGGGTCGCGAGGGGCTCGGCGAGGCGTGCCGCACGGACGGCCAGGACCTCGAAGGAGGGCGGGCGTCCGAAGACGGCGAGCGCGCCGCCGCCCGCCGGCGCCTGCAGGCGTACGGCGGCGGCGCGGTCGTAGTGCACCAGCCGGCCCAGGAAGGCGGCGAGGTCCGCCGCCTCCCCGGAATCGGCGAGGCGCAGCTGTCCGCTCATGCCGCGAGGCGCCCTTCGGCGGCCGCGGGAGCGTTCTCGGGCGTGTCGAGGTACTGCTGGAGGAAGTGCCGTTCCTCGTCGGTGATGCGGCGGGGCCGCCCCTCGGCGAGGTTGTAGGGCACCACGACCGTCTCCGCGCGGACGTAGACGGTCTCCGGGGCGTCCTCGGTCGCCTCGTCCTTGACCTCGTAGCGGATGGTCAGGGACGCGGCGCCTATCCGGGTCACCCAGGACTCGATGAGCACCGGCTCGTGCCGGTGCACGAGGGGGAGCTTGTAGTCGATCTCGTGGCGGGCCACGACGGACCCGCCCGTGAAGGACTCGCTGCCCTCTCCCGGCGCCAGGCGGAACATGAAGTCGATGCGCGCCTCCTCCAGGTAGCGGAGGAAGACGACGTTGTTGACGTGCCCGAAGGCATCCATGTCCGCCCAGCGGAGGGGGCACCGGTAGTGGTGTCTGGCCATGACCGTGACCTAGCCCCGGGTGAGCTTCTTGTAGGTGGCGCGGTGCGGACGGGTGGCGTCCGGGCCGAGCCGCTCGACCTTGTTCTTCTCGTAGGACTCGAAGTTGCCCTCGAACCAGAACCACTTGGACTCGCCCTCGTAGGCGAGGATGTGGGTGGCCACTCGGTCCAGGAACCAGCGGTCGTGGGAGACGACCACGGCCGCACCGGGGAACTCCAGCAGCGCGTTCTCCAGCGAGCCCAGGGTCTCGACGTCGAGGTCGTTGGTGGGCTCGTCGAGGAGCAGCAGGTTGCCGCCCTGCTTGAGGGTGAGCGCGAGGTTCAGGCGGTTGCGCTCACCACCGGAGAGCACGCCGGCCGGCTTCTGCTGGTCCGGGCCCTTGAAGCCGAAGGCGCTGACGTAGGCGCGGGACGGCATCTCGACGTTGCCGACGTTGATGTAGTCCAGCTCGTCCGACACGACCGCCCAGAGGGTCTTCTTGGGGTCGATGTTGGCGCGGCCCTGGTCGACGTACGAGATCTTGACGGTCTCGCCGACCTTGATCTCGCCGGAGTCCGGCTGCTCCAGGCCCTGGATCATCTTGAAGAGCGTGGTCTTGCCGGCGCCGTTCGGGCCGATGATGCCGACGATGCCGTTGCGCGGCAGCGTGAAGGACAGGTCGTCGATGAGGACCTTGTCGCCGAACGCCTTGGAGAGGTTGTTGACCTCGACCACGATCGAGCCCAGGCGCGGGCCCGGCGGGATCTGGATCTCCTCGAAGTCGAGCTTGCGCATCTTGTCGGCCTCGGCCGCCATCTCCTCGTAGCGAGCGAGACGGGCCTTGGACTTCGCCTGGCGGCCCTTGGCGTTGGAGCGGACCCACTCCAGCTCTTCCTTGAGGCGCTTGGCGCGCTTCTCGTCCTTCTTGCCCTCGACCTTGAGGCGCTCGGCCTTCTTCTCCAGGTAGGTGGAGTAGTTGCCCTCGTAGGGGTGGGCGCGGCCGCGGTCGAGCTCGAGGATCCACTCGGCGACGTTGTCGAGGAAGTAGCGGTCGTGGGTGACGGCCACGACGGCGCCCTTGTACTGGGCCAGGTGCTGCTCCAGCCAGTTCACGGACTCGGCGTCGAGGTGGTTGGTGGGCTCGTCGAGGAGCAGCAGGTCGGGGGCCTCCAGCAGCAGCTTGCAGAGGGCCACGCGGCGCTTCTCACCACCGGAGAGGTTGGTGACCGGCCAGTCGCCGGGCGGGCAGCCCAGGGCGTCCATGGCCTGCTCCAGCTGGGCGTCCAGGTCCCACGCGTTGGCGTGGTCCAGGTCGTCCTGGAGCTTGCCCATCTCCTCCATCAGCTCGTCGGTGTAGTTCGTCGCCATTTCCTCGGCGATCGCGTTGAACCGGTTGAGCTTCTGCTTGATCTCGCCGACGCCGTCCTCGACGTTCTCCAGGACGGTCTTGGACTCGTCGAGCTTGGGCTCCTGCATGAGGATGCCGACGGAGTAGCCGGGCGACAGGAAGGCGTCACCGTTGGAAGGCTGCTCGATGCCCGCCATGATCTTCAGGACGGTGGACTTGCCGGCGCCGTTCGGGCCGACCACGCCGATCTTGGCCCCCGGCAGGAAGTTCAGGAAGACGTCGTCGAGGATCACCTTGTCGCCGTGCGCCTTGCGCGTCTTGCGCATGGTGTAGATGAACTCAGCCAAGAGAAACCGTCCGGCAGATCGATGGTGGGCAGATACACCCCATACTGCCGTACGTCCATCCCCCGGGGGAAACCAGTACGGGTCCCCCGGGGCCCCGGCAGGCCCCCGGCCAGGGCAGGATGACCCTGAGTACTACTGGTATTACGAGTACGGGTACGACGCTCCGGGGGGAGTCCTTGTGGACGGCTGGCCGCTGCCGCTGGCGATAGCGCTCATAGGAATGGCGGGCACGCTCTTCGCTCCGCTGCTGACGCAGCGGCTCGTGGGCCGGGTCCAGTCCGAACAGTTCGAGCGGCAGGAACGGATCGCCGAGGGCCAGTGGCGGCGCGAGCAGCAGGCGGCGGAGCTGGACGTCCGCCGGGCCTGCTACGTGGCGGCGATGGCCGGGTACCGGCGCTACCGGATCGAGCTCATGAACTTCCTGTGGCTCGTCCACCGGGCGGACGCCACCCCGGAGGGCATGACAGAGGGCCGGGCCGGGCTGGAGGACGCCCGGCAGGCCATGCACCTGGCGTTCGCGGAGGCGCAGCTGGTCGGCTCCGAGGCGGTCGTGGCCGAGCTGGAGGCGACGGCCGAACGGCTCGCCGGGGCCTTCTACCGGATCCTGCGCCTGTGGGAGGGCGACCCGGAACCGGACGGCTCCTTCGAGGCCGTCAAGGCCGATCTGCTCGGGCTCGGGGACCGGTGGCGGGGGATGCGGGCCGTGATGCGGGCCGACCTCGGGACGGACACAGGGCTTCAGCGGGGGCGGTAGACGGTCAGGGCGTCGGGGAGGGCGTCCAGGGTGAGGGCGGTGGGGGCCTGGGCGTACTCGCCGTCGTAGGCGAGCGGGGTGCCCGGCGGGACGTCCGCGACGCGCAGGCGGCGCAGCCGGGTGGCGACGTGGACGGGGGACCGGCTGAGCGGGCCGGCGAACGCCGCGGCCAGCAGGCGCGGGCCGGGGCGGCCGCCGCCGTGGACGAGCCGCAGGTCGAGCAGGCCCTCGCCGAGGCCGGCCCGGCGGCGGGGTGCGGGACCGGTGCCCTGGTAGGTGCCGTTGCCCGCGAAGAGCAGCCACGCGCTGCGGGGCCGCCCGGCCAGGGTCATCCGTACGGGCCGCTCGGCCCGCAGCACCCGCC
The DNA here is from genome assembly GCF_056434525.1 of Streptomyces sp. NPDC044002. Lineage (NCBI taxonomy): Bacteria > Bacillati > Actinomycetota > Actinomycetes > Kitasatosporales > Streptomycetaceae > Streptomyces > Streptomyces sp. NPDC044002. The sequence continues at coordinate 86,080 of NZ_JBWKEZ010000033.1, forward strand.
AGGCCGCCAGCACCGCGGCCGGCCCGCCCCCGATCCGCGGCGCCCACCGCAGCCGGTGCCGCAGCAGCTCGGGGTAGGCGCCGATGCTGAAGTTGTTCAGGAAGTACCGGACCCCCTGCCCGGCCCCGCCGGCCGGGGTGATGCGGCCCAGGGAGACGCGGACCGCCTGGCCGGCGGCGACGGCGCGGCAGGTGTCCTCCGGGCCGGTGAGGCCGAGGTCCAGCGCGAAGTGGTTGAGGGTGCCGCCGGGGAACACCGCGAGCGGCACCCCGGCCCGCAGGGCGGCGGTCGCGGCGGCGTTGACGGTGCCGTCGCCCCCGTACACCCCGAGCACCCGCGCCCGGGCGGCGGCCGCCGCCATCGCGGCCTCCACCTCCTCCCCCGCGCACTCCACGACCTCCGCCCGCGGCAGCCGCTCGCGCAGGGCGTCGAACCCCGCGCCGCTGGCCGTGCCGGACGCGGTGTTCACCACGACCGTCAGCCCGGCCCCGTCCGGCAGTGCGGGCGCGCCGGCCGCCGGGCGCTCCGCGCCGGGGACGGCCCGCGCCTGCTCGGCACGGCGCACGAGGCCGCGTACGGCGAACCCCGCCGCGATCCCGAGGGCCGCGCCCGCCAGCACGTCGGAGGGGTAGTGCACGCCGGTGTAGACCCGGGAGAAGGCCACCGACGCGGCCACCGGGGCCACCGCGGCCCCCCACCCGGGGGATTCCAGGGCGAGGCCGGCGGTGAAGGCGGCGGCCGAGGCGGAGTGCCCGGACGGGAAGGAGGTGGTCCACGGCGGCACGGCCGGCAGCCGCGCCACGGGCACCCCTTCCAGCAGCGGCCTGGGCCTGCGCACGGACCACTTGCCGACGGTGTTGATGGCCGCCGAGGCCAGCGCCAGCGAGGCGGCGGCGGTCAGCGCCCCCTTGCGGGCCCGGGGCGAGCCGACGACGGTGATCGCCGCGGCGGTCCCGCCCCACAGCACCCCGTGGTTCGCGGCCCGGCCGAGGGCGGGCAGCACCCGCTCGGCCCCGGGCCAGTGCCGCCGTGCCACCAGGTCGAACAGCCGTCGGTCCCAGGCCGCGAGGGTGCCCCGCCAGGTCAGTTTCTGATCAGCCACCTCTCGCCCCTACCCCGGGCCGCCGCCGGGAATCAGCCCTCGCCGTCCTCCCCCTCCAACGGCCGCTTGCGCAGCAGCAGGACGACCATGCCGCCCAGCACCACCAGCCCGACCGCGAGGGAGGCGATGACCGGGGTGGCCGCGGAGCTGCCGCTGGTCGCCAGCCGCTCCTCGTCCGGGGAGTCCGGCCCGGCCGTGGCGGACTCGGTGGCCACGGCGACCTCGGACGCGCCGGCCAGCTGGCCCACGGCGCCGGCCGTGCCCGCCGGGACGGCCGGAGGCCGTGGCCAGACCGCGGAGGCGGTGGCGGCCGCCGCGGACTCGCTGGAGCCGGCCACGATCTGCGCCTCGGCCGGGATCCCGCTGGTGAAGACCCGCCCGACGGGCACCTTCGTGGAGCCGTGCACGGTCACCGAGGCCGTCCCGTCGGGGGTGCCGGCGGGCACCTCGAAGTACAGCCGGCTGCCGTTGCCCGCGGAGGTCACCGGCCGCCCCTCGGAGTCGACCACCCTCACCCCCATGGCGGTGGCGGCCGCGTCGGGGGTGACGGTCACGCTCTGCGCCCCCGTCCGGACGGTGACCGGGCCCAGCCGGGTGCCGACAGCGCCCGTCAGCGGACCGGACGCCTGGCCGGGGTCCAGGCCCAGCGACGCCGGCGGCTCCGGCAGCCGGCCGGCCTCCCGCTGGAGGTAGTCGGCGAGCAGCTCCGCCGCCGGGTCGGCCGCCTCCACCTGCGCACCGTCGGCCAGCCGCCAGATCGCCACCTGGGTCCCGGCGGCCGCGCTCTCCGCGGTCAGCGCCCCGGCCCCGGCCGCCTTCGCCAGCCCGGCCAGGTCGTTGTGCTGGGGGTAGGAGTGCTCCAGGACCCAGCGGATCCGGCCGCCGGCGTCGGTGTTCTGGGCGAGGGGGCTGCCGCCCCAGCCGCTCTCCGTGTACCGGGCCTGGGGCTGCGCGTAGCCCGCGACCCCGACTCCGTACGTCTGGAGCATGCCGCCGCCGTCGACCCGCATCTCGTAGAGCCCGGCGGGGATCTGCCGGACCGAGCCGTCCCCGGCGCGCAGGACCGCCTGCCCGTACGTCTTGAGGCCGTCGAGCACGGCGCTCGCGCCCCCGGCGGTCCGGCCGGCGGCGGCCGGGCCGGAGTCCGCCGCGGCGCGGGCACCGGGCGCGGCGGTGAGGGCCGCGGCCAGCAGGGCCGCCGCCAGTGGCCGGCGTACGGAGCCGCGTACGGCACCTGCGGCGCCGGCGGCCGCACCGGGACCGCCACCGGCTGGAAGCGGAACCTCGGGCCGGACCGGTCCGGCCTCGGGTGGGACGGTGGACGCGGAGGCCGGCCCGCCCGCGGACGCGGTGGACGCCGCGCGGGGCTCGGAGGATGCGGAGGATGCGGGAACAGCAATCGACACAGTTCTCCCCTTCGGGCCGAAGACCAAGGTGCCCGTGAGTACCGGGGAATCCTAGCCGCCTCGAACACTCAGACCACCGCCGCCTTCTGAGGGCCCATCAGTGGGGTGTCCGTCTTGACGACCCTGCGGAAGGCCGCCGTTCCGCGGGTGAGGTCGTGTCCGACGGCGATCGCGTCGATGTCCGCCGAGAACCAGCGGACGCCCTCGCCGTCGGGCGGGTCCTCCCGGACGCGCAGACGCCCGTGCACCACCAGCGGTTCCCCGACCGAGACGGAACTGGCCAGGTTGACCGCCAGCACCCGGCGCGCCCACACGGTGTAGAAGCTGGTGGGGGCGTCCGTCCAGGTCTCCGTGCGCCGGTCGAAGTACCGCGGGGTCACGGCGAAACGGAATCTCGCGGACGGCCCGGTCACCGTCTCCTTGAAGTCGATCTGCGTCGCCACGTGCCCCACCAGCGTCACCAGGGTGTCGTTCATCCCGGCAGCCCTCCCCCGCACTCCGTACCCGTGCGGACCATCCGCACGAGGTACGACCATGCTGGCCCCGGGCTCCGGCAGCCCGCTCCGGCCTGTGGATTACTGGCGGGTTGTGGACAACTTCGTCCCCCCTGCGGCGACCGCCGCGTACTGCTCGCGCACCTCGCGGTAGCGCAGCAGCTCGGCCGCCACCGGTTCCAGCACCCGGGCCCGGCCGCAGCCCGCCGCCGCCTGCCGGAGCCGCCGTTCGGCGTCCTGGCCGTACCTGCGCGCCGGGCCCCGGGCGGCGATCGAGCAGGCCCACTCCACCAGCGGCCCGCCGACGATGCCCGCCACCATGAACAGCACGGGCGGCAGCAGCTTCGGCTCCAGGACCCCGACGATCTGCCCGACCAGCCACAGGCCGCCGAAGATCTGCACCAGCGTCATGGCCGCCTGCGCCAGCACCGCGACCGGCCACCAGGCGGGCCGCGGCGGCTTCGCGCCGGGCACGGCGACGGCCGCGCCCAGGGTGACCGCGAGCTCGTCCAGCGCCTCCGGCAGCCGCTCGGCGCCGCGCACCGCGGTCTCCCGTACGGCCTGCGCCCAGGGGTCGGGCAGCCCGGCGACCGCCTCGTCGGCGACCGTCCGTACGGCCTGCTCCACGCGCTGGCGGGCGGTCACCTCCCCCTCGGGGGGCGCGGGCGGGGGGGGGGGGGGAACACGGCCCCCTCCCCACCCGGAGAAAAGGGGAGAGAGGAAA
>NZ_JBWKEZ010000034.1:0-32272 GCF_056434525.1 Streptomyces sp. NPDC044002
CCCCCCCTCCCCCCCCCCCCCCCCCCCCCCCCCCCCCCCCCCCCCCCCCCCCCCCCCCCCCCCCCCCCCCCCCCCCCCCCCCCCCCCCCCCCCACCGGCGCATCCGCTTGAGTTCTCCCGCGGCGGGTCGCCGGACCGACGGCGGCCGCCTGGAACGGGAGATCGGGGGTGCCACTCGTGCGGATCGGACTGGTCACGGAAGGTGGTTATCCGTATGCGGCGGGCGAGGCGAGGCTCTGGTGCGACCGGCTCGTGCGCGGGCTGCCCCAGCACGAGTTCGAGCTCTACGCGCTGAGCCGCACGGCCCGGCAGGAGGAGAGCGGCCGGGTCACCCTCCCGCCGCACGTCACCCGCGTGCGCACCGCCCCGCTGTGGGCCCCCGCGGACGACGGGCGCACGTACGCCCGCCGCGAGCGCCGGCGCTTCGCCGAGTGCTTCGCCGAGCTGGTCCGGGGGATCTGCGCCGGGGACGCCGACGCCTTCGCCGCCGGACTGTACGGGCTCGCCGAACTCGCCCGCGACCAGGGCGGGATGTACGCGGCCCTGCGCTCCGAGACGGCCGTGCGGGCGGTCGAGTCCGGCTGCCGCGCCCCGGGCGCGGGCCGCGCCGCACAGGGCGCGCGGGTCCCCGACCTGCTGGAGTTCGTGGACGAACTGGAGCGCGCGCTGCGGCCGCTGTCCCTCGACTGGTACGAGGACGGGGGCCTCGGCCGGGCCGACGTCTGCCACGCCGCCGCCGGCGGGGTCGCGGCCGTCCCCGGACTGCTGGCCAAACGCTTCTTCGGGGTCCCGCTGCTGGTCACCGAGTACGGCGTCCAGCTCCGCGCCCACTACCTGGAACAGCGCGAGGACACCCGGCCCGCCGTACGCGCCCTGCTGGCCGCCTTCCACATCCGCCTCGCCGGGGAGATCTACGCCCGCGCCGACCTCCTCACCCCCGGCAACGCGCACGCCCGCCGCTGGCAGGAGCGCTGCGGGGCGCCCCGGGAGCGGCTGCGGACGGTCTACCCCGGCATGGAGGCGGACCGATTCGCCGCCGTCGGCGAGGACCCCGACCGGGGGGACCCCGACACCCTGGTGTGGGTCGGGCGGATCGAGCCGGCCAAGGACCTGATCGCCCTGCTGCACGCCTTCGCGGAGGTCCGCCGGGCCGCCCCGCACACCCGGCTGCGGATCTTCGCCTCGGCCGCCGCCCCCGGCTACCTGTCGGACTGCCGCTCGCTGGCCGCGCAGCTCTTCCCCGACGAGGCCGCCGACGCGCGGACCGTGGGGGAGAGCCCCGTCACCTTCGAGGAGATCGGCGGACCGGAGGCGGCCTCGCCGGCCGACGCGTACGGGGCCGGGCGGATCGTCCTGCTGTCCTCGGTTATCGAGGGCTTCCCCATCACCCTGGCCGAGGCCATGTTCTGCGGCCGGGCCACCGTCTCCACGGACGTGGGGGCCGTACGGGAGGTCATCGGCGGCACCGGGCTCGTCGTCCCGCCGCGCAACCCCCGGGCGCTGGCCGAGGCCTGCCTCGCCCTGCTGGAGGACCCCGAGCGGGCCCAGCGGCTGGGCGCGGCCGCCCGGGCCCGGGCGCTGGAGCTGTTCACCGTCGAGCAGAACGTGGAGGCCTTCGGGGAGAGCTACTTGCGGCTCCTGGCCGCCAGTTCCTCACGGGGGGCGGGGGACGTCCCCTTCGAGCGGCCCGCCGAGGCCATGGTCCCCGGGCCGTGGGTTGCCCATGCGGCCGAGCCGGTGCCGGCTTCGGAGGTGCGGGCATGACGACCTCGGACATCGCGGGTGCGGCGCCGTTGCCGGGGGCTCTGCCCCCGGCCCCCCGCGCCTCAAACGCCGGCGAGGCTGGATTTGGCGGACCCGGAGTCCCGGACGCCAGCGCCGTGTCCGCGCCGCCGGCGGGTGCGCGGCCGGCCGGGCCGGCCGACAGCCGTGGCGGGGCGGGGCCGCAGGCCGGGCGACGGCGGGGCGGGGATCCCGTCAAAGCGCTGCTGCACCGGCACCGGGAGCTCTGTGAGCGGGCCGTCGATCCGTTGGAGATCGCCGCCGGACTGGAGGCGCACGGGATCACCGACCGGACCGCCGCGCGGTTCCGGCACCGGGACGTGTTCACCCTCGCCGAGGAGCTGTACGCCCGGACCCCGCGCGGTGAGGCCCCCGACGCCGCGCCCGTGCGGCCCCCGGCCGGGACCCGGGCGGTGCGGGGGTTCGGGTACGCCCTGCTGCCCGGCGCCCTCGCCCTCGGGGCGGCCGCCGCCGGGATGCCGGGAGCCGGACCCCTCGCGGCGCTCCTCACCGCCGCCGCGCTGGTCTGGCCCGGGAGGAGCGCCGGGGGGCGCTTCCCCTACGCCGCCCACCTGCTGGCGGCGGCCGCCGTCGGCTGGGCCGTCCACCGGCACGGCCCGGCCCTCGGCGCCGCCCTCGCCCTGGCCGTCGCCCCCGGACACCTCGCCGCGGCCCTCTACGCCGCCCGGGCCCGCCGCCGGCTCGCCGGGAGCCGGGCCCTGGAGGACTTCGCCGCCGGGGCGCGGCCGCTGCTCGCCGGGATCCTCCTGCTGTTCGCCGCGGCCGCCACGGGGGCGGCCGCGGTCACGGCGGCAGCCCCGGGGACGGCGGTGCCGCTCGCGGTGCTGCTGTTCCTGGCCCGGCTGCTGCTGCGGCACGGCGCGCACCGCACGCCCGTCGCCGCCGCCCTCGCGCTCGCCCTGGTCCCGGACCCGGCGGCGGTCCTCGCCGCCGCGGCGGGACTCCTCGTACACGCCTTCCTCGCGCTGTCCCGTGCCTCCGCACACGCGCGTCACCGGCCCCACCGACACCAAGGAGAAACAGCATGACCGGCCAGCCAATCGACCAAGGGGTTGCGCGATGAGGGTGCTGCTGATCGGAGCCAACGGATACCTCGGCCGCTACGTCGCCGACCGGCTGCTCGCCGACCCGGCCGTGCAGCTCACCGCGCTCGGCCGCGGCGACGACGCCGACGTACGCTTCGACCTCGCCACCGGGAGCCCCGGCGCGCTCACCCGCTTCCTGGACGCCGTCCACCCGGGCGTCGTCATCAACTGCGCGGGCGCCACCCGCGGCGGAGCCCGCGAGCTGACCCGGCACAACACCGTCGCCGTCGCCACCATCTGCGAGTCGCTGCGCCGCAGCGGCTGCGGGGCCCGGCTCGTCCAGCTCGGCTGCGCCGCCGAGTACGGGCCCAGCCAGCCCGGCTCCTCCACGGCCGAGGACGCCGTCCCGAGACCCGGCGGACCGTACGGCGTCAGCAAACTCGCCGCCACCGAGCTGGTCCTCGGCTCCGGCCTGGACGCCGTCGTGCTCCGCGTGTTCTCGCCCGTCGGGCCCGGCACCCCGGCCGGCTCCCCGCTGGGCCGGCTCGCCGAGGCCATGCGGCGGGCCATGCAGTCCGGGGACGGCGAGCTCAAGCTCAGCGGCCTCGGGGTGCAGCGCGACTTCGTCGACGTACGGGACGTGGCGCGGGCCGTGCACGCGGCTTCCCTGTCCGCCGCCCAGGGGGTCGTGAACATCGGCACCGGCCGCGCCGTCCGGCTGCGCGACGCGGCGGCCGTCCTCGCCCGGGTCGCCGGCTACGGAGGCGCCCTCAACGAGCTGGACGTACCGCACGGCAACGACCGGCTCGGCCACGGCCACGGCGGCCGGCCGCAGGGCCTGGCCGCCATCGGCTCCCCCCGCTCCGAGGCCACCCCCGAGCAGCTCGCCGCGGCCCCCCAGCCGTACCCCTACCCCGACGGCTGCGGCGCCTGGCAGCAGGCCGACGTGCGCACCGCCCGGGACCGGCTCGGCTGGCGGCCCCGGATCAACCTGGAGGAGTCCCTCGCCGACATCTGGATGGAGGCGGCGTGCCGTATCTGACCACCCCGCCGGGGGCCACGGCGGCGGCCGCGACCGAGGCCGGCCGGCTCGGCCTGGGCATCCCCGGCTACGCGCACCCGCTCGTCGCCCCGGTGGAGTGGGCCGAGCTGACCCGCCCCGGGACCCCGCTGCACTGGGCGGTGCTCAACGTCGCCGACGGCCCCGGCGGCCGCCCCGACCCGCACTGCACCGAGGCGGCCGCGAAGCTGCGGGACGCGGGCGGGACGGTCCTCGGGCATCTCGCCATGCGGGACGGCTCCCGGTCCTTCGGGGAACTGCTCTCCGACGCGCACCGCTTCCGCGACTGGTACGGGATCGGCGGCTTCTACCTGGCCGGGGCCCCCGCCGGCCGGGCGGACCTGCCCTCCGTGCGCCGGGTGACCGACGCCCTGCGCGGGCTCGGCGAGGGCCTGCGGATCGTGCTGGGACACGGCACGCACCCCTACGAGGGCTACGTGGAGGCCGCCGACCAGCTGGTCACCTTCTCCGGGGCCTGGGCCGACTACCGCTGGTCGCAGGTGGCGGAGTGGACGGCGGACCACCCGCCGGAGCGGTTCTGCCACCTGGTCCACGGGGTGCCCCGCACCCACCTGGAGGAGGCGGTCCGCGTCGCCCGCTGGCAGGGCGCGGGAACCATCTGGTTCACCGACCGCCGGGGCACCCCGGACCGGGACCCCTGGGCGTCGATGCCCGCGTACTGGGACGAAATCGTCTCACGTATCGGACCGGGTGTCTCGGAATGAAGAAGGGCGTGGCAGTGTTACGGGAAGAACCAACGTTCAGACTTACCCATCTACGGAGTCCCCGTGTCGCTGCCACCCCTGGTAGAGCCAGCTGCTGAGCTCACCGTTGACGAGGTCCGTCGGTACTCCCGCCACCTGATCATCCCGGATGTCGGGATGGACGGCCAGAAGCGCCTGAAGAACGCCAAGGTGCTGGCCGTGGGCGCGGGCGGCCTCGGCTCGCCCGCCCTCATGTACCTGGCCGCGGCCGGCGTCGGCACCCTGGGCATCGTGGAGTTCGACGAGGTCGACGAGTCGAACCTGCAGCGCCAGATCATCCACAGCCAGTCGGACATCGGCCGCTCCAAGGCCGAGTCCGCCCGCGACAGCGTGCTGGGCATCAACCCGTACGTCAATGTGGTCCTCCACGAAGAGCGGCTCGAAGCCGACAACGTGATGGAGATCTTCAGCCAGTACGACCTCATCGTCGACGGCACGGACAACTTCGCCACGCGCTACCTGGTCAACGACGCCTGCGTGCTGCTCAACAAGCCGTACGTGTGGGGTTCGATCTACCGCTTCGACGGCCAGGCCTCCGTCTTCTGGTCCGAGCACGGCCCCTGCTACCGCTGCCTCTACCCGGAGCCCCCGCCGCCGGGCATGGTCCCGAGCTGCGCCGAGGGCGGCGTGCTGGGCGTGCTCTGCGCGTCCATCGGCTCGATCCAGGTCACCGAGGCCATCAAGGTCCTCACCGGCGTCGGCGAGCCGCTCGTCGGCCGCCTGATGATCTACGACGCCCTGGAGATGCAGTACCGCCAGGTCAAGGTCCGCAAGGACCCCGACTGCGCGGTCTGCGGTCCGAACGCGACCGTCACCGAGCTCATCGACTACGAGGCCTTCTGCGGCGTCGTCTCGGAGGAGGCCCAGGAGGCCGCCGCCGGCTCCACGATCACTCCCAAGCAGCTCAAGGAGTGGATCGACGACGGCGAGAACATCGAGATCATCGACGTCCGCGAGAAGAACGAGTACGAGATCGTCTCGATCCCCGGCGCGAAGCTGATCCCCAAGGGCGAGTTCCTGATGGGCACCGCCCTCCAGGACCTGCCGCAGGACAAGAAGATCGTCCTGCACTGCAAGACGGGTGTCCGCAGTGCGGAAGTCCTCGCGGTCCTGAAGTCCGCGGGCTTCGCCGACGCGGTGCACGTCGGCGGCGGCGTCATCGGCTGGGTCCACCAGATCGAGCCCGAGAAGCCGGTCTACTAGCAGTCCCCCGAGCAGTGACGTGAGGGGCCGTACCCGCCGGGCGGGTGCGGCCCCTTGCGCATGCCCGGCCCGGGTCAGGCCGCCGTGCAGACGGTCCCGGCGCCCGGTACCTTTCCGTCCAGCAGGTACGCGTTCACCGCGCCCTGCACGCACTTGTCGCCGCTGTTGTACGCGCCGTGCCCCTCGCCCTTGTACGTCAGCTCCACGCCCACGCCCTTGCCCAGCCGCTCGGCCATCGCGCGGGCGCCCTCGTACGGGGTCGCCGGGTCACCGGTGTTGCCGATCACCAGGATCGGGGCGGCGCCGGGCGCGGACACGTCCGGGGTCTGCCAGGCGCCGGCCACCGGCCAGTCGGTGCAGCTCAGCATCGCCCAGCCGAGGAAGTCCCCGAAGACGGGCGAGGCCTTGCGGAACTCCGGCAGCCGGGCCTTGGTCTCCTCCAGCGTGTAGCGCTCCTTGGAGTCGGCGCAGTTGATGGCGGTGTTGGCCGCGCCGATGTTGCTGTAGCGGCCGTTCTGGTCGCGGCCGTTGAGGGCGTCGGACAGGGCCATCAGCAGCTGCCCCTGACCGCCTTCGGCCTCGTCCAGGCCCTGTTCCAGCAGCGGCCACAGCTCCTTGGAGTAGAGGGCCTGGGCGATGCCGTTGGTCGCCTGGGACTCGGTGAGCTTCCGGTCGCCGATGCCGGGGATGGGTTTGGCGGCCAGGGCCTTCTGCAGCTTGATGATGTTGGCCTCGATCTCCTTGGCGGTGCTGCCCTGGATCCGGCACTGGTCGCCGCGGTTCACGCAGTCCTGGGCGAAGTTGCCGAGGGCCAGCTGGAAGCCCTTCGCCTGGCCCAGCGCGCCCTGTTCGGCGTCCTTGGTGGGGTCCACCACGGCGTCGAAGACCGCCCGGCCCACGTTCTTCGGGAACAGGTGGGCGTAGACCCCGCCGAGTTCGGTGCCGTAGGAGATCCCGAAGTAGTTGAGCTTCTCGTCGCCCAGGGCCTGGCGGATCCGGTCCAGGTCACGGGCGGCGTTCTCGGTGCCCACGTACGGGAGCACCTTGCCGGAGTTGGCCTTGCAGGCCTGCTGGTACGTGCGGATGCCCTCGACGAAGGCCTTCTCGTCCTCCGGGGTGGTGGGGGAGGAGTCCTGCGCGTAGTACGCGTCGAGCTGCTTGTCGTCCTCGCAGCGGACGGGGGCGCTGCGGCCGACCCCGCGCGGGTCGAAGCTGACCAGGTCGTACCGGGTGCGCAGGGCCTCGTACTCCTTGGCGGCGCCGGGCAGGGTGGAGATCCCGGAACCGCCGGGCCCGCCGAAGTTGAACACCAGTGAGCCGAGCCGCTTGGACTTGTCGCGGGCCTTCGCGCGGATCAGGGCGATGGGGATGGTCTCGCCCCCGGGTTCGGCGTAGTCGAGCGGTACGTCGAGGGTGGCGCACTGCCAGTCCTGGCCGGGAGCCTGCCCGCCGCCCTCGGCGGCCGTGGGGGCGTCGCAGTCGCCCCAGGACAGGGGTTTGGCCGGTTCGGCGGCTCCGGTGCCGGTTCTCTGCCCGCTGCTGCCGTCGCCGTCGGAACAGGCGCCGGTGGTGAGCAGTGCGGCGGCGAGCGCGGCGGCGGTGGTGGCCCGCAGGACGTTTCTCGGCATGCCCCCATCCTGTGGGCCCGCCCCCGGCGCCGCCCCCGCGCTGACCCGTTCGGGGGGCGGCGCCGTCAGGTACCGGTGGCGGCCCGCCGGGCGGCGGCGCGGCCGGTGGCGACGCAGGCGGCGACGCCCACGCCCTCGTACGCCGCCCCGCACAGGGCCAGGCCCGGGAGCTTCCCGGCGGCCTCGCGGATCCGGGCCACCCGGTCGAGGTGGCCGACGCCGTACTGGGGCAGGCCCCGGTCCCAGCGGATCACCCGGGCGGCGTGCGGGTCGCCCATCGGGCCTGCCGCCCGGCGGAGTTCGGCGGTCACCGTACGGATCAGGTGCCGGTCGGGGCGGTCGAGCAGACCCTCCTCGCCGAACCGGCCGACGGACGCGCGCACCACGAACTCCGCGGGTGCCGCGTCCCGCAGCCAGGCCCACTTGTTGGACAGGAACGACGCCGCCTTCAGCGTGTGCCCGTCCGCCGGCGGGACCAGGAAGCCGTTGCCCTCCGGGAGGGTCTGGGCCCGGCTGCGGGAGTACACCAGGGTGACGACCGCCGTCGAGGCGTACGGGACCCCGGCGAGCTCCTCCCGTGCGAGCGGCGAATGCGGCCGCAGCAGCTCCGCCGCCGCGAAGGCCGGCACCGCCAGGACCACGGCGTCGGCCTCCAGGGTCAGCGGGCCGTCGGCCGTCACCGCCGCCACCCGCCACCGGTCGCCCGGCAGCCGTTCCAGCGAGCGGGCCGCCGTCCCGGTGAGGATCCGCGCCCCCGAGGCCCGGGCCACCGCCCGCGGGAACAGGGCGGTGCCGCCGCTCACGCCCCGGACGGCAGCGGGCGCCGGGCCCGCCGCCCGTGCCGCGGCGGCCGCCCGCATCCGGCGCAGCGCCGGCAGCAGCGGCTCGCCCCGCTCCGCCAGGGCGGCGATCCGCGGCATCGCCGCGCGCAGCGAGAGCCGGTCGGCGCGGCCCGCGTACACCCCGCCGAGCAGCGGTTCCACCAGCCGGTCCACCGCCTCCGGGCCGAGGCGGGCGGCCAGGTACTCCGTCACCGAGCAGTCCCCGGTGACGGGCACGGCGGGCACGGTCTCCTCCCGCTCGACCCGGTCGAGGCCTTCCGCCGAGAGCAGCCCGGTGCCGGCCAGCGCCGCCGGGTCGGCGGGGATGCCCATGACGTGGCCCGGCGGCAGCGGGCGCAGCGCGCCGCCCGTCCAGACGGTGGCGGCCGCGCGGGCCGGGTCGCACAGGGCGTCGCCGAGCCCGACGGCCGAGGCCAGCTCCACGGCCTCCGGCCGCAGCGCCATCAGGGACTCCGCGCCCTCGTCGACGCGGATGCCGGCGAGGGTGCCCGTACGCAGCTTCCCGCCGATCCGGGGGCCGGCTTCCAGGACGGTGACGTCGGCCGCGCCCCGCAGTTCCCAGGCGGCGGCCAGACCGCTGATGCCGCCGCCCACGATGATCACCGAACGCACGGGGTGCTCCTTCCGGCGGCGCCCCCGGTCAGGTGCCGCAGTTCCTCCTGGTACGGGAAGCTGCCCGGCTCGTAGGCGCAGTACGGGTCCTCCGCGAGCACGTCCCCGGTGGTGCCGTACGCCCGCGAGCGCGAGCCCCCGCACACCGGCTTGAACTCGCAGGCCCCGCACCGGCCGCGCAGCAGTGCCGGGTCGCGCAGCGAGGTGAACAGCGGCGCCCGACGGTAGATCTCCGGCAGCGGGCGGTCCTTCACGCTGCCCGCCGACAGCGGCAGGAAGCCGCTGGGGTGCACCTCGCCGGTGTGCGAGACGAAGACGAAGCCGCGCCCCGACGAGACGTCCAGCGGGGGCCGGCGCGCCGGGCGCCGCTCCCCGTCGAAGAGCCCGAGCCGGCCGGCGCGGGCGTGCAGCCGCTCGTACAGGGGCCCCAGTACGGGCCGTTCGCCGCGGGCGTCGAGGACGGTCCGCTGGAGTACGACGCGGCGGAAGTGGTGGCCCTCGGTGGTCTTGGCGGCGAGGACCGCCCCGCAGTCGTAGAGGAAGTGCAGGACGTCCTCGGTCTCCGCCGCGGTCAGCGCCTCCAGCTGCTGTGCGCGCCCGGCCGGGACGAGGAGGAAGCCGGACCAGAGCATCGCGCCCTCGCGGCGGACCAGCGCGGCGATGTCGGCGAGGTCGTCCAGGCTGCGGCGGCTGACGGTGGTGTTGACCTGCACCTTGAGGCCGATGTCGCGGGCGGCCCGCCAGCCCTCCAGGGTCCGCTCCCAGACCCCGGGGACGCCCCGGAAGGAGTCGTGCCGCTCGGGGGTGGAGCCGTCCAGGGAGAGCGAGAGCGCCACCGCGCCGGCGTCGCGCACGGCCAGCAGGTTCTCCCGGGTGAGGGTGGGCGTGCCGGAGGGGGAGACGGCGACGCGCAGGCCCAGGGAGGTGCCGTACGCGATGAGCCCGGTGAGGTCGGGGCGCTGGAAGGGGTCGCCGCCGGTGATCACGAAGAGTCCCCCTGGGCCTGGCGGCCCGGGAGGTGCCCCCAGTGCGGGCCTGCCGAAGGCGGCGGTCTGGTCCATCACCCGGCGGGCGCCGGCCCCGTCCAGCTCGCGGGGGTCGCGGGCGGTCCGCGCCTCGGCCCGGCAGTGCAGGCAGGCCAGCGCGCAGGCCCGGGTGGCCTCCCAGATGACGAGGAAGGGGCGTTCGGCGACGTCGTGGCGGGGGGTGCGGACGACTGCGCGCGCGGTGCGGGCGGTCATGACACCCGCTCCCAGCCGCGCCGGTCCGGACGGTTGGAGGTCAGCTCCGGGTCCCGCTTGCGGTAGACCACGAACGGCCGGAACAGGTACTTCAGCGGGGCGGAGAACATGTGGACCAGCCGCGAGTACGGGATCAGCGCGAAGAGGGCGAAGCCGAAGACGACGTGCAGCTTGAAGGCGAGGGGGGCGCCGGCCATCAGGTGGTAGTCGGGGGAGAGGGCGAACAGGCTACGGAACCAGACCGAGATGCCCTCGCGGTAGTTGTAGCCACCGGTCTGCCCGGTGGAGTTCAGGACGGTGGCCGTCAGCCCCAGCAGCATCGCGCCCAGCAGGACCGTGTACATCAGGTGGTCGCTGCGCAGGGTGGCCCGGCGTACGGCGGGCACCTTGAGCCGCCGGTAGACGAGGATCCCGATGCCGGCGGCGGCCGCGACGCCCGCGACGGCGCCGGTGGAGACGGCCAGCAGGTGGTAGGCGTGGTCGCTCAGCCCGAGCGCGTCGGTCCACTCCATCGGCACCAGCAGGCCCACCACGTGGCCGAGGACCACGAAGAGCATGCCGAAGTGGAAGAGGGGGGAGCCGATCCGCAGCAGCCGAGACTCGTACAGCTGGGAGGAGCGGGTGGTCCAGCCGAAGGCGTCGTAGCGGGCGCGCCAGACCGTGCCGGCCACGAGCAGGGCGATCGAGACGTACGGCAGCACGCCCCACAGGATGAGGTCCATCAGGCCGTCTTCCTTTCCGGGGAGGTGGGCCACGGGAGGTCCACGGGCCGGTCGATTCCCGGGCCGAAGGGTTCGAGCGGGGAGCCGGCGCCCACCAGCTCCTGCGGGGGACCGCTCCGCGCGAGGGCCTTCGCCTCGGCCTTCGTCGCGGGCGAGGGCCCGGGCAGGGTCGTGCAGACGGCCTCCAGCACCCGGGCGTACGGGCTGGCGGACTCGGCGAGGGCGAGCCGCAGCAGCTCCAGCCCGGCCCGGTGCTCCTGGAGCAGCTCGGTGCCGGCCTCCTCGCGCAGCGCGGCGAACTCCAGGGCGGCGGGCAGGAAGTCGGGCAGCTCCTCGCCCGCGTACTCCAGCCCGAAGTCCCGGTAGATCCGCTTCAGCCGTACGAGGGACAGCCCGCGCCGGCGCGTGTCGCCGTCGGTCCACCAGGTCAGGTAGAGGCAGCGCCGGTTGCGGGTGTCGAAGGTGGAGGTGTACCGCTCGCACAGGCCGATCGGGGTCATCCCCTCGGCCTCGTCGAGGAACGCGCCGAGCAGCGCGGCCGGTTCGGCGGGCGCCCCGGCGAGGGCGGCGCGCAGCCGGGGGAGTTCGTCGTGGAAGCGGTCGCCCGGGTACTGCAGGACGCAGCCCGCGACGAGGCGTACGAGGGCGTCGGGGGTCACGAGCTCCTCCTGGTGGGGCTGAGGTTGAGCATCAGGCGGGGCTTCCCGGGCCGCTCCCCGACGGGGCACTGCGCGTCCAGCGGGTGCGAGGCGGCGAGGGCGTCGGCGTCGGCGCGGGCCGCCGTCGGGATGACGAAGCGGTCTTCGAGCTTGGCGACGGCCAGGAGCCGGAACATGTCCTCCATCTCGGCGCCGGTCAGGCCGACGGTGGCGGCGATCGACTCGTCCCGCTCCTCACCGAGGTTGATCCTCCGCATGTAGGCGCGCATCGCGGCCATCCGGTGCAGCACGGCCTCCACGACGTGGGTGTCGCCGGCCGTGAGGACCTCCGCGAGGTACTCCACGGGGATCCGCAGGGCGTCGATGGCGCCGAAGAGGTTCCCGGCGTCCTCGCCGTCGCTGCCGGTGGCGGCGACCGCCTCGACGACGGGGGAGAGCGGGGGCACGTACCAGACCATCGGCACGGTCCGGTACTCCGGGTGGAGGGGCAGGGCGACCTGGTAGGTGGCGATCAGGTCGTACACGGGGGAGCGCTGCGCGGCCTCGATCCACTCCCGGGTCAGGCCGGCCGCGCGGGCGGCGGCGACCACGGCCGGGTCGTGCGGGTCGAGGAAGCACTCCAGCTGGGCCGGGTAGAGGTCGTGCTCGTCCTCGACGGCGGCGGCCCCGGCGACCTTGTCGGCGTCGTAGAGCATGACGCCGAGGTAGCGCATCCGGCCCACGCAGGTCTCCGAGCAGACGGTGGGCATGCCGACCTCGACGCGCGGGAAGCAGAACGTGCACTTCTCCGCCTTGCCGGTGCGGTGGTTGAAGTACACCTTCTTGTACGGGCACCCGGTCACGCACATGCGCCAGCCGCGGCAGCGGTCCTGGTCGACGAGGACGATGCCGTCCTCCTCCCGCTTGTACAGGGCGCCCGAGGGGCAGGAGGAGACGCACGCCGGGTTGAGGCAGTGCTCGCAGATCCGGGGGAGGTAGAACATGAAGCTCTGCTCGAACTCGAAGCGGATCTTCTCCCCGACCTCCTCGCGGATCTTCTCCACGACCGGGTCCTTCGGCGCGTGGGCGGGGGCGCCGCCGAGGTTGTCGTCCCAGTTGGGGCCCCAGGCGATGGTGTCCAGGGGCTCGCCGGTGAGCTGGGAGACGGGCCGGGCGGTGGGCAGGTCGTCGCCCGCCGGGGCGTCGGTGAGGTTCTTGTACTCGTAGCTCCAGGGCTGGTAGTAGTCGTCGATCTCCGGCAGCTCCGGGTTCGCGAAGATCTTGCCGAGCTTGGCGAGGCGGCCGCCCGCCCGCAGGCGCAGCCGGCCGGAGCGGGTGCGCTCCCAGCCGCCCTTCCACTTCTCCTGGTCCTCCCAGCGGCGCGGGTAGCCCTGGCCGGGGAGGGTCTCGACGTTGTTGAACCAGACGTACTCGGTGCCCTGCCGGTTGGTCCACGCCTGCTTGCAGGTGACCGAACAGGTGTGGCAGCCGATGCACTTGTCGAGGTTCATGACCATCGCGACCTGCGCCATGACCTTCATCTAGAACTCCACCTTCTGGTCGCGGCGGCGGATGACCGTCACCTCGTCGCGCTGGTTGCCGGTCGGGCCCAGGTAGTTGAAGGCCCAGGTCAGCTGGGCGTAGCCGCCGATGAGGTGGGTGGGCTTGAGCATCACCCGGGTCAGCGAGTTGTGGATGCCGCCGCGGCGGCCCGTCTTCTCGGTCTTGGGCACGCCGACCGTGCGCTCCTGCGCGTGGTTCATGTAGACGGTGCCGGGCGGCATCTTGTGGGAGACGATCGCGCGGGCGGTGACCACGCCGTTGCGGTTGACGGCCTCGATCCAGTCGTTGTCGGCGACCCCGATCGCCTCGGCGTCCTGCGGGGACATCCACACCGTCTGCCCGCCGCGCCCCAGCGTCATCATGTACAGGTTGTCCTGGTACTGGCTGTGGATCGCCCACTTGTTGTGCGGGGTCAGGTAGCGGACGGCCACCGACTTCTGGTCGACGGTGCCCAGTTCGGGCTCCCCGTACAGGGTGTGCATGTTCAGCGGCGGCTTGTAGACGGGCAGTGACTCCCCGACCTCGTGCAGCCAGTCGTGGTCGATGAAGAAGTGCTGGCGGCCGGTGAGGGTGTGCCAGGGCTTGAGGTGCTCGGTGTTGACGGTGAAGGCGGTGTAGCGGCGCCCGCCCGACTCCGAGCCCGACCACTCAGGCGAGGTGATCACCGGGACCGGGCGGGCCTGGGTGTCGGCGAAGGAGATCCGCTTGCCCTCCGCCTCGGCGGCCAGGTGGGCCATGTGCGTGCCCACCTTCCTCTCCAGGGTCTCGAAGCCCTGGGTGGCGAGCCGGCCGTTGCTCGTCCCGGAGAGGGCGAGGATCGCCTCGCAGGCCCGCCGCGCGGTGTCCAGCCGGGGACGGCCGTCCCCGGCCCCACCCCTGACCAGGCCGTTCTTCTGGCCGAGGTAGGCGACCTCCTCGGCCACGTCGAAGGTGATCGCCTTCGTGGTCACGCCGAGCCGGTCGACCAGCGGGCCGAGCGCGGAGAACTTCTCGCCCACCGCCCCGTAGTCCCGCTCGACCACCGTCAGGCCGTACATCGTCCGGCCCGGTACGGGCTCGCACTCGCCCTTCGACCAGTCCAGCGCCACCCCGCCCGGCTGGGCCATCTCGCCGCCCGGGGTGTCGTGCTGGAGGGCGGTCGCCACCAGGTCACGGCGTACGCCGAGGTGGGTGGCGGCGAGCTCGCCGAAGCGCTCGGCGAGGCCGCGGAAGGCGTCGTAGTCGGAGCGGGCCTGCCAGGGCGGGTCCACGGCCGGGGTGAAGGCGTGCAGGAAGGGGTGCATGTCCGTGGAGGACAGGTCGTGCTTCTCGTACCAGGTGGCGGCCGGCAGGACCACGTCCGACAGCAGCGTCGTGGACGTCATCCGGAAGTCCATCGACATCAGCAGGTCGAGCTTCCCCTCCACGTCCTCCTCCCGGTACGCCACGTCCCTGGGCGTGCAGCGCGGGCCGTCGTCGGGGAGGTTGGAGTGCGTGCCGAGCAGGTGCTTGAGGAAGTACTCGTTGCCCTTGGAGCTGGAGCCGAGGAGGTTGGCCCGCCACACGTTCAGCACCCGCGGCCAGTTGCGCGGGTCGTCGGGGTCCTCGCCGGCGAAGCCGAGCGTGCCCTCCTCCAGCGCGCGCACCGCGTCCGCCACCGGGTCGGTGCCCTCGCCCAGCTCCAGGGGGTTGCGGTCGAAGGTCGGGTACGAGGGCATCCAGCCCATCCGGGCGCTCGCGGCCAGGCAGTCCGCGCCGCTCATGCCCTCGAAGGCGCCCTCGGCGAGCGGGGAGGCCAGGGCCTGGGCCGGGAGGGTGTCGTAGCGCCACTGGCCGGTGTGCAGGTAGAACCAGGCGGCGCCGATCATCTGGCGCGGCGGGCGCGACCAGTCGGAGGCCGCGGCGAGGGTGGCCCAGCCGGTGACCGGGCGGCACTTCTCCTGGCCGACGTAGTGGCCCCAGCCGCCGCCGTTGCGGCCCTGGCAGCCGGTGAGGGTGAGCAGGGCGAGGAAGGAGCGGTAGATGGTCTCCGAGTGGAACCAGTGGTTGGTGCCGGCCCCCATCAGGATCATGCAGCGGCCCTGCGAAGCCTCGGCCGTCTCGGCGAACTCCCGCGCCACCCGGGCCGCCTGCGCGGCGGGCACCGAGGTCAGCGACTCCTGCCAGCCGGGGGTGCCGGGCTGGGAGGCGTCCTCGTAGCCCGCGGGCCACTCGCCGGGGAGGCCCGCGCGGGCCACCCCGTACTGGGCGAGCATCAGGTCGAAGACGGTGGTCACGAGCTTCCCGCCGATGCGCTGCACGGGCACCCCGCGGCGCACGGTGCCGCCCTGCCCGCCGTCCTGCCCGTCGCCTTGCCCGCCGCCCTGCTCGTCGTCCTCGAAGCGGGGGAGCACGATCTCGGCGCTCTCCCCCTCCCCGAGCAGCGTCAGCCGGGGCACGGTGGTGCCGAGGTCCAGGTTCCACTCCGGGGTCTCGTTCCTGCCCCAGCGGTGCCCGAGGGTGCCGTTGGGGACGACGGGCTCGCCGGTGGCGTCGTCGACCAGGACGGTCTTCCACTGGGCGTTCTCGGTGTCCTGCCCGAGATCGGCGGCGGTGACGAACTTTCCCGGGACCAGCCCGTGCTCCGTTTCCCGCAGCGAGACCAGGAAAGGCAGGTCCGTGTACCGGCGGACGTAATCCGTGAAGAAAGGGGTCTCCTTCTCCACGAAGAATTCCTTCAGGATGACGTGCCCCATCGCGATGGCCAGCGCACCGTCCGTACCCGGGTGCGGATGCATCCACTCGTCGGCGAATTTCGTGTTGTCCGCGAAATCCGGGGAAACCGTCACGACCTTCTGCCCGCGGTAGCGGGCCTCGGCCATCCAGTGCGCGTCGGGGGTACGGGTGACCGGGACGTTCGAACCCCACATCATCAGGTAGGCCGCGTCCCACCAGTCCCCGGACTCCGGCACGTCGGTCTGGTCCCCGAACACCTGCGGCGAGGCCACCGGCAGGTCCGCGTACCAGTCGTAGAAGCTCAGCATCGGTGCGCCGATGAGGGAGTGGAAACGGGCCCCGGCGGCGTGCGAGGCCATCGACATCGCCGGGATCGGCGAGAAGCCGGCCACCCGGTCCGGCCCGTGCTCCTTGACGGTGTGCACGTGCGCGGCGGCGGTGATCTCCAGCGCCTCCTCCCAGGTGGCCCGCACCAGCCCGCCCTTGCCGCGCGCCCGCTGGTAGCGGCGGCGGCGCTCCGGGTCGCCCTGCACGTCGGCCCAGGCGAGCACCGGGTCGCCGAGCCGCTCCTTGGCCTCGCGGTACATCTCCAGCAGCACGCCGCGCACGTACGGGTAGCGCACCCGGGTGGGGGAGTAGGAGTACCAGGAGAACGAGGCACCGCGCGGGCAGCCGCGGGGCTCGTACTCGGGGCGGTCGGGGCCGACGGAGGGGTAGTCGGTGGCCTGGGTCTCCCAGGTGATGATCCCGTCCTTGACGAACACCTTCCACCGGCAGGAACCGGTGCAGTTCACGCCGTGGGTGGAGTGGACCACCTTGTCGTGGCTCCACCGGTCCCGGTAGAAGGCCTCGGCGGCCCGGCCGCCGGTCCGGTGCACCGTGCGCAGGTCGTCGGAGACTTCGGCGCGGGTGAAGAAACCGCCCGCCCGGACGAGCGAATCGACGGCTGAATCGACGGCTGAATCGATGGAATCACGCGCGTTCAAGGTGACCCTCCAGGCGACCGGAAACGGAGTGGGCGGGGCAGCCGCGGGGAAAGCGGACCACTCGTCGACGCTACGCCGCCCGCAAAGGCCCGGCGGGCGGCAAAGGTCCCGGGGGTGGGTGACCAACTTCCGGTTTTCCGCAGGCCGACCGTCCGGAAGTCGGCGGAATCAAATCACGCGGAAAAATTCCACTTTGCATTCATGGAACGATGGATTCCATGGCTCGGAAACGGAATTGGATCCCGGACCAGCACGGGGCGTGGGCGATGCTCGTCGTGCCGTTCCTCGCGGGCACCCTCCTGGCCCCGCACCCCGGCCGGGAGCACGTACTGCTGCTGGCCGCCTGGCTGCTCGGGTACGCGGCGGTCTTCCACGGCCAGCAGTGGCTGCGGCTGCACGCGCGCGGCCTGCGCTCGGCGCGGCGGCACACCCTGCCGGCCCTGGTCCTCGGCGGGGCGTGCGCGGCGGTGGCGCTGCCGCCGGCCGTCCGGCACCCCTGGCTGCTGCTCGCCGGCGCGGCGGCCGTCCCCTTCCTGGCGGTCAACACCTGGTACGCGTGGCGGGGCCGGGAGCGGGCACTCGCCAACGGCCTCGCGGCGGTGGTCCCGGCGTGCGGCATGGCACTGGTCGCGGCCCGGCTCGGGGGGCTCGGACCCGGCCGGGCGTGGCCGGCGGCGGTGGCGTGCCTGCTGTACTTCGCGGGGACGGTGCCGTACGTGAAGACGATGATCCGGGAACGGGGTTCGCGGGCGTACCGGCGGGGCTCGGTGGCGTACCACGCCGCGGCCCTTGCGCTGGCCGCGCTCCTCTCCCCCTGGCTGGCCCTGCCCTTCGCCGCGTACCTGGCCCGCGCGGCCGCCCTCCCGGGGCGGGGGCTGCGCCCGGCGGTCGTCGGCGCGACGGAACTCGCCTGCGCGGGGGGCCTCCTGGCGGTGCTCTGCCTCTCGTGACGCCGGTGCCGGTGGGTGGGCCGCTGCGCGGGGCCGTCCCCTACCCGCCCTTCCACCGTTCCCCGGGCGCTGCCCGGACCCGCGCCTCAAGCTCCCCCAGCTACCGCTGGGAGGTGCCCCCAGGCGGGGCTGGAAGGGCCCGGGGCTCCGCCCCGGACCCCGTTCCGGGCGCTGCGCGCCCGGTGCGCTCAAACTCGCCCCGCCGGCACATCTCAGCCTCGCCGGCGTTTGAGGCGCGGGGGTCTGGGGGCGGCGCCCCCAGGGAACGGTGGAAGGGCGGGTAGGGGACCTCGCCCCGCGCAGCGGCACACCCACTCAGACGGCGGAACCAGCGGAGCTAAATGGCCTCCTTGCGGGTCAAGAAGTTGAACGACACCCACCCCGGCAGCACCGGCAGCCAGAAGGTCATCAGACGGAACAGCAGCACCGCCGAGATCGCGACCTCCTTCTCCAGCCCCGCCGCGATCAGACCCAGCGTCAGCGTCGTCTCCACCGCGCCCATGCCGCCCGGCGTCGGCGCCGCCGAGCCCAGCGCGTTGCCCGCCAGGAACACCACCGCGATGCTCGCGTAGCTGATGGCCTCGCCACCCCCGAACGCGCGGATCGAGGCGTCCAGGCACATCACGAAGCAGCCGGTCAGCAGCAGCATCCCGCCGATGCCCGTCACCAGCTTCTGCGGCCGCTGGAGCACGTCCAGCATGCGCGGCACCACGCCCGCGAACAGCGCCCGCACCCGCGTCACCACGAACTTCCGCAGGAACGGCACCGCCGTGACGACCAGCACCAGCACCGCCACCGTCAGCAGACCCGCGATCACCGTCCTCGACGGGGCCATTTCCGGGGTCTTCTCGGTGCCCGTCAGGTAGCCGAAGGCCAGCAGCAGCAGGATGTGGCTCGCCAGCCCGAACAGCTGCGACGCGCCGACGCTGGCCACGGCCAGCCCCGGCCGGACCCCCGCCCGCTGGAGGAACCGGGTGTTCAGTGCGACACCGCCGACCGCCGCCGGGGCGACCAGCTTCACGAAGGACCCCGCGACCTGCGCGACCACCGTCCGCAGGAAGGGGACCCGTTCCGGGACGAAGCCCAGCAGGCTCATGGCCGCCGCGAAGTACGTCAGCACCGAGAAGGCCAGCGCCGCCCCGACCCAGCCCCACTGGGCCTGGCCGATGATCGTCGCGAAGTCCACGTGGGCCAGCTGCGTGAGCAGGAAGTACGCACCGAAGGCACCCGCGATGAAGGACACCAGCGTGCGCGGCCGGATCCGTTCCAGCCGGGCCGGCTCCACCGGCGCCTGCGGGCGGATCAGCAGCACCTGCTGGCGGATCTGGCTCAGCAGGTCCTCCTCCCGCGCCCCCTCCAGGGCGTCGTCCAGCGCCTTCTTCTCGGCCTTGCGGTCCGCCGCGGCGGAGGTGGCCGCCGTGGCCGCCCCGGCCTCGGAGCCCGCCTCGCGCGCCGCCTTCGCCGCCCGCGAGGACTCCAGTACGGCCTCCCGCTGCCGGTCGGCCCGCTCCCGGGCCAGCCTGCGCAGGGTCGCCCGGGTGGAGCGGCTCAGCGCGATCGGCTGGAGCAGCGGCAGGCAGTCCGCCACCGTGTCCGGGCCGAGCACCGACACCGCCGAGGCCACCGCCCGCTCCGCGCCGACCCGCAGGCCGAGCGTGGTCAGCAGCTGCGCGATGTCCATCCGCAGCACCAGGTCGCCGGCCGCGATCTCACCGCCCCGCAGGTCCGTGAGGATCACCTTGCCGGAACGATCCACCACCAACGCGTCGCCAGTGAGCCGGCGGTGCGCGATCCGGCGCGACTGCAGGGCCCGTACCTGCTCCCACGCGTTGTGGGTCAGCTCGTCGGTGATCTCCTCGTCGGCGAGCGCGTCCAGGTTCCGGCCGCCCAGGTGCTCGTAGACGAGCATCACGGCGTCCGGACCCAGCTCGGAGGTGGCGATCAGCTTCGGCGCGTTCGCCCCGGCCGCGATGGCCGCGTACGCGAGCAGGGCCTCCTGTTCGAGGGCCTGGCGCAGCGACTGGATGCTGCGCCGGGTGGTGATCCCGCGCAGGGTCATCCGCCGCCAGACCCGGTAGAAGAAGCCCTGCGCCTGCTGTTCCCGGTCCACGACGGTGACGTCCAGCGGCGGCCCGTCCTCCAGCGTGACGTGGTACCGCCGGCCGCGGTCGCCGGTCTCCGTGCTGTCCCCGTCCGCGGCCTCCGCGCGCATCGCGCTGACCGGCTGGAAGCCGACGCGGCGCAGGCCGGCGAGGAGGTTCTGCCCGGTGGGCCGGACGTTCGGCGAGCCGACGGCGTACAGGGTCCCGTACGCCACGCTCCAGCCGATCAGCACCGTCAGGATGATCGAGAACGGCGTGGTGTAGCCGCTGACCAGCATGGCGAAGGCGTCCAACAGCAGCACCACCCAGAGCGCGACCCGCCAGCGGGGCCGCCGGGTCATCCCGACGGCGGTCATGTACGCGATCACCGGTGCGAGGTACCCGTGCACCGGGTCCGTGGAGCCGGACGTGGCCGTGGCCCGGGTCAGGGCGTCCTGGATGGTCTCGGGGGCGCCCTGGGACACCCACAGGTCGGTGGCCAGGGTCACCCCGTGCGCGAGGACGGCCGCGAGGACGCCGTCGGCGATGCGCAGCCCGTCGCGCTTGATCAGCCGCTCGATGGCGAAGGCCACCGGTACGAGGAGCACGGCGATGCTGGACACCAGCCCCGCGACCTTGATCAGCAGGGCGGGCGCCTGGCCGGTGCCCTGCGTGATGTCCTGCTCCAGGCCCGCGGTGGTGCCGTGGGCGAACGCGGCGATGCCGAGCACGACGGCGATGCCGAGGATCCCGGCGAGCAGGCGTACCAGGTCGGAGGGCCGGTGCACGCGGGCGGCGAGCAGCGGCTCGTCCACCTCGACGCGGTCGGCCTCCGTCGGCGTGTGGCCGGGCGGGTCGTCGGGGTGCGCCTCGTCCGGGCGCGCGTCATCGCCCCTCGCCGCGCCGTCCGGAGGGCTCACAACCCGCTCCTTCGCCGTCACATCCGTCTCTTCTTGATCACGTATCACCAGTCACCGCCCGGAAGATGGTGGCACGGACGGGCGGCCGCGCGGGGCAGCAGGGTGCGCGCCGGTACGGAAGGAAAGCTTCCACCGGACCGGCCGGAGCATCCGGCACCATGTGCCGAATGAGCGATGAGCTGCCCGCCTACGCGGAGCGGGTACTGGAGGTGGCCGAGCGGATTCCGCCCGGCCGGGTGATGACCTACGGGGACGTCGCCGAGTGGCTCGGCGAGGGCGGCCCGCGCCAAGTCGGGCGTGTCATGGCCCTGTACGGGGGAGCCGTGCCCTGGTGGCGCGTGGTGCGGGCGGACGGAGTACCCCTGCCCGGCAGCGAGCGGCGCGCCCTGGAGCACTACCGGACCGAGGGCACCCCGCTGCGCGAGACCCCCTCCGGCGAACCCCGGCTGGCCATGCGCAGGGCGCGCTGGGACGGGCGCGACGAGGGGGCCGGGGGCGACGAGGCTCACACCTGACAGCTTCCGGCATACGAGACGCGGGCGGAGGGTCGAAGGCCCGTACGGAGGACGGCGCCGGAGCACTCCCGGGCGACTTCCGCACCCCGCGGGACGGACTGCGGCAGCCGGCGCGGTTGGCGTAGCGTTGCCTCTTCGGCGTACGCGGCCGTGGTCCTCCCGACCGCCGCGGCCGCCGGGCAGACCGCAGCAACCGCAGACCCACCAGGACCGGCACCCCACGTGATCACCTCTCCCCCCGGCCGCTCGGAGCGGCGTACGCGCACGTCCGACGCGTACCGCCTGGTGCGCACCGGGCC
This sequence comes from Streptomyces sp. NPDC044002, assembly GCF_056434525.1. NCBI lineage: Bacteria > Bacillati > Actinomycetota > Actinomycetes > Kitasatosporales > Streptomycetaceae > Streptomyces > Streptomyces sp. NPDC044002. The sequence goes on from NZ_JBWKEZ010000034.1 coordinate 21,547, forward strand.
GGTCCAGGTGGCTCCCCCTGTTCTGGACGCAGCCCAGCAGGCGGTGGTTGATCACACCCGCGGACCCCTGCTGGTCCTGGCCGGCCCCGGCACCGGCAAGACCACCACCCTCGTGGAGGCCGCCGCCGCCCGGGTCGAGGCCGGCACCGACCCCGCCCGGATCCTGATCCTCACCTTCAGCCGGAAGGCGGCCGTGGAGCTGCGCGACCGCGCCGCCCTGCGGCTCGGCGGCGCCCGCGCCCCGCAGGCCACCACCTTCCACTCCTTCTGCTACGGCCTGGTCCGCGCCCACCAGGACCACGAGCTCTTCGCGGACCCACTGCGGCTGCTGTCCGGCCCGGAGCAGGACGTGATGGTCCGCACCCTGCTGGAGGGCCAGCGGCGGCTGCGGTCCATCCGCTGGCCGGACGACCTGCGGGCCGCGCTGACCACGCGCGGGTTCGCCGACGAGGTCCGCGCCGTCCTGGCCCGCGCCCGCGAACTGGGCCTGGGCCCCGAAGCCCTCGCCACCTTCGCCGAGCGCATCGGCCGCCCCGACTGGAAGGCCGCCGCGGCCTTCCTCTCCGAGTACCTCGACGTCCTCGACCTCCAGGGCTCCCTGGACTACGCGGAGCTCCTGCACCGCGCCGTCCTGCTGGCGGAGACCACCCCGGCCCTCTCGGCCGCGTACGACGTGATCCTCGTGGACGAGTACCAGGACACCGACGCCTCCCAGCTGCGGCTGCTGCGCGCGCTGAACGGGCCGGCCGGGACGCTGGTGGCCTTCGGCGACCCCGACCAGTCGATCTACGCCTTCCGCGGCGCCGACATCAACAACGTCCTCGACTTCGAGTCGGCCTTCCCGGGAGCGCGGGTCCGCGCCCTGACGACGGGCCGCCGCTCGGGCGCGAACCTCCTGGCCGCCACCCGCCTCCTCACCGCCCGCATGCCCCTGCCGCGGCTGCCCGCGGCCGCCGTCCGCGCCCACCGGGACCTCGCCCCGGCCCGGGAGGGCGGCACCGTGGAGGTGTACACCTACCCGACGGCCGGCGCCGAGCTGGACAACATCGCCGACGTGCTGCGCCGCGCCCACCTGGAGGACGGCGTCCCCTGGGGCGACATGGCCGTCCTGGTCCGCGCGGGCGGCCGCACCCTCCCGGCGATGCGCCGCGCCCTGATCGCGGCGGGCGTCCCGGCGGAAACCGACGCCGCGTCCACCCCCCTCCGCCACGAACCCGCCGTCTCCCCCCTCCTGACGGCCCTCCGCCTCACCGCTGCCGCTGCCATGCCGGGCGGGGTGCGGGACGGGGCTGTCCAGCCGGACGGGGACCAGGAGGGCGCCCCCCTGCCGACCGGAGCCGCTGCCCTGCCGGGCGAACACCGGACCGGGGCCGCCCTGCCGGGTACGCCCGGCCCGTCGGCGGGGGCTGCCCCGGTGCTGGGTGGGGATATGGACGGCTCGGCCCTGCCGGAGGCGGCCGCCCTGCCGGGCGGGGACGGTGACGGGGCTGCCCTGGCGGGCACGGATCCGGCTGCCACGGCCCGGTCGGGCGCGGCCGTATCGGCCGCAGCCCTCCCCGGCGCCGCCCCGGTGACCGGCCTCCTGCCGGAGGCTGCCAAGCCGGCGGGCTCTGATCCGGCCGCGCCGGGTGCCGCAGGCACGCTGCCGGACCCGGCCGGGTCCGATCCGGGCGGTGAGGCCCCGGCGGGTCCTGGCGCCGCAGGCGGCGGGGTGCGTGAGGCTGCTCATGACTCGGGGGCGGGCGGGCGGGACCTTCCCCCCGGCCGCGGCGCCGAGGCCGACGCGGAGCCGCTGCCCGGCGGCGCCGTGGCGGTGGCGCCGGGTGCCGACGGCGCCTCCGTCGTACCCGACCCGTCCGGGCTCGGCCCCGCCGGACCGGGCGCCGCAGGCGCCGAGGCGGGCGAGCTCGCTCGCGACTTCGGGGCGGGCGGGCGGGACCTTCCCACGGGCCCCGGTGTCGGCACGTCCGGCCCCGCAGAGGCGGGCTTCGACAACACCACCGAAGGCACCGGCCCCGAGGCCGGAGCCGACGCCACCGGGGGTGACCCCGAGACCCCCGCCGAGGCCGGATCCGACGTGCCCGGGGGCGGCCCCGAGGACCCCGTGACCGCCGGAGGCGAAGGGTGGGTCGGGGTCGAAGGGGCGCTGGCGCTGCTGACCTCGCCGCTCGGCGGGATGGACGCCGCCGACCTGCGGCGGCTCGGGCGGGCGCTGCGGGACGAGGAGCGGGCCGCCGGGGTCGCCGTGCCCGCGCCCTCCGACGTGCTGCTGGCCCGCGCCCTCGCCGAGCCCGAGCGGCTCACCGCCCACGACCCCGCCTACGCCCGCGGCGCGCAGCGCCTCGGCCTGCTGCTGCGCAAGACCCGCGAGCTGCTCCAGGGCGGCGGCACCGCCGAGGAGGCCCTCTGGACCCTCTGGGACGGCACCCCCTGGCCGCAGCGCCTCGAACGCCAGGCCCGCCGCGGCGGCACCGGCGGCCGCAACGCCGACCGGGACCTCGACGCGGTCTGCGCCCTCTTCGACAACGCCGCCCGCGCGGAGGAACGTACCGGCGGCCGCGGCGCGCTCAACTTCCTCGAACAGCTGGAAGCCGAGGACATCGCCGCCGACACCCTCACCGGCAAGGCCGTCCGCACCGACGCCGTACGCCTGATGACCGCCCACCGCTCCAAGGGCCTGGAGTGGGGCCTCGTCGTCGTCGCCGGGGTCCAGGAAGGGCTCTGGCCCGACCTGCGCCGCCGCGGCTCCCTCCTCGAAGCCGACCGCATCGGCCGCGACGGCCTCGCCGAACCCCTCACCCCCGGCGCCCTCCTCGCCGAGGAGCGGCGGCTGTTCTACGTCGCCGCCACCCGCGCCCGCCACCGCCTCGTCGTCACCGCCGTCAAGGCCCCCGCCGAGGACGGCGACCAGCCCTCCCGCTTCCTCACCGAACTCGGCGTCACCCCCAAGGACGTCACCGGCCGCCCCCGCCGCCCCCTCGCCGTGCCCGCGCTCGTCGCCGAGCTCCGCGCCACCACCGTCGACCCCGACGCCTCGCCCGCCCTGCGCGACGCCGCCGCCCGGCGCCTGGCCCGCCTCGCCGCGCTCACCGACGACGAGGACCGCCCGCTCGTACCCGCCGCGCACCCGCAGCGCTGGTGGGGCCTGTACGAGCCCACCGCCTCCGCCGTGCCGCTGCGCGACCGCGACCGGCCCGTCACCCTCTCCGGCAGCGCCCTGGACCAGCTCGCCAACACCTGCTCCCTCCAGTGGTTCCTCGGCCGCGAGGTCAAGGCCGACGCCCCCTCCACCGCCGCCCAGGGCTTCGGCAACGTCGTCCACGTCCTCGCCGACGAGGTCGCCTCCGGCCGCACCCCCGCCGACCTGGCCGTCCTCATGGAACGCCTCGACTCCGTCTGGGACGCCCTCGCCTTCGACGCCCCCTGGAAGTCCCGCCAGGAGAAGGACAACGCCCGCGCCGCCCTGGAACGCTTCCTGCGCTGGCACACCACCGACCGCGGCGGCCGCTCCGCCGTCGCCACCGAGCACGACTTCGACGTCACCCTCGACGCCGGCGAGTACGCCGTACGGATCCGCGGCTCCATGGACCGCGTCGAGGCCGACCCGCAGGGCCGCGCGTACGTCGTCGACTTCAAGACCGGCAAGGGCGCCCCGACCAAGGACCAGGTCGCCCGCCACCCGCAGCTCGCCGTCTACCAGCTCGCCGTCCGCGAGGGCGCCGTCGACGAGGTCTTCGACGGCCGCCGCCCCGAACCCGGCGGCGCCGAACTCGTCCAGCTGCGCCAGGGCGCCGCCAAACGCGACGGCGGCGACGCGGTCCCCAAGATCCAGGCCCAGGAACCGCTCTCCGGGTCCGGGTCCGGGTCCGGGTCCGGGTCAGGCGACGGCTCCGGCGAGGGCTCCGGCGGCGGCTCCGGCGGCGGCGAATGGGTCGGCGACCTGCTGGCCACCGCCGCCGGCCGGGTCCTCGACGAACGCTTCGCCCCCGCCACCGGCGAACACTGCGCCCGCTGCAGCTTCCGCAGCGCCTGCAGCGCCCGCCCCGAGGGCCGCCAGACCGTGGAATGAGACGCGGGCCGGGAGTGTCGGCGGCTCCGGCTAGCCTTTTGAGGTGACCGCGTACGTGTCCGGGCGGGCCCCCGCCCTCGACGATCCCGAGCAGCTCAAGGAGCTCCTCGGGATCCCGTTCACGCCCGAACAGCTGGCCTGCGTCACCGCCCCCGCCGCCCCCCAGGTGATCGTCGCCGGCGCCGGCTCCGGCAAGACCACCGTGATGGCCGCCCGCGTGGTCTGGCTCGTCGGCACCGGCGCGGTCGCCCCCGAACAGGTCCTCGGCCTGACCTTCACCAACAAGGCCGCCGGCGAGCTGGCCGAGCGCGTCCGCAAGGCCCTCGCCCAGGCCGGCGTCACCGACCCCGACCCCTCCCCGGCCGACGTCGAGGCCGGGACGGCCGGCGGCGAACCCCGCATCTCCACGTACCACGCCTTCGCCGGGCAGCTCCTCAAGGACCACGGCCTGCGCATCGGCCTGGAGCCCAGCGCCCGCCTCCTCGCCGACGCCACCCGCTTCCAGCTCGCCGCGAGGGTGCTCCGCGAGGCCCCCGGCCCCTACCCCTCCCTCACCAAGTCCGTCCCCGACCTGGTCAGCGACCTCCTCGCACTCGACGGGGAACTCTCCGAGCACCTCGTCGAGCCCGACGCACTGCGCGCGTACGACACGGAGCTCCTCGGCGTCCTCGCCGGCACCAAGCTCACCAACGACGACCTGCGCAAGGTCCCCGAGGCGGTACGCGGCCGCCTGGAGCTGCTGGAACTGGTCTCCCGCTACCGCGCCGCCAAGCGCTCCCGCGACCTCTTCGACTTCGGCGACCAGATCGCCCTCTCCGCGCGGCTCGCCACCACCCGCCCCGAGGTCGGCGCCCTGCTCCGCGACGAGTTCCGGGTGGTCCTCCTCGACGAGTACCAGGACACCTCCGTCGCCCAGCGGCTGCTGCTGTCCGGCCTCTTCGGCGGGGGCACCGGGCACGCGGTGACCGCCGTCGGCGACCCCTGCCAGGCCATCTACGGGTGGCGCGGCGCGTCCGTCGCCAACCTCGACGACTTCCCCGAACACTTCCCGCACGCCGACGGCCGCCCCGCGACCCGCCTCTCCCTCAGCGAGAACCGCCGCAGCGGCGGCCGCCTCCTCGACCTCGCCAACGGCCTCGCCGCCCCGCTGCGCGCCATGCACGAGGGCGTCGAGGCGCTGCGCCCCGCCCCGGGCGCCGAGCGCGACGGCACGGTCCGCTGCGCCCTGCTGAACACCCACGCCGAGGAGCTGGAGTGGCTCGGCGACTCCGTCGCCCACCTGGTCCGCACGGGCCGGGAGCCCGGCGAGATCGCGGTGCTGTGCCGCTCGGCCGCCGACTTCGCGCAGATCCAGGCGGTGCTGGTCGCCCGGGACGTCCCGGTCGAGGTCGTCGGCCTGTCCGGCCTGCTGCACCTCCCGGAGGTGGCCGACCTGGTCTCCGTCTGCGAGGTGCTCCAGGACCCCGGGGCCAACGCCGCCCTGGTACGCCTTCTCATCGGCCCCCGCTGGCGGATCGGCGCCCGAGACCTGGCCCTCCTCGGCCGCCTCGCCCGGCAGCTGGTCGCCCGCCCCGACGCCGCCGACGGCCCCGACGGACGCCTCGCGGCGGCGGTCGAGGGAGTCGACCCGGCCGAGGTCGTCTCCCTGGCCGACGCGCTGGAAACCTTCCTGGACGGCTCGGCCCCCGGCGACCTGCCCTTCTCGGCCGCCGCCCGGGTCCGCTTCGCACACCTCGCCCAGGAGCTCCGCGACCTGCGCCGCTCGCTCTCCGACCCGCTGATGGACGTCCTGCACCGCGTCCTGGCCACGACGGGCCTGGACGTGGAGCTGTCGGCCTCCCCCCACGCCCTCGCGGCGCGCCGCCGCGAGACCCTCTCCAACTTCATGGACGTCGCGGCCGGCTTCGCCGCCCTGGACGGCGAGGCCACCCTGCCGGCCTTCCTCGGCTTCCTGCGCACCGCCGCCCAGTACGAGAAGGGCCTCGACCACGCCCTCCCCGGCGGGGAGAACACGGTGAAGGTCCTCACGGCCCACAAGTCCAAGGGCCTGGAGTGGGACGTGGTGGTCGTCCCCGACCTGTGCGCGGGCTCCTTCCCGAAGGAGAAGGCCCCCGAGGCCTGGACCGCGCACCCGAAGGTCCTCCCGTACGCCCTGCGCGGCGACACCGACACCCTCCCGCCCGCCCCGGCGTGGACCTCGGCGGGCCTGAAGTCCTTCAAGGCGGCCCTGAAGACCCACAAGGAGACGGAAGAGCTCCGCCTCGGCTACGTCACCTTCACCCGCCCCCGCTCCCTCCTCCTCGCCTCGGGCCACTGGTGGGGCCCGACCCAGAAGCGACGCCGGGGCCCCTCGGCGTTCCTGCAGGCCCTGTACGCCCACTGCGAGGCCGGCTTCGGCGAGATCGAGGCCTGGGCGGAGGAACCGGAGCCCGACGCCGAGAACCCGGCCCTGGCCGCCGACGCCGCCCCGGACCACTCCTGGCCCCTGCCCCTGGACCCGGCCTCCCTGACCCTCCGCCGCCGGGCGGCCGCCCTGGTCGAAGCCCACCTCACCCCACCCGCACCGACCGACCCCTACCTCTGGCCCCCGCACTGCGAGGACCCGTCGTACGACACCGAACCCCTGCCGCTGCCTCCGGCGGACGACCCGTGGGCGGACGAAGCCGTGCCCGTGGTGTCCCCGGACGGGGACGGCCTCTGGGCGGGCGAGCCCGCACCCGCCGACCCGTGGGCCGGCGTCCCGGCGGGACTCCCCGGCGGCGCCGGAGCGAACCACCCCCGGGCCGGCGAAGCCGCGGGCGCAGGTCCCGGCGCAGCCGATGGGGACGACCTCTGGGCCGGCCAGACCGTGGGCGATTCCCGCTCGGCGGGCGGGGACGAGCTGTGGGCGGGCGAAGCCGTGCCCGTGGACCCGTGGGGCGAACCCCCGGCGGGGTCCTCCGGCACGGATGACCGCGACCCCCGGGCGGGGCACCGCGGCCCCGCGGTGTCCCCGGAGGGGGACGACCTCTGGGCCGGCGAAGCCGTGCCCGGGTGGACCGGCGCAGCCGGGGACGGGCCCCGCGGGGTCCGGGGCGGAGCCCCGGTTTCGGGAAGGGGCGGGGTGGGGGAGAAGGACCTCCCGCCGGACGCCGCCGACACCGCTCCGGACGACCCCTGGGCGGGAGAGGCCGGCACCACGGCCCAGGCCCCGGACGACCTCTGGGCCGGCGAGGCCGCCGGCTACCCGGGCGAGCCCGGCGGCGGCGCCGGCGGCCTGGCCGACGACCTCTGGGCCGGCGAAGCCGTGCTGCCCGGGGCGGGGACCGGCGGTCCGGGTACGGCCCCGGCGCAGCCGGACCCGCACGCCCCCGCCCCCGCGCGGCAGCGGCAGCCGTACCCCCACGACACCCCCCCGGAGGGCCCGCTCACCCCCGAGGAGGCCCGGGCGGTGGCCTCCTGGGACCGGGACCTCGACGCCCTGGAGGGCGAGCTCCGCCGTGCCCGCGCAGCCGTGCGGGACGTCGAGTTGCCCTCCGCCCTGTCCGCGAGCCAGCTCCTGCGACTGGCCGCCGACGAGCAGGCCTTCGTACGCGATCTCGCCCGCCCCATGCCCAAGCCCCCGCAGCCCGCGGCGCGCCAGGGCACCCGTTTCCACGCCTGGGTGGAGTCCCGCTTCGACGAGCTGCCCCTGCCGCTCCTCGACGACCTCCTCGACCCCGCCGCCGACCTCCCCGGCTCCGACCAGGAGGTCGCCGACGAGGCCGACCTGGCCGCCCTCAAGGCCGCCTTCGAGCGCAGCGAGTACGCCGAGCGCACCCCGTACCGGATGGAGGCCCCGGTCCAGCTGACCCTCGCCGGCCGGGTGATCCGCGGCCGGATCGACGCCGTGTACCGCAACCCCGACGGCTCGTACGAGGTGGTCGACTGGAAGACCGGCCGCACCACCCAGGCCGACCCCCTCCAGCTCGCCGTGTACCGCCTCGCCTGGGCGGAAGCCACCGGCACCCCCCTCGACCGGGTTTCCGCGGCCTTCCTGCACGTCCGCAGCGGCCGCGTGATCCGCCCCCGTGACCTGCCCGGACGCGAGCGCCTTGAGCGGATCCTCCAAGGCAAAACGGGCACGGACGGCGCCCCCCGGGCGGACGGCTAGGCTCGTGGCCATGAGCGAAACCCCGGACAACGTCGTCCGCACGTACATCGGCACCCACCGCGCCGCCTTCCTCGACGACCTCGCCGAGTGGCTGCGCATCCCCTCCGTCTCGGCGCAGCCCGAGCACGCCGACGACGTACGCCGCAGCGCCGACTGGCTCGCCGCGAAGCTCAAGGAGACCGGCTTCCCGGTCGCCGAGGTGTGGGACACCCCGGGCGCCCCCGCGGTCTTCGCGCACTGGCCCGCTGCCGACCCGGCCGCCCCCACCGTCCTCGTCTACGGGCACCACGACGTCCAGCCCGCCGCCCTCGCCGACGGCTGGCACACCGAGCCGTTCGAGCCGGTCCTCAAGGACGGCCGGATGTACGGGCGCGGCGCCGCCGACGACAAGGGCCAGGTCTTCTTCCACACCCTCGGCCTGCGCGCCCACCTCGCCGCGACCGGCGCCGAGGCCCCCGCCGTGCACCTCAAGCTGCTCATCGAGGGCGAGGAGGAGTCCGGCTCCCCGAACTTCCGCGACCTCGTCGAGGCCCGCGCCGCCGAGCTCGCCGCCGACGTCGTGATCGTCTCCGACACCGGCATGTGGTCCGAGACCACCCCCACCGTCTGCACCGGCATGCGCGGCGTCGCCGACTGCGAGATCGACTTCCACGGCCCCGACCAGGACATCCACTCGGGTGCCTTCGGCGGTGCCGTGCCCAACCCGGCCACCGTCGCCGCCCGCGTCGTCGCGGCGCTGCACGACGAGGACGGCCGGGTCACGCTCCCCGGCTTCTACGACGGCATCGCCGAGCTGACCGAGGCCGAGCGCCGGCTGATCTCCGAGCTGCCCTTCGACGAGGCCGAGTGGCTGCGCACGGCCAAGTCGTACGCGGCCGCCGGCGAGGCCGGCTACTCCACCCTGGAGCGCGTCTGGGCCCGCCCGACCGCCGAGGTCAACGGCATCGGCGGCGGCTACCAGGGCCCCGGCGGCAAGACCATCGTGCCCGCCTCCGCCCACCTGAAGCTGTCGTTCCGCCTGGTCTCGGGTCAGGACCCCCACGAGGTCGAGGCGGCCTTCCGGGACTGGCTCGGGACCCGCGTCCCCGCCGGGATCCGGTACTCCGTCACCTTCGGCGCGCCCACCCGCCCCTGCCTCACCCCGCTGGACCACCCGGCGCTGCAGTCCGTCGTCCGTGCCATGGGCCGCGCCTTCGGGCAGCAGGTCCGCTTCACCCGCGAGGGCGGCTCGGGCCCGGCGGCCGACCTCCAGGACGTCCTGGACGCGCCCGTCCTGTTCCTCGGGATCTCCGTCCCGTCCGACGGCTGGCACTCGCCGAACGAGAAGGTCGAGCTCGACCTGCTCCTCAAGGGCGTGGAGACCACCGCCTACCTGTGGGGCGACCTCGCCGCGAACTGGTCGCCGCCGCAGCCCGCCGCGGCCGGCGCCGCCACAGCCTGAAGCACGTCCCGTACGCCTGCCTTGTCCCACCACCGGGGGAGTTGGAAGTACCAGTGAGCACCCACACCGAGCGTCCTCTGTCGCTCACCGCGCCCAGCGGCATCGACCGCGCCGCGCACCACCGCCTCGACGAGGCGTGGCTCGCCGCCGCCTGGAGCCACCCGACGACCCGCGTCTTCGTCGTCTCGGGTGGCCAGGTGCTGATCGACGACACTCCCGACGGCGGCACCGGCATCGTGATGACCCCCGCCTTCGAGGCCCCGGTCACCGAGACGCACCGGTACTTCCTGGGCACGGACGAGGACGGCGTACGGTACTTCGCGCTGCAGAAGGACTCCCTGCCGGGCCGCATGGACCAGTCGGCCCGCCCGGCCGGGCTGCGCGAGGCCGGGCTGCTGCTGAACCCGCGCGACGCCGGGCTGATGGTCCACGCGGTGGCGCTGGAGAACTGGCAGCGCATGCACCGGTTCTGCTCCCGCTGCGGCGAGCGCACCGTCGTCGCGGCGGCCGGCCACATCCGCCGCTGCCCGGGCTGCGGCGCCGAGCACTACCCGCGCACCGACCCGGCGGTGATCATGCTGGTCACCGACGAGCAGGACCGGGCGCTGCTGGGCCGCCAGGTGCACTGGCCGGAGGGCCGCTTCTCGACGCTGGCGGGCTTCGTGGAGCCGGGCGAGTCGATAGAGCAGTCCGTGGTCCGCGAGGTGTGGGAGGAGGCGGGCGTGCGGATCGGCGAGGTCGAGTACGTCGCCAGCCAGCCCTGGCCCTTCCCGTACAGCCTGATGCTGGGCTTCAACGCCCGCGCGGTCAGCTCGGAGATCACGGTCGACGGCGAGGAGATCCAGGAGGCCCGCTGGTTCTCCCGCGAGGACTACCGCGCCGCGATCGAGGCCGGCGAGGTCCTGCCCCCGTCGGGCATCTCCATCGCGGCCCGCCTCGTCGAGCTCTGGTACGGGCAGCCGCTGCCCAAGGGGCCGTCGGCGGTCTGAGCCGCCGGCACCCCGCCGCGGACCGTCCGGGCCGGGGGGGGGGGGGGGGGGGGGGGGGTGGGGGGGGGGGGGGGGGGGGGGGGTGGGGAGGGGGT
>NZ_JBWKEZ010000034.1:32280-83895 GCF_056434525.1 Streptomyces sp. NPDC044002
TCCCCCGATGTGAGCGAGGGCGACGACGAACAAATCCAAGCGTCCCGCTCCCTCCCCCCCCCCCCCCCCCCCCCCCCCCCCCCGCCCGGACGGTCAGACGGCGAGGGCCTGCTTGACCTGGGCCAGGCTCGGGTTCGTCATGACGGACTCGCTGCCGGCGGCGGACTTCACGAGCACGGTCGGGACCGTCTGGTTGCCGTTGTTGGCCTTCTCCACGAACGCCGCGGACTCCGGGTCGAGCTCGATGTTGATCTCGTTGTACGCGATGCCTTCGCGGTCCAGCTGGGTCTTCAGCCGACGGCAGTAGCCGCACCAGGTGGTGCTGTACATCGTGACGGTGCCGGTGTCCTGCATGCTCGCTCCTCTGTGGGGACTCGGTGGATCGCGGGGCCCATGATGATCCGAGGAGTCGAACGTCCCGCCCCGCCGGGCCATTCCCGCCGGGCCGCCCGGTGTGACCGATCCGACTGCCGGCTGATCCACTCCCGCCGGACCTGCGGCTCCGCCGGTGCGACCGGTACGACGGGTCCCGCGGGGCTGTGGACAAGTTTCCCGTCCGGCCCACCCGACCTGGCAGCATGGCGGGGTGACAGCAGCAACGCACTCCTCATCCGTACCGGCCGGCGGCGGCGCGCCCGACGTCGACGCCGACGCCGTGCTCCAGGGCCTGGACCCTGAGCAGCGCGAGGTCGCCACGACCCTGCGCGGCCCGGTGTGCGTGCTGGCGGGCGCCGGTACCGGCAAGACCCGCGCGATCACCCACCGCATCGCCTACGGCGTCCGCTCGGGCCAGCTGATGCCGGCCAGCGTCCTCGCCGTCACCTTCACCAACAGGGCCGCCGGCGAGATGCGCGGCCGGCTCCGCGCCCTCGGCGCGGGCGGGGTCCAGGCCCGCACCTTCCACTCCGCCGCCCTGCGCCAGCTCCAGTACTTCTGGCCCCGGGCGATCGGCGGGGAGGTGCCCCGGCTCCTGGAGCGCAAGATCCAGTTCGTGGCCGAGGCCGGCGCGCGCTGCCGCGTCCGCCTCGACCGCAACGAGCTGCGCGACGTCACCGGCGAGATCGAGTGGGCCAAGGTCACCCAGACCGTGCCCGCCGACTACCCGGCGGCCGCCCTCAAGGCGGGCCGCGAGGCCCCCCGCGACATGGCCGAGATCGCCCAGATCTACGGCACGTACGAGCAGCTCAAGCGCGACCGCGGGATGATCGACTTCGAGGACGTGCTGCTCCTGACCGTCGGCATCCTCCAGGACCGCCACGACATCGCCGAGCAGATCCGCGCCCAGTACCAGCACTTCGTGGTGGACGAGTACCAGGACGTCAGCCCGCTCCAGCAGCGCCTGCTGGAGCTGTGGCTCGGCGACCGCGACAGCCTCTGCGTCGTCGGCGACGCCAGCCAGACGATCTACTCCTTCACCGGCGCCACCCCCGACCACCTGCTGAACTTCCGCACCCGCTACCCGCAGGCCACGGTGGTCAAGCTGGTCCGCGACTACCGCTCCACCCCCCAGGTGGTCCACCTCGCCAACGGCCTGCTGAACCAGGCCCGCGGCCGGGCCGCCGAACACCGGCTGGAGCTGGTCTCCCAGCGCGAGCCCGGCCCCGACCCGGTCTACGCCGAGTACCCCGACGAGCCCGCCGAGGCCGAGGGCGTGGCCCGCCGGGTCCGCGACCTGATCGCGGCCGGGGTCCCGGCCGGCGAGATCGCCGTGCTCTACCGCATCAACGCCCAGTCCGAGGTCTACGAGCAGGCCCTCGCCGACGCCGGCGTCCCGTACCAGCTGCGCGGCGCGGAGCGCTTCTTCGAGCGCGCCGAGGTACAGAAGGCGGTCCTCGCGCTGCGCGGAGCCGCCCGCTCCGCGGGCAACGACCCGCTGCTCGACGACGTCGTCGAGCTCGGCGCCCAGGTCCGGGCCGTGCTCAGCTCCACCGGCTGGACCGCCGAGCCGCCGGCCGGCTCGGGCGCCGTGCGCGACCAGTGGGAGTCGCTGGCCGCGCTGGTCCGCCTCGCCGAGGACTTCGCCCGCTCCCGCCCCGGTGCGGGGCTGGCCGAGCTCACCGTCGAACTGGACGAACGCAGGGCCGCGCAGCACGCGCCGACCGTCCAGGGCGTCACCCTCGCCTCGCTGCACGCCGCGAAGGGCTTGGAGTGGGACGCCGTCTTCCTGGTCGGCCTCACCGACGGCATGATGCCGATCACGTACGCCAAGACCGACGACCAGGTCGAGGAGGAACGCCGGCTGCTCTACGTCGGCGTCACCCGGGCGCGGCTGCACCTGACCCTCTCCTGGGCGCTCTCCCGGGCTCCGGGCGGCCGGGCCTCCCGTCGCCCCAGCCGCTTCCTGAACGGGCTGCGGCCGGGCTCCGCGGCCCCCGCAGTCCGGCCGGGCACCCCGGCCGAGGGCGCGCCGCGCAAGCGGGGCCGCCGCGGGCCGGTGCTGTGCCGGGTCTGCGGCCGGACCCTGACCGAGGCCGGGGACATCAAGCTGATGCGCTGCGGGGACTGCCCCTCGGACATGGACGAGGGCCTCTACGAGCGGCTGCGCGAGTGGCGCGCCGTGCAGTCGAAGCTCCAGGGAATGCCCGCATACTGCGTGTTCACGGACAAAACCCTCATGGCGATCGCCGAGGCCGCTCCCTCCGAGCCGGGGGAGCTCTCGATGATCTCCGGAGTGGGGGGCCGCAAGCTCGACCGCTACGGGGCCGACGTCCTGGCCATCTGTACTGGTCAGGAGACTGACGGTGAGGATCCTGACGACGCGTAGAAACTCGTCGGAAAAATAGTTTGCACATGCCCGGCGAAGCCCCATAGGTTCTTAGCAACGGAAACGGTGGCTTCTCCGAAGCTCCGGATCCGTGCTGTACTTATCCGAATACATGGGACAGGCCCCCGGGCCGAGTCCCCGAGACGCCGAGAGGAGGCGAGACCAGTGACCAGCTTCATGACCTTCACCAAAATGACCGATCGCTCGGTCGCCGCTTCCTGCCTGCTCGGTTCCGTCTCCCTCCGGGGCACCGGTCTGTCCGCGATTGCCGCTGACAGCCCCGCCCTGCTGGCGATCCGTCCGGTCAGCGAGCGCAATGAGCGACCGACCAAGGCACTGGTGGCAGTAGCGGAAGCCCAGAAGGCGCATGGCGCCTATGGCTTCGCGGCCGCGGCCGGTGCCGGATCCAAGACGCAGCAGACGACGCAGCACCACCTGATGTGGGCCTTCCGCGGGCTCGAACCCTGGAGTGATCCAGCCTGATCGCATGATCAGGCCGGCGCCTTCAGGGCCGCGGAACCCCACCCGGGATCCGCGGCCCTTCTGTTTGTCCCCGAACGGGGATGACGGAGCGAAGGGGCCTCGGGACTGGCAAGACCAGGTACCACAGCCGCCACCCGGCCGACCGGCCGGAACGACTAGACGAACAAGACGAGGAAGAAAACACCGTGCAACTCGAAGCGCACGCCCCGTCCGTACCGCAGACCCAAACGATCTCCCCGCCCGCAGTCCCGGAGGACCACGCCTTGACCCCCCTCACCGCGCTCACCGCGCTCGACGACGCCATCGAGAACCTCGGCGTCCCCGTACCGTGCCGGACCTTCGACCCCGAGGTCTTCTTCGCCGAGTCCCCGGCGGACGTCGAGTACGCCAAGTCCCTCTGCGGCACCTGCCCGCTGGTCGAGGCCTGCCTCGCCGGCGCCAAGGAGCGCCGCGAGCCCTGGGGCGTCTGGGGCGGCGAGCTCTTCGTCCAGGGCGTGGTCGTGGCCCGCAAGCGGCCCCGTGGCCGTCCGCGCAAGAACCCGGTTGCAGCGGCATGACCGCCATCGGAACCATCGACCGCCCCCTCACGCACGACCCCTTGAAGCAGGCCCCCATGTCCCCCCACGCCACCACGAGCGAGCAGCCGCACGGCTCCGCCACCGCAGACTTCATCACCGCAGGCGCGATCACCTCGCGTCAGAACAGGACCCGCGAAATGCAACTCATCCCAGAAGCCCTGGCCCGTGCCCATATGGACGACCGCATGCGCGAGGCGGACGCCGAGCGTCACGCCCTGCGCCTGGTCGCCGCGCGGCGCATGCAGCGAAGGGCCGAGCGCGTCTCCATGCGCGCCCGGCGCGCGCTGGCCATGGCCGTCATGCACTGAGCAGGCGAGACCGGCCCGACAGGGCACGGAAGCCGCTCGAAAGCGACTCGAAGGCGACTTGAACGCCGCCGGAGCCGGCTGAACACAGCAGGCGACGGCAGCACCGGGGGGGGGGGGGGGGGGGGGGGGGGGGGGGGGGGGGGGGGGGGGGGGGGGGGGGGGGGCGGGGGGGGGGGTGGGGCGGGGTGAGTACCCCCCCCCCCCCCCCCCCCCCCCCCCCCCCCCCCCCCCCCCCCCCCCCCCCCCAAACCCCCCCCCCCCCCCCCCCCCCCCCCCCCCCCCCCCCGGTGCGTTGCGGGGCGCCGCGCGGGTCCGCGGGGATATCGTCTGGTGGTGGACCAGCCGACCCCCCAACCCACCCCGCCGGGGCCCGAGGCCCAGCCCGTCGTCTGCGCGCGCTGCGGAGCCCGCTCCCCGGAAGGCGGCCCGCCGCCCACCTGGACGTGTTCGGTGGAGAACGGGACCAGACAGTTCTTCTGCGTCGACTGCGCGCGCGCCAACCTCCGGGCGATCGAGGGCCGGCTCGACTCCTCCTGGTGGTGACGGACCCCCAGGTCAGTCCTCGGGCAGGAACCCCGGGAGCCAGGACTCCAGTTCGTCCCGCAGCCGCACCGTCGCGCCCAGCTGGCACAGCACGCCGATGGTGCTCAACGTCACCCGGTGGATCAGCAGGTAGGACGGCGGCAGGTTGATCTGCCGCCCCAACTGGTGGGCGGGGGAGCGGGGATCGGCGATCCGCGCCGCCTGCCCGCGCAGCCACGGCCGGGTGAAGGTGAACTCGTCGGCCTCGGCGGGCTCGAGCATGGGCTTGAGGTAGTCCAGCACCGCGTCCGGGTCGAGTTCGATGCTCTCCCTGACGAACCCCTCGCCGCACAGGTGCCCGTAGACCCCCTCGGCATCCCCCTCCAGGGTCATCCGCAGCGACCGGCCGATGGGCTTGGGCCAGCCGCCCGGCAGCCGGTCCACCGTGCCGAAGTCCAGTACGCCCAGCCGCATCCGGCCGTCCGCCCCCGACACCAGCCGGAAGTTGCCCGGGTGCGGATCGGCGTGCAGCAGCCCGGTGCGAGCGGGCCCGGAGAAGAGGAACCGGGCCAGCAGCTGTCCGGCACGGTCGCGCTCCTCCCGCGTCCCGTCGGCGATCACCTCGGAGAGCGGGGTGCCCTCCAGCCACTCGGTCACCAGCACCTGGTCACCCTGGAACACGACGTCCGGGACGAGGACGTCCTCGTCGGCGTCGAAGGCGTCGGCGTGGGTGCGCTGCGCCTCGGCCTCCAGCTCGTAGTCCAGCTCCTCCGCGACCCGGTCGCGCAACTCGGTGATCAGCGGCTTGAGGTCCATGCCCGGGACCAGCGGCCCCAGCAGGCCCGCGAACCGGCCCAGCTGCTTGAGGTCCGACAGCAGCGCCTCCCCGGCCCCCGGGTACTGGACCTTGACCGCCACCTGCCGCCCGTCGTGCCACACCGCCCGGTGCACCTGTCCGATCGAGGCGGCCGCGGCCGGCTTGTCCTCGAACTCCTCGAACAGCTCCCGCCAGTCCTCGCCGAGCCGCTCCGCCAGCACCTCGTGCACCCGCGCCGCCGGCAGCGGCGGGGCCGCCTCCTGAAGCTTCGTCAGCGCCGCCCGGTAGGGCCCGGCGACCTCCTCGGGAAGCGCCGACTCGAACACCGAGAGGGCCTGCCCGAACTTCATCGCGCCGCCCTTCAGCTCCCCGAGCGTGCGGAACAGCTGCTCGGCGGTGCGCTGCTGGAGCTCGCGGGCCACGATCTCGGCCGACTTCCCGCCGATCCGCTTGCCCAGCCCCCAGGTGGCCCGGCCCGCGATGCCGAGCGGGAGCGCGGCCAGCTTGACGGTGCGCGTGACCGCCTTCCGGGGAAGATCGGACATGAGCCCCTCCAGTTTCCGGACTGCTGCGCCGCGAGCGGCGGTTCGGGGCGCGGCTCGGCCCCCGTCGCATCCTGCCATGGCCCCCCGACCCCCCGGACCGGGGCACCCGCCCCCGCTCCGGCGGGAGTCCGGCGGCTCACGACCGCACCGCCGCGCCCGCCGCCGGGCCGGACGCCGCCCCCGGGTCGGCCGCAGCCCCGGGCTCGGCCGCCGCCCCAGGGTCCGCGGCCGCGCAGGGGCAGTCCGGGTGCGGGCGCAGCGCGGTGCGCTGCCAGTGCAGCCCGGGCAGGGCGGCCTCCCACCGGGCGGCCGTCGAAGCGGGCAGCTGCCCGTCGAGGAAGGCCAGGGCGTGCGCCGCGGCCAGGCCGGCCACCGCCGTGGACAGCCCCAGGTCGCAGGCCCCCGCCCCGCGCCGGCGGTGTGCCGAGCGCCACTGGACCAGCATCCGGGGCCACGCCGGGTCCCGGTCGACGCGGTCGCGCTCCATGCACCCCGCGCAGGCGGTGGACCCGGGCAGCACCAGGGGCCCGACCAGCCCCGTCCCCTCCAGCACCCCCGCGTACAGGTGCGGGGTGCCCGACGCCACCCAGTCGGCGGCCGTCGCCGGATCGGGGGCCCACGCCTGGAGGCCGTCCCGGGGCGCGAGGACCACCAGCGCCGGCTCCGGCCCCGGGCCCCCGGGATCGCCCGCCCCCGGAGCCCGCCCCGGTGCTGCCGCACGCACCAGCGCCCCCGCCGCCTCGGCCCGAGGCCGGCCCACGCTCCCCGGATCCAGCCCGCCCGGAGCCACGTCGGCGGCCTCCACCCGGCCTCCGTCGAGCACGTCGACCCGGCCCACCCCGGCCCCCGCCAGCACGGCGGCGATCACCGCCCCCACCCGGCCGCTCCCGCGCACCTGGACCCGTAACGCCCTGCGCGCCGCGACCCCTCGCAGGTCACCGCCCGGCTCCCGGTGCACCAGCGAGAGCGAGCCCAGGTCGGGCCCCAGCCGCTCCAGCACCTCCGGCCTCCTCCGCACGGCCTGCGCCCGCGGCCCCCCGGCGGTGAGGTCGTCGAGCAGCCCGGCCCCGGCGAGGTGCCGGACCAGCCCGTCGACCTGCCCCTCCGGCAGTCCCATCCCGGCGCCCTCGGCCCGCAGCAGTTCCATGCCCCGCGTGCCGTCGATCCGGTCGATCAGCGACCCCGTCGCCGTGTCCAGTGGTCCGAGCACCACCGCGTGGGCGGGCGTCACCCCGAACTGGACCGTCTGCAGGTCCCGCCACGCCCGCGCCAGCGCCGGCTTCACCTTCGGATACATCACGGCCTCCCCGTCCCGATGGACTTCCCCTGTCTTCCGCCACCATGCCCGGCCGCCGGCCGGGGTGCGGAGATTCGTCCACAGGCAAGGGGTATTGGTCATATGGGATGAGGAATGGCCGTGTTTGCGGCCTCCTGGTGAACCGATCACGTTCCGAACCCCGGACGCGCGGGATTTCCGCCACGGCTACCGGGTACCGTCGTTGCGTGCCAGCCGCCGACCCGCCACAGCGCGCCGTCGAAGTACGCCGGAGCGCGCGCCGCCGCAGGACCGTGTCCGCCTACCGCGAGGGCGAGCGGACGGTCGTCCTGATCCCCGCCCGGATGTCCGAGGCCGAGGAGCGGCGCTGGGTGGGCGTCATGCTCGACAAGCTCGCCGCCCAGGAGAGCAAGCGCACCCTCGGCGACGCGGAACTGATCGCGCGCGCCGAGCGTCTGTCCGAGCAGTACTTCGGCGGCCGTGCGCGTCCGCTCTCGGTCCGCTGGGTCACCAACCAGAACACCCGGTGGGGCTCCTGCACCCCCGCGGAGGGCAGCATCCGGCTGTCCCACCGCATCCAGGGGATGCCGGAGTACGTCGTCGACTACGTGCTGCTCCACGAGCTGGCGCACCTCCTGGTGCCCGGCCACGGCCCCCGTTTCTGGGAGCTGCTGGAGGCCTATCCGAAGACCGAGCGGGCCCGCGGGTTCCTCGAAGGAGTGGCCGCGGCGGAGCGGATGCCCAGGGTCCCGGCCGCCCGCGGCGAGTGACGTCCCGTCACGGAGGACGGGCGCGCACCGGGCCGGGAACGGCCCGGAACCGGGTCGGTACCGGCTTGGCCGGATGTCGGCAGGAGCCGTTAGCCTGAGCGGCACACATCGAGCAGTCGAAGTCGGGATGGGGGACGGTCGGACACATGGCCAGGGAATTCCAACGCGGCCACAAGGCCAAGATCAGTGATCTGACGGCGGGCACCGATCTGTACGTGGGCGTCCAGATCGCCGGCCCCGGGCTCGCCTTCGACATCAGCTGCTTCGGCCTCGACGCCGACGAGCGCCTGTCGGACGACCGCTACTTCGTCTTCTACAACCAGCCGAAGTCGCCCGAGGAGTCCATCCAGCAGCTCGGCGCACAGGCCGGGGACACCGAGTCCTTCCGGGTGACCCTCGACCACGTGCCCGCCTCCATCCACAAGCTGTCCTTCAGCGCCACCCTCGACGGCGCCGGCCAGATGTCGCAGATCGGCCCCGGCTACATCCGGATCGTGGCCGGCGGCGAGGAAGTCGTCCGGTACTCCTTCACCGGCTCCGAGTTCAGCACCGAACGCGCCCTGATGATCGGCGACTTCTACCGCAAGGACGTGTGGCGCTTCGCCGCCGTCGGCCAGGGCTTCGACGGCGGCCTCGCCGCACTGCTGGAGCACTTCGGCGGCGAGGTCGCCGAGGACGAGCCGCAGCCCGAGCCGCAGGCCCCGGCCCAGCCGCAGGCCGCCGCCCCCGCGTTCGCACCGCCCCCGCAGGCCGCCGCCCCGGCCCCGTCCTTCGGCGCCCCGGTGCAGCAGCAGCCGCCCGCTCCGGCGCCCGCCCCCGCGCCGTACGCCCCGCCGCAGCAGCCCCAGCAGCAGCCCCCCGCCCCGCAGCCCCCCGCCCCGCAGCCCCCGGCGCCCGCGCCCGTGCACTCGGCCCCGACCATGGTCGGCCCGATCGGCACGCCCCAGGCCCCGTACGGCCAGCCGCCCCACCCGCCGCAGCAGCCCGGCCCGCCCTCGTACGGCCAGCAGCCGCAGCACTCCTACGGCGCGCAGGTCCCGCCGCCGGCCCCCGCCCCCGCGCCCTACGGCCAGCAGCCGCAGCAGCAGTCGTACGGCCAGGTCCCCGGCCAGCCGCCCGCCCCGCAGGCCCCCTACGGCCAGCAGGCCCCGTACGGCCAGCAGCCCCCGGCCCCCTACGGCCAGGCCCCGCAGGCCGCCGCCCCCGGAGCCGGCCTCGCCCTCGCCCTCCAGCCGTACAAGGAAGCCCCCACCGGCGCCCGCTGGACCCCGCAGAACCAGCAGCTCATGCGGGTCGACCTGTCGATGGGCGGCCAGGCCGTCCTCGCCCGCCAGGGCAGCATGGTCCTCTACCAGGGCAAGGTCGACTTCAGCTACAAGGGCGCGGGCTTCGCCGGCCGCATCGTCGGCAACGCCACCGGCCAGGAGATGCAGCTGATGCGCTGCACCGGCCGCGGCCAGGTCTTCCTCGCCGAGAACGGCGCCCACCTGCACGCCATCGAGCTCCAGGGCGACGGCATCTGCGTCTCCGCCGAGAGCGTCCTCGCCTTCGACGAGTCCCTCCAGCACGAGGTCCGCCGCATCGAAGGCCACGGCATCCCCGGCGGCGCCCTGTTCACCATGCTGTTCCAGGGCACCGGCACGGTCATCGTCAAGACGCACGGCGTGCCCGTCGTCCTGCCGGTCACCCCCACCACCTTCGCCGACAGCAACGCCATCGTCGCCTGGTCGGCCGCCTCACAGGTGATCATTTCCAGCCAGGTCCGGCTGCGCCGCAACGCCTACCCGGGCCACAGCGGGGAGACCGTGAACCTCCAGTTCCGCGGCGCCCCCGGCAACTTCATCGTCGTCCAGCCGTACGAGGTCTGAGGGAGCCCCACATGAACGCCATGAACGCCATGAACCAGCAGCTCGCGGGCTACGCCCCGACCCCCGTCACGGCCCGCATGGAGAACCACGGCCGCGCCATGCTCAAGGTCGCCATGCAGAGCGGCCAGGACCTCTTCGCGCGCACCGGCTCGATGGTCGCCTACGAGGGCTTCGTCCAGTACGAGCCCAACCCGCCCGCCGTCCGCCAGATGGCCTCCCAGTGGCTGACCGGCGAGGGCGCGCCCCTGATGAAGTGCACCGGCGACGGCCTGCTCTACCTCGCCGACTACGGCGCGGACGTCGTCTGCATCAACCTCAACAACGACGCCCTCTCCGTCAACGGCACCAACCTCCTCGCCTTCGACGCCCACCTCCAGTGGGGCGTCGAGCGGGTCAAGGGCATGGCGAAGTTCGCCGGCCAGGGCCTGTTCAACGTCCAGGTGGCCGGCACCGGCTGGGTCGCCATCACCTCCCGCGGCACCCCGATCGTGGTCGACTGCGGCCGCGGCGACGACGAGACGTACGTCGACCCGGACGCGCTCGTCGCCTGGTCCCCCAACCTCAAGGTCAAGGGGAAGCGCAGCTTCAAGGCCTCGTCGATGATCGGCCGGGGCAGCGGGGAGGCCTACCAGATGGCCTTCTCCGGCCAGGGCATCGTCGTCGTACAGCCCAGCGAGGACAGCACCGACCGGCTCCGGACCCGGGGCTGAGGGGGAGCGGACACACCATGCAGAGCTCACTTTTCGGCCACGCCGAGCAGCAGTCCCAGGACCGCTACACCGTCCAGAACCCCCAGCTCCTGAGGGTCACCCTGAACGGCTCCGACGACATTCTCGCCCGCAAGGGCTCGATGGTCGCCTACCAGGGCATCGTCGACTTCGACGGCGAGTACCAGAGCAGCAACCAGCGGGGCGCCCGCCGCCGCACCGGCGAGGGCCTCGACCTGATGCGCTGCTCCGGCCAGGGCACCGTCTACTTCGCCAACCTCGCCCAGTACGTCCACGTCGTCGACGTGGACCACGACGGCCTCACCGTCGACAGCGGCTACGTCCTCGCCATGGACTCCACCCTGCACTCCGAGGTCATCGCCGTCGACAGCCAGTACGGGATCTCCGGCTCCGGCAAGTACCAGCTCAACATCTCCGGCCGCGGCAAGGTCGCCCTCATGACCTCCGGCCAGCCGCTGATGATGCAGGTCACCCCCGACAAGTACGTCAACGCCGACGCCGACGCCATCGTCGCCTGGTCCACCTCGCTGCGCGTGCAGATGCAGGCCCAGACGCACTCCACCGGCGTGTGGCGGCGCCGCGGCAACACCGGCGAGGGCTGGGAGCTCAGCTTCCTCGGCACCGGCTTCGCCCTGGTGCAGCCCAGCGAGGTGCTGCCCCCGCAGAACGCCCAGCTCGGACAGGGCGTCGCCGCCCAGTACGGAGTGGGCCAGCACGGCGCGCACGCCCAGAACCAGAACAACGCCTGGAACTGACGGGCACCGGCGCACGGCGAAGGGGCGGACCCGCACGGGCCCGCCCCTTCAGCGTCACCTCAGCTCACGCGCCCAGCCGCGCCCGCGTGGCCTCCAGCAGCCGCACCACCGAGGTGTCGGCGACCGCCGCCACCTCCGCGTACGGGAACCAGCGCAGGTCCAGCGACTCGTCGCTGATCTCCGCCTCCACACCGGCCGGGGCCAGCACCGCGTACTGCACGTCCAGGTGCCAGTTGCACGGCGCCGGGATCGGATGCCGGTCCAGGCGCACCGGCCCGCCCGCCACCAGCGTCAGCCCCGAGCCGATGCCCGACTCCTCCACGGCCTCGCGCATCGCCGCACCGGCCAGGGTGGTGTCACCGGGCTCGCAGTGCCCGCCCATCTGGAGCCACATGCCGAGCTTCTTGTGCAGGGTCAGCAGCACCCGGCCGCCGGCGGGGTCGATCACCAGCGCGCTGCCCGTGACGTGCCCGGCCGTGCAGGGCTTGTACATCCCCTCCGGGTGGGCGGCCAGGTGGTCCAGGTAGACCCCGCGCAGCTCTTCCTGCTGGGCGTCCGGGCCCTCGTACTCCTTCAGGACCCGGACCGCGTCGTCGTACAGGCTCACTTCTTGTCGTCGCCCTCTTCGTCACGCTGCTGGGCGGCCTCGCCGAGCATCTTGTCGATCTCCGAGAAGTCCAGCTGCTCGCGGTGCACGAACCCGTCCGGGTCGTCCAGGTCGGAAGCCGTCGGCAGCATGTCCGGGTGCTCCCACAGCCCGTCCCGGCCGTCCACGCCGCGCGCGTCCGTGAGCGAGGCCCACAGCCGCGAGGCGTCCCGCAGCCGCCGCGGACGCAGCTCCAGCCCGATCAGCGTCGCGAAGGTCTGCTCCGCCGGACCACCCGAGGCGCGCCGCCGGCGCATCGTCTCGCGCATGGCGTCCGCCGAGGTCAGGCGGGGCTTCGCCGCCTCGTGCACGACCGCGTCCACCCAGCCCTCGACCAGCGCGAGCGCCGTCTCCAGGCGGGCCAGGGCGGCCTTCTGCTCCGGGGTGTCCTGCGGCTGGAACATACCGCCCTGCAGCGCCTCCTGGAGCTGCTCCGGGTTCGACGGGTCGAGCTGGCCGACCACGTCCTCCAGCTTCGAGGTGTCCACCTTGATGCCCCGGGCGTAGCCCTCGACCGCACCGAACAGGTGCGAGCGCAGCCACGGCACGTGCGCGAACAGGCGGGCGTGCGCGGCCTCGCGCAGCGCCAGGTACAGCCGCACCTCGTCCGAGGGGACGCTCAGGTCCTTGCCGAAGGCCTCGATGTTCAGCGGCAGCAGCGCCGCCCGCCCGGCCGGGCCCAGCGGCAGCCCGATGTCCGTCGAGCCGACGACCTCGCCCGCGAGCGTGCCCACGGCCTGGCCGATCTGCTGGCCGAACATGGCCCCGCCCATGGAGCGCATCATCCCGAGCAGCGGGCCGGCCATGGCCTGCATCTCTTCGGGCAGGACGCTGCCCATGGCCGCGCCGACGCGCTCGGCGACCGGGTCCACCAGCTCCTTCCACACCGGGAGGGTCGCCTCGACCCACTCGGCGCGGCTCCACGCGACGGCCGCGTTGGCACCCGACGGCAGGGAGGTCACGCCGTCGAGCCACAGGTCGGCCAGGCGCACGGCCTCCTCGACCGCGGACTTCTCCGCGATGCCGACGCTCGCGTCCTTGACCCCGTCCGCGGTGCCCTGCGCGACGGTCTGGCGGGCGATGTCCTTGGCCATGTCCCAGTTCACGGGACCGCCCTCGTAGCTCAGCATCTGGCCGAGCTGCTGGAAGGCGGCACCGAGGTCGTTCGGGTTCATCGAGCCGAACATCGCGGCGAACGGATTCTCCGCACCGCCGGGGAAGCCGCCGGGGAGGCCGCCCGGGCCGAACCCGAACGGATTGGCGGGACCTCCCTGGCCGCCCTTCTTGCCTTTGTCGCCGTCCTCCGGCTCCTCCGGCGGAAGGCCGAATCCGAATGGGGTGTCGCTCACGGGTTTCCTCGGCTCGTAGGGCCGCCGGCGGGTGCCGACGGGCGATGGTCCGACAACACCACCCAGCCTAGACACCACTCCCGCTTCCGGGCTCGGTGCTCCGCCGGGTCCTGGGCTGCGGCAGGATGGACATCACCTGGTGGGTACGCGTCACAGCGCGTCCCCACTGAAGACAACCGCTGGAGACGCCCGGTGAGTTCCCCAGATCCGCAGGCTCGCGCGCCGCACGACGCCGAAAAACGCCCTGAGCACGACGACAGCGCCCCCGGCGTTCGCCAGCCGCGAAACCAGGCCGGTCCGCGCCGCCCGAGCCCCGTGATCGCGGTGACCGGAGCCGCTTCGGGGGTCGGCGCCGCGCTGGTGAGCCGCCTCGTCGAATCCGACGAGGTCAAGCAGGTCGTGGCCATCGACGAGCGGCGCGGGGACTGCGCCGCCGCCCAGTGGCACGTCCTGGACGTCCGGGACCCCGCCATCGCCGAGAAGCTGCGCGGCGCGGACGTCGTCGTCCACCTCGCGCTCGACCTCGACCTGGAGACGGACCCGGCGGCCCGCACCGCCTACAACGTGCGCGGCACCCAGACCGTGCTGACCGCCGCCGCCGCGGCCGGCGTGCACCGGGTCGTGCTGTGTACCTCGGCGATGGTCTACGGGGCCCTGCCGGACAACGACATCCCGCTCTCGGAGGACTCCGAGCTGCGCGCCACCGCCGAGGCCACCGGCGTCGGCGACCTGCTGGAGATCGAGCGCCTGGGCCGCCGCGCCCCCCGCGCCCACCCCGGGCTGAACGTGACCGTCGTCCGCCCCGCGGTCCTGGTCGGCGGCACGGACACCGCCCTCACCCGCTATTTCGAGTCCCCGCGCCTGCTCGTCGTCGCCGGATCCCGGCCCACCTGGCAGTTCTGCCACGTCGAGGACCTGGTCAGCGCCCTGGAGTACGCCGCCCTGGAGAAGGCCGAGGGCGAGCTCGCCGTCGGCTGCGAGGGCTGGCTGGAGCAGGAGGAGGTCGAGGAGCTCAGCGGGATCCGCCGCATGGAGCTGCCCTCCGCCGTCGCGCTCGGCGCCGCGGCCCGGCTCCACCGGATCGGCCTGACCCCGTCCCCGGCCGGGGACCTCGCGTACACCATGCACCCGTGGGTGGTCAGCGTCAGCGGGCTGCACGCGGCCGGCTGGCGGCCCCGCTGGACCAACGAGGAGGTGCTGGCCGAGCTGCTCCAGGAGGTCGCGGGCCGGCACACCGTCGCGGGCCGCCGCCTCGGCCGCAAGGACGCCGCCACGGCCGCCGGTGCCGCGGGCGCGACGGTCGCCCTGCTCGGCGCCGCCGCCGCCGTACGCCGCGCCCGGCGCCGCCGCGGGCTCTGACCTGCGGGACACGGCCCCGGACCGGCCCGGTCCGGGGCGGGGCCGGTCTCCTGTAGGAGGCTCCCAACCGACGCGCCGCGCCCCGGGCGAAACGGCTATTCCACCGGGTCGGCGGCTAGGGCACGATGGGGAACATGGCACCGCACTTCGACCACCCCGGCGAGCAGGCCGCTCAGGACCCCATCCGGCTGCTCGAGATCCGTGAGACCCCGCTCTCCATCGACGAGGTCTTCAAGGCCGTCGGCGACGACGCCACCGGAGGCACCACCCTCTTCGTCGGGACGGTGCGCAACCACGACGGCGGAGCCGACGTCGACTCGCTCGGCTACTCCTGCCACCCGACGGCGGAGGCCGAGATGCGCCGCGTCGCGGACCGCGTCGTGGCGAAGTACCCGGTCCGCGCCCTGGCCGCCGTGCACCGCATCGGCGACCTCGCCGTGGGAGACCTGGCCGTGATCGTCGCCGTCTCCTGCCCGCACCGCGGCGAGGCCTTCGAGGCCTGCCGGATGCTGATCGACGACCTCAAGCACGAGGTCCCGATCTGGAAGCACCAGACCTTCTCCGACGGCACCGAGGAGTGGGTCGGCGCCTGCTGAGGCCCGCCGGTACGGGGGCCGGGCGCGGGGTCCTCACGGGCGGGCGGTAGCCTCACCCCCGTTCGGCCGCGCAACACGCCCTCGATTTGCGTAACCCCCCTCCGGGCACGAGCGTTGAAGCCACAACGACACGCACTTTCGGGGCAGGGAGGCACGTTCATGGCATCACTGGCGTGGTTGCTGATTCCGCTGTTCGCCGCGATCGGAGCGGCGATATGGGGCAGCTGGGCGGCCCGCGACCGCACCCAGGGCGACATATCCGAACTGGCCGGTTACGCCAGGTTCCGCGAGGCCATGGACCGGGCCGACCGGGCGAGGACGAACGAAAAGGCGCACTCCGGTTCCGACGCTGTCTGACGCGTCCCGGAAGTGCCCTCCCCGCCCCCGCAGGCCCCTTCGGGAACGTGCCGGACGGGCTCCGACCGGGCTCCGACCGGGCTCCGACCGGGCCCTGGCTGAGAATCCGGTGAGAGTTCCGCCCGCGGGCCCCGTACGGACCGGCCCCACGGGCCGCCCGGCAGGGCCGTCCCGTACTGTCGATCCATGCCACGCCGCACCGCGACGATGCTCGCTTCCTTCCTCGTGCTGTTCGCGCTGCTCTGCGCGGGCGTCTTCATCAAGGTCCCGTACTCCGAGATGAGCCCGGGCCCGACCGTGAACACGCTGGGCGACTCGCGCGGTGAGCCGGTGCTGAGCATCTCGGGGCACCAGACGTACCCGACCAGCGGCCACCTCAACATGACCACGGTCCGCGTCACCGGCGCCGACTACGACATGAACCTGCTGGAAGCGGTCTACGGCTGGGTGGCCGGCGACAACATCGTCGTACCGCACGAGAACCTCTACCCGAACGGCAAGACGGACAAGGAATCGACGCAGGAGAACGCCGAGGAGTTCAGCCAGTCGCAGGAGAGCGCCAAGGTGGCCGCCCTCAAGCAGCTCGGCATCCCGGTCAGCGCCCGCGTCGTCGTCTCCACCGTCGTCAAGGGCAGCCCCTCCGAGGGCCGGCTGCACGCCGGGGACGTGGTCAAGGCGGTGGACGGCACCCCCGTCACCGTCCCCGGGGACGTCGCCAAGCTCGTGACCAAGCACAAGCCCGGCGAGCCCGTCGAGTTCACCATCGTGCCCGCCGCCGAGGCGGCCGAGGCCGAGAAGGCGAACCGCGAGCCCACCGGCAGCGCGAAGGTCACCATCACCGCGGGCAAGGCGGAGGACGACGGCCACGCCATCGTCGGCATCCGGGCCGGGACCGACCACACCTTCCCGTTCCCGATCGACATCAAGCTCGCCGACGTCGGCGGCCCGAGCGCCGGCCTGATGTTCGCCCTCGGCATCGTCGACAAGCTCACCCCCGAGAACCTCACGGGCGGCAAGTTCATCGCGGGCACCGGCACCATCGACGACGAGGGCAAGGTCGGCCCCATCGGCGGCATCCAGATGAAGACCATCGGCGCCCGCAAGGCCGGGGCCGAGTACTTCCTGACCCCGGCCGAGAACTGCGTGTCGGCGGCCCAGCACACCCCCGAGGGCCTGACCCTGGTGAAGGTGTCCACCATCGGGGACGCCACCAAGGCACTGGAGAAGATCGGCAAGGGGGACACGGCCGGACTGCCGAAGTGCACCGCGTCCTGACCGCGCCCCTCCCCCTAGGACTCAGGCGAACGTAGCCGCCAGCGCGTCGGCCAGGCCCGGCACGAGGCTCGCGCCGGTCAGCACCTCGCTGGAGGAGTCCTTCTCCCGCAGCCGTACGGCGGACTCCCGCGAGCCGTCGCGCAGCACGCCCACCGTGAGGCGCACCTCCTGCCGCTCGGGGTGGCCCGCGACCCACTTGGTCAGCTGCTTGTCGTTCAGCCCCTCCGGCACGGCGGCCTCCGCGGACGGCGGCAGCATCAGCCGCTCCACCGTCAGCGCGCAGCCGACGACCGCGTCGGGCCAGGCGATGGTGCCCAGGAACTTGTCCAGCGGGGTCCCGGCCGGCACCTCGTCCTGCTCGATCGGAGTGAGCTGGCTCTTGCCGGCGTCGTCCTGGTCCAGGCCGAGCTGCCCGGCGAGGCGGGGCTCCTGCCGGCGCAGGCGGGCCGTGTCGACCAGGGCGAAGAGGCGGGCCGGCTTGTCCCAGCCGAGGGTGGAGGCGTACTCGTCGATCTCGAGGACGGCGCGGGTCAGCGGACTGGCCGCCATGGGGGTGCCGGGGGAGGGCGAAAGGTTGGACATGGACAACATCCTGCCTCCTTTCCCCCCGATACCGGGAACTGACTAAAGCCTCAGTAAGTTGCATGGGTGGGCCCTACGATCGTGGGCCCAGGACCAGACACAGCGACTTTCGAGGTGCGCACCTTGGCTTTCCAGATGCCGGACCGCGGCGGAGGCCCCTCCGGGCCACGGATGAGAGTCGGCCGCCCCTCCCGGCGCGCCCGGACCCTCCTGACGACATTGGGCGTCCTTGCCGTCCTGGCCATGGCGTTCATCATGTTCGCCGGGTTCTGGACGGACTGGCTCTGGTTCCGCTCCGTCAAGTACTCCTCCGTCTTCACCACCACCCTGTGGACCAAGATCGGCCTCTTCGCCGTCTTCGGCCTGCTCATGGCGGGTGCGGTCGGGCTGAACATCTGGCTGGCGTACCGGCTGCGGCCGCCGCTCAGCGCGATGTCGATGGAGCAGCAGAGCCTCGACCGCTACCGGATGAGCGTCGCCCCGTACAAGAAGTGGCTGCTCCTGGCCATCGCGGCGATCGTCGGTCTGATCGCGGGCGCGTCGGCGGCGGGCCAGTGGAAGACCTGGCTGATGTACGTGAACGGGGTGCCCTTCGGGAAGAAGGACCCCCAGTTCCACCTGGACGTGTCGTTCTACACCTTCGACCTGCCCTGGTACCGCTTCCTCCTCGGCTTCGGCTTCGCCGCCGTCGTGCTCTCGGTGATCGCCGCCGTCGTCGTGCACTACCTGTACGGCGGCCTGCGCCTGACCAGCCCGGGTGCCCGGGCCACCGCCGCGGCGACCGGACACCTGTCGGTGCTGCTCGGCCTGTTCGTCACCTTCAAGGCCGTCGCCTACTGGCTCGACCGGTACGGCCTCGCCGTGAAGTCCAGCGACTTCAAGGCCGCCGACAACTGGACCGGCCTGCGCTACGTCGACGCCAACGCCTACCTGCCGGCGAAGACGATCCTCGTCGCCATCGCGGCGATCTGCGCGGTGCTGTTCTTCGCCACCCTGTGGCGGCGCACCTGGCAGCTGCCGGTCATCGGCTTCGGCCTGATGGTCCTCTCGGCGATCCTGATCGGCGGGCTGTACCCGGCGATCGTCCAGAAGTTCCAGGTCCAGCCGAACGAGCAGGCCAAGGAATCGCCGTACGTCGAGAAGAACATCAAGGCCACGCGCGACGCCTACGGCATCGACGGGGCCGACGTGAAGGACTACCCGGGCGTCCCGCAGACCGAGGACCGCACCAAGCTGCGGTCGGTGGCCGACACCACGGCCAGCCTGCGCCTGCTCGACCCGAACATCGTCTCGCCGGCCTTCCAGCAGCTCCAGCAGGTGAAGGGCTACTACGGCTTCCCGTCCACGCTGGCGGTCGACCGGTACGCCGGCCAGGACACGGTCATCGGGCTGCGCGAGCTCAACATCGGCGGCATCCCGAAGAACAACTGGATCAACGACCACTTCAAGTACACGCACGGCTACGGCGTGGTCGCCGCCAAGGGCACCACCGTCAAGGACGGCGCCCCGGACTTCACCCAGTCCGACCTGCCCTCCAAGGGCATGTTCGGCACGGACTTCGAGCAGCGCATCTACTACGGCGAGCAGACGAAGCAGTACTCGATCGTCGGCGGTCCGCAGAAGGAGCTCGACTACTCGGACGACAAGGGCGAGAAGGAGACCAGCTACAAGGGCAACTCCGGGGTCAACCTGGACAACCCGGTCAACCGGGCCGCGTACGCGCTCGCCTTCAGCGAGCCGCAGATCCTCTACTCCGGCGCCATCGGCGACGGCTCGCGGATCCTGTACAACCGCACGCCCAAGGACCGCGTCGAGGCCGTCGCCCCCTGGCTGACCATCGACGGCGCCCCGTACCCGGCCGTCGTCGACGGCCGGATCAAGTGGATCGTCGACGCCTACACGACGACCAACGGCTACCCGTACGCCTCGCGCACCACGCTGGGCCAGAGCACCGCGGACTCGCTGACCAACAGCCAGCGCGCGGTGGTCGCCCAGGAGAACCAGGTCAACTACATCCGCAACTCGGTGAAGGCCACCGTCGACGCGTACGACGGCACGGTCGACCTGTACCAGTGGGACACCAAGGACCCGGTCCTGAAGACCTGGATGAAGGCGTTCCCGGGCACGGTGAAGCCCAAGAGCGAGATCTCCAAGCCGCTCATGGACCACATGCGCTACCCGCAGGACCTCTTCAAGGTCCAGCGCGAGCTGCTGACCCGGTACCACGTCACGGACCCGCAGACCTTCCTCAGCGGCAGTGAGGCCTGGGCCGTCCCGGACGACCCGACGACCAAGGCCGGCACGGCGGTCCCGCCGTACTACCTGTCGATGAAGATGCCGGGCCAGCCGGAGAAGGACCAGGTCTTCTCGCTCACGACGACCTTCACGCCGAACGAGCGGCCCAACCTGAGCGCCTTCATGGCGGTGAACGCCGATCCCGGGACCCCGGACTACGGCAAGATCCGAATCCTGAAGATGCCGACGAGCAAGCCGCCGGACGGCCCCGGCCAGGTCCAGAGCAAGTTCCAGTCGGAACCGAAGATCGCCGAGTCGATCCGGCTGCTGCGCGGCGGTGACTCGGAGATCGAGTACGGCAACCTGCTCGCGGTCCCGATGGACGGCGGAATGCTCTACGTGGAGCCGGTGTACGTGCGCAGCTCCGGGCTGAAGTACCCGCTGCTGCGCAAGGTGCTGGTGACCTACGGCGGCCAGACGGCCTTCGAGGACACCCTGGAGAAGGCGCTGAACGTGGTCTTCGGAGCCGAGGCCCCGACCACGCCGGTGCCGCCGACCACGCCGACGAACCCGACCACGCCGACGAACCCGAACACCCCGCCGACCGCGCAGGACCCGACGGTCAAGGCGGCCCTCGCCGACGCCCAGAAGGCGGTGGAGGAGGCCGACAAGGCGATGAAGGCGGGTGACTGGGCCGCGTACGGCAAGGCGCAGAACGACCTCCAGGCGGCGCTGAAGCGGGCGATCGACGCGGAGGCGAAGCTGACGGCGCCCAAGCCGGGCGGCTAGGGGGCGCGGAAAACCCCGTAATGGTTCCGTCCCGCGTCGTGATACTGTGGTTTCACCGACGCGGGGTGGAGCAGCTCGGTAGCTCGCTGGGCTCATAACCCAGAGGTCGCAGGTTCAAATCCTGTCCCCGCTACTGAAGACGAAGGCCCGGATCCAATGGGATCCGGGCCTTCGTCATGTCCGGAGCACCGAAAGGTGCCGTTGGGAGACACGGGGTCACTGGGGCGGGTGAGTTGGGGGGCGAGCGTGTTTGACTTGTCTCTCTGTGGGCATGTCGACAAAACGCTGTAGTGACCTCACTGGCTGCGACATACCAGGTGTACGCGGGTAGCAGGTGATGCGACGATGGGATTTATGGGGGACAGGTCAACTCTGCTGGAGACAGGGCGGTTTGTGAGGGCGGAGGCCGAGTCGGGCGCGGGAACGGGCGAGGCCGCTCCGACTGTTAACGCGCAGACCGCACTGACCGATGCGGATTTCTTGGACAAGCACAGCGCGGCAGAAGCCTTCGGGGACGCCGAGGGCGCCACCGACGCCGAGCTGGAGGCCCGCCACCGCGTGGCCGCCGACAAGGGCGACCCCGGCGCCATGAGCGTGCTCGGCGCGCTGCTGCTGCGCCGCGGCGACCTG
The DNA here is from genome assembly GCF_056434525.1 of Streptomyces sp. NPDC044002. Lineage (NCBI taxonomy): Bacteria > Bacillati > Actinomycetota > Actinomycetes > Kitasatosporales > Streptomycetaceae > Streptomyces > Streptomyces sp. NPDC044002. The sequence continues at coordinate 53,513 of NZ_JBWKEZ010000034.1, forward strand.
GCCGGGGCCGAGCCCTACCTCCGCGGCGCCACCGGCGCCGGTGACCGTGCCGCCGCCAACAACCTCGGGGTCCTGCTCCTCCAGCGCGGCTACCCCGACGAGGCCGCCGGCTGGTGGCGGGTCGCCGCCGTCGCCGGATCCGCCCCCGCCGCACACGCCCTCGGCCGCCACTACCGCGAGCGCGGGGACGAGCCCGCCGCCGAGTACTGGCTGCGCCAGGCGGCCGAGTCCGGGCACGCCCTGGGCGCCTACGGCCTGGCCGACCTGCTGGAACACCGCGGGGACAAGGGCATCGAGCGCTGGTTCCGGGCCGCCGCCGAGCAGGGCCACCGCGAGGCCGCGTACCGGCTCGCCCGCCACCTGCGCAAGGGCGACCCCGCCGAGGCCGAGCAGTGGTACCGCCAGGCCGCCGCGCGCGGACACCGCCGGGCCGGCCTGCACCTGGGCGCCCTGCTGGAGGCCCGCGGCGAGCTGAAGGAGGCCGGCCGCTGGTACCTGAGCTCGGCCAAGCAGGGGGAGGCCCGGGCCGCCTGCGCCCTCGGCTTCCTGCTGCGCGACGCCGGCGACGAGGACAGCGCGGCCGCCTGGTGGCACCGCGCGGCCCAGGACGGCGACGGCAACGCGGCGAACGCCCTCGGCGCGCTGCACGCCGCCCGCGGCGAGACCCAGACGGCCGAGAAGTGGTACCGGGTCGCCATGGACGCCGGCGACCACAACGGCGCCTACAACCTCGCCCTGCTCTGCGCCGCCCAGGAGCGGACGGCCCAGGCCGAGCAGTGGTACCGCCGCGCCGCGTACGCCGGCCACCGCGAGGCCGCCAACGCGCTGGCGATCATGCTGCTCCAGGCCGGGGACGCGGCCGGAGCCGAGCCGTGGTTCTCCAAGGCCGCGGAGGCCGGCAGCGTCGACGCCGCCTTCAACCTCGGGATCCTCTTCGCCAGCCGCGACGAGGACCGCTCCGCCCTGAAGTGGTACGAGCGGGCCGCCGCGGCCGGGCACACCGACGCGGCGCTCCAGGTCGGGATCGCCCTCGTGCGCGACGGCGAGGAGCGGGCCGCCGAGCGGCACCTGCGCTGTGCGGCGGGCGGCGGCAGCGCGGAGGCGGCCTTCCGGCTGGCCGCCCTGCTGGAGTCGCTGGCCCCGCCGCCGGAGCCGGTGGCCCTCGGCGAGCCCGTCGGCGGCGCCGCCCGCACCGAGAGCGAGGAGTGGTACGCCCGCGCCGCCGAGCAGGGCCACCGCCGGGCCCAGGTGCGGGTCGGCATGCTCGCCGCCGCCCGCGGCGACCTCACGGTGGCCGCCCGGTGGTACCGGGAGGCGGCCGAGGCCGGCTCGCGCAACGGCGCCTTCAACCTCGGGCTGCTGCTGGCCCGCGAGGGCAACGAACCCGAGGCGGCCCTGTGGTGGACCCGCGCGGCGGTGGCCGGACACGGCCGGGCCGCGCTCCGGCTCGGGCTGCTCGCGGCCCGGCACGGGGACCTCGCCGAGGGGCAGAAGTGGTGCGTCCGGGCCATGGAGCTGGGCCCGGCCGAGGTGGCCGAGCGCGCCGCCCGGCTGCGCGACGCCCTGGCGGAGGAGCTGTCGGCGTAGGGGCCGCCCGTCAGGGTCGTCCGTCGGGGTTTCCGACAACTGATTTGCATCTGCCGGGTGGGCTCCCGTAGAGTCGTGTTTACCGACGCGGGGTGGAGCAGCTCGGTAGCTCGCTGGGCTCATAACCCAGAGGTCGCAGGTTCAAATCCTGTCCCCGCTACTGAAGGCCCGAGGCCCGGATCCCATGGATCCGGGCCTCGAGTCGTTTCCGGGACGTTCCTGAACGCGAAGCGCGGGAACGCGAAGAAGGCCGGGAGCCCGAGGCTCCCGGCCTTCTTCCGTGACGCGTCAGGCGCCCGCGCAGCTCGGGCACACCCCGCGGTACGTCACCTCGACCGCCGAGACCACGAAGCCGAAGCGCTCGCCGTCGGGCAGGTCGGCCAGCGGGTCGCCCGCCGGGTGGACGTCCCGGATGGCGCCGCACTGGGCGCAGACCAGGTGGTGGTGGGGGCGGTGGGCGTTCGGGTCGTACCGCTTGGCCCGCCGGTCCGTCGAGACTTCGAGGACCTCGCCGATCGACACGAGCTCACCCAGGGTGTTGTAGACCGTCGCGCGAGAGATCTCGGGCAGTTTGGTCACAGCGCGTGCGTGCACCTCGTCTGCCGTCAGGTGCACGTGGTCACCGTCGAGCACTTCGGCCACGACGCGGCGCTGGGCCGTCATGCGCCAGCCGCGTCCGCGAAGTCGTTCCAGCAGGTCACTCATACAGGCCAGCCTAACAGTGGGGAATCCGTTCAGATCCCGAACCGATGTGGACTTGGATGCTCACTTGACTTAGACAAAGTCCATCGTAGGATCGATTACGAGATACGCCGAGGACAGGACAGGCGCGAATGACGCAGGAGGCACACGTGACACAGGGACCGCTCACCACGGAGGCCGGGGCTCCGGTCGCCGACAACCAGAACAGCGAGACGGCCGGTGTCGGTGGTCCGGTCCTGGTCCAGGACCAGCTCCTGCTGGAGAAGCTCGCGCACTTCAACCGCGAGCGCATCCCGGAGCGCGTGGTGCACGCCCGCGGCGCCGGCGCCTACGGCACCTTCACGGTGACGGCGGACGTCACCCGGTACACCCGCGCCAAGTTCCTCTCCGAGGTCGGCAAGCAGACCGAAACGTTCCTGCGCTTCTCCACCGTCGCGGACAGCCTCGGCGGCGCCGACGCCCGCCGTGACCCGCGCGGCTGGGCGCTGAAGTTCTACACCGAAGAGGGCAACTACGACCTCGTCGGCAACAACACCCCGGTCTTCTTCATCCGGGACGCCATCAAGTTCCCCGACTTCATCCACACCCAGAAGCGCGACCCGTACACGGGCTCGCAGGAGCCGGACAACGTCTGGGACTTCTGGGGCCTGTCGCCCGAGTCCACCCACCAGGTGACCTGGCTGTTCGGTGACCGCGGCATACCGGCGTCCTACCGCCACATGAACGGCTACGGCTCGCACACGTTCCAGTGGAGCAACGAGGCCGGCGAGGTCTTCTGGGTCAAGTACCACTTCAAGACCGACCAGGGGATCAAGAACCTCACCCAGGCCGAGGCCAACGCCCTCGCCGGCGAGGACCCGGACTCCCACCAGCGCGACCTGCGCGAGTCCATCGAGCGCGGCGACTTCCCGACCTGGACCGTGCAGGTCCAGATCATGCCCGCGGCCGAGGCGGCGCAGTACCGCTTCAACCCGTTCGACCTCACCAAGGTGTGGCCGCACGAGGACTACCCGCCGATCGAGATCGGCAAGCTGGAGCTCAACCGCAACCCGGAGAACGTCTTCGCCGAGGTCGAGCAGTCCATCTTCTCCCCGGCGCACTTCGTCCCCGGCATCGGTCCGTCCCCGGACAAGATGCTCCAGGGCCGCCTCTTCGCGTACGGCGACGCGCACCGCTACCGCGTCGGCATCAACGCCGACCACCTGCCGGTGAACCGCCCGCACGCCACCGAGGCGCGCACCAACTCCCGCGACGGCTACCTGTACGACGGCCGCCACAAGGGCTCCAAGAACTACGAGCCCAACAGCTTCGGCGGCCCCGCCCAGACCGGCCGCCCGCTGTGGGAGTCCACCCCCGTCACCGGCGGCACGGGCAACCACGCCACCCCCTCGCACTCCGAGGACGACGACTTCGTCCAGGCGGGCAACCTCTACCGCCTCTTCTCGGAGGACGAGAAGTCCCGCCTGATCGAGAACCTGTCCGGCTTCATCGCCAAGGTCTCCCGTGACGACATCGTCGAGCGCGCCGTCGAGAACTTCCGCCGCGCGGACGCCGACTTCGGCAAGCGGCTCGACGCCGCGGTCCAGGCCCTCCGCGGCTGATGGCGGACCGCTTGCCGTAGCAGGACAGCGGGCCGGAACCCCCTCGCCGGGGTCCCGGCCCGCTGTCGTTCCCGTACCGGGAACGGGTTACGCGGGCACGGCCCGGCGGGCCGGCACCCAGCAGCGGATGACGTCGCGGACGGAGACGATGCCGACCGGGCCGCCGTCCTCCAGCACGATCAGGTGCCGGAACCCGCCGTGGACCATGGCCTCCGCGGCCTCCTGCACGGTCGCCTCGGGGGTGCAGAAGACGACGTTGTTCGTGGTGTGCGCGCCCACGGACTCCCGGTCGGGGTCGTGGCCGGCGCCGATCGAGTTCAGGATGTCGCGCTCGGTCAGGATGCCGATGCCGCTGTGGTCGGGGTCGAGGACGACGGCGGCGCCGACGCGCCGGCCGGACATCAGGCAGGCCGCCTGACGGAGGGAGTGCGCGGGTCCGAGGGTGAGGATCACGGTGCTCATGGCGTCGCGGACGAGCATGGAGAGAGCCACCTCCTGGGTGAGCCCCCGCCTGGGTGGGGTGCGGCGCGTGTAGGTCCTCCACTTAGAGAAGCCGTTCACAAGCGCACAAGCGGGGGGATCCTCAGATTCCCACGGACACGGAAAGTCATCAAGGGGGCACGCTCGGCGCGCGAGGGCGCCGGGCGTCCCCCCGGTCTCCGGCTCCGGGCCCTGCGGCTTCAGGCCTTGCGGTTCAGGTACCCGAGCATCTCGTCGTGCAGCAGGCCGTTCGAGGCCACCGCGTTGCCGCCGTCCACCCCGTCCACCCCGTCCAGGCTGGTGAAGCGGCCGCCCGCCTCCTGGACCACGACCGCGACGGCGGCCATGTCCCACAGGTTCAGCTCCGGCTCGGCGCACAGGTCCAGCGAGCCCTCCGCGACCATCATGTACGGCCAGAAATCGCCGTACGCCCGCGTACGCCAGCACGCACGCGTCAGGTCCAGGAAGCCCGGGAGCCGGCCCTGCTCCTCCCAGCCGCCCAGCGAGGAGTACGCGAACGAGGCGTCCCCCAGGGAGGCCACCTTCGACACCGAGACCGGCCCGGCCGGCTCGCCCAGCGCACCGCCCGCGAAGGCGCCGCCACCCTCCGAGGCCCACCAGCGGCGGCCCAGCGCCGGGGCCGACACCACGCCGACGACCGGGCGGAACACCCCGTCCGCGCCCTCCTCCATCAGGGAGATCAGCGTCGCCCACACCGGGACGCCGCGCACGTAGTTCTTCGTGCCGTCGATCGGGTCCACGACCCAGCGGCGCGGCCCGCCGCCCTTCAGCCCGTACTCCTCCCCGAGGATCGCGTCGTCGGGGCGCGCGGCCTGGATCCCGGCCCGGACGACCTCCTCGGCGGCCTTGTCGGCCTCGGTCACCGGCGTCATGTCCGGCTTCGTCTCGACCTGGAGGTCGAGGGCGCGGAAGCGCTGCATCGTGGTGGCGTCCGCCGCGTCGGCGAGTTCGAGGGCGAGGCGCAGGTCATCGGCATATGTGGACATGCCCGAACAGTATCGAGACTTGCCGGGCGCGGTGAGCGGAGTCCACAGTGCGGCCGGGACGCGCCCTTGACGGGATCTGGCGACCCGTCAACCCTGGTGGAGAAGCGCGGCCGGCGAACCCAGCGGGGAGGTGGCGATGCCGACGGCCCGGGAGTCCCTGCTGCAAGCGGCCGAGGCCGCACTGGCCGCCCGGCCCTGGCCGGCCGTGCGGATGGTCGAGGTCGCGGCCGCCGCCGGGGTGTCGCGCCAGACCCTCTACAACGAGTTCGGCGGCAAAGCGGGCCTGGGCCGGGCCCTGGTGCGCCGCGCCGCCGACTGGTACCTCGACGGGGTGGAGCGGGCGCTGGCCGCCCCCGCCGCGCGCGGCTCCGCCGAGCGGCTCGCCGCCGTCGCCGAGTGGACCGTACGGGCGGCCCGCGCCCGGGTCCTCGTACGGGCCCTGCTGACCGGCTCCTGGGGGCCGGGCCTGCCCTCGCCGCCCCCGGCCGGGGGACGGCAGGCGCTCGGGCCGGGCGAGCTGACCCGCGCGGCCCGCGACCGGGCCGCCGCCGCCCTGCCGCAGGAGCCGGCCCGCCGCTGCGAACTCGCCGTACGGCTCGCGCTGTCCTACGTGGTCGCGCCGGGGGAGCCGGGCCAGGAGCCGGCGGCGGTGGAGCTGCTGCGGCTGCTCAGTGCGCCGAACCGGAGAGCTGGAGGCCGATGACCCCGAGGATCACCAGGGTGATCGAGACGAGTTTGAGGGTGGAGACCAGGTCGCCCAGGAAGACCATGCCGTAGATCGCCGTCCCGGCCGCCCCGATGCCCGTCCACACCGCGTACGCCGGACCCACGTCCAGCTTCTTCAGCGCGAGGGTCAGCAGCCCGAAGCTGCCGAGGGCGAAGCACGCGAAGGCGATCGTGGGCCACAGCCGGGTGAACCCGTGGGACAGCTTGAGGCAGACCGCGAAGCCCGTCTCCAGGATCCCGGCGACCACGACCAGCAGCCACGCCATGGCGTATGCCTCCCCGCGTCAGGTGACTCGGCGTCACTTGGTGCGATTATGCATTTACCAGACATGGCCGTTGGCAAACCCCGCCGGACGGACAACCCGGCGCCGGACGGCCCGGCGCCGGACCGCGGTCAGTCGCCCTCGCGGCGCTCGCGGGTCTGCAGCAGCCGCCGCAGCGAGTACAGCCGCGCCGGGTCCGCGTGGCCCTCCTCCACCCACCGGTCCAGCGCGCAGTCCGGCTCGTCGTGGCTGCACGCGCGCGGGCACTCCTCCGTGCCCGGCACCAGCTCCGGGAAGGCCAGGACCACCCGGGACGGGTCCACGTGGTGCAGGCCGAAGGAGCGCACGCCCGGGGTGTCGATGACCCAGCCGTCCCCGGACGGCAGCGGCAGCGCGAGCGCCGAGGTGGTGGTGTGCCGGCCGCGGCCGGTCACGGCGTTGACGTGCCCGGTGGCCCGCTTGCGGCCCTCGCCGACCAGCGAGTTCACCAGGGTCGTCTTGCCGACGCCGGAGTGGCCGACGAAGGCGGTGATCCGGCCCTCCAGGCGCTCGCGCACCCGCTCGGCCGCGTCGCCCGTCTCCAGCTCCTCGCGGTTGGTGACCACGTAGTCCAGGCCGAAGGTCGAGTAGACCTCCAGGATCTTGTCCGCGGAGGTCAGGTCGGACTTGGTGAGGACCAGCAGCGGCTCCAGCCCGGCGTCGTACGCGGCCACCAGACAGCGGTCGATCATCCGGGGCCGGGGCTCCGGATCGGCCAGCGCCGTGACGATGGCCAGCTGGTCGGCGTTGGCGACGACCACCCGCTCGTACGGGTCGTCGTCGTCCGCGGTGCGCCGCAGGACGGACTTGCGCTCCTGGATCCGCACGATCCGCGCGAGGGTGTCCTTCTTGCCGGACAGGTCACCGACGAGCGACACCCGGTCGCCGACCACCGCCGCCTTGCGGCCCAGTTCCCGGGCCTTCATGGCGATGACCTTGCGGTCCTCGACCAGGCAGGTCAGCCGGCCGCGGTCCACGGTGAGGACGAAGCCGTCGGAGGCGTCCTCGTGCTTGGGCCGGATGTTCGTCCTGGCCCGGTTGCCCTTGGGGTTCGGGCGCTGGCGGATGTCGTCCTCGTCGGTGTGCTTGCCGTACCTGCGCATGACCGGGCCCCTACGCTCCCGCTCCCGTTCCCGTTCGCGTTCCCGCGAGCATGTCCGTCCACATCTTCGGGAAGTCGGGCAGGGTCTTCGCGGTCGTCGCCACGTTCTCGATCTCCACGCCCGGCACGGCCAGGCCGATCACCGCGCCGGCCGTGGCCATGCGGTGGTCGTCGTAGGTGTGGAACACGCCGCCGTGCAGCTTGCGCGGGCGGATGCGCAGGCCGTCCTCGGTCTCGGTGACGTCACCGCCGAGACCGTTGATCTCCGCGGTCAGCGCCGCCAGGCGGTCCGTCTCGTGCAGCCGCAGGTGCGCGACCCCGCGCAGGACCGACTCCGAGTCCGCCAGCGCGGCCACGGCCGCGATGCCCGGGGTCAGCTCGCCGACCTCGCTCAGGTCCACGTCGATGCCGTGGATCTTGCCGGTGCCGGTGAAGACCAGGCCCGCCTCGGTCAGCTCGCAGGAGCCGCCCATCGCGGTGAAGATCTCGCGCAGCGCGTCACCGGGCTGCGTGGTGCGCAGCGGCCAGTCCGGGATGGTGACCGTGCCGCCGGTGATCAGGGCCGCGGCCATGAAGGGCTGGGCGTTGGACAGGTCCGGCTCGACGACCATGTCGCGGCCGAGGAGCGCGCCCGGCGCCACCCGCCACACGTCCTTCTCGCCACCCGCCTCGGGGGTGTCGACCTGGGCGCCCGCCGCGCGCAGCATGTCCACGGTCATCCGGATGTGCGGCATCGACGGCAGCTTGCCGCCCACGTGCCGGACCTCGACGCCCTGGTTGAAGCGCGGAGCGGACAGCAGCAGCGCCGAGACGAACTGCGAGGAGTTGGAGGCGTCGATCTCGACCGTGCCGCCCTCCAGGGCCCCGCCGCCCTGGACGGTCATGGGCAGGGCGCCCCGGCCGTCGTCGTCGATCCGGGCGCCGAGGGCGCGCAGCGCGGTGATGACCTGGCCGAGGGGGCGCTCGTAGGAGCGCGGGTCGCCGTCGAAGCGGATGTCGCCGTCGGCCAGGGTGGCCACGGGCGGCAGGAAGCGCATGACCGTGCCGGCGTTGCCGACGTCGACGGTGGCGGGGCCGTGCAGGGCGGCCGGGATGATCCGCCAGGCCTCGCCGCTGTCGCCGTCGGCGGAGCTGGAGGAGACGGTCTCCTCGATGCCGACGCCGAGCGCCCGCAGGGCGTCCGACATCAGCTGGGAGTCGCGCGAGCGCAGCGGGCGGCGCACCCAGCCCGGCTCGGCGGCGAGGGCGGCGAGCACGAGGGCGCGGTTGGTGACCGATTTGGACCCCGGCACGGTGACGGTGGCGTGGACGGCCGCCTCCGCGAACGGAGCGGGCCAGAGGTCGTGGAGCGCGGGGGTCTCGGTCATGGCCCTTACTTTAGTGGCTTCGCACGGCCCCGGATCTGGATGGCGGCCCCGTCTCAGAGGGCGAGCAGCCAGCGCCCGCCGCCGATGAGGCAGCACAGGGTGACCGTGTGGAACAGGAGCAGCCAGGCGACGGGATGGACGTGCGTGAGCCGGCCCAGCTGGTCCGCGTCGGACTCCGGCGCCGCACCGCCCCGGCGCTGCGCCTGGAGCTCGAACACCGGCCGCACCGAGCCCAGCAGCAGGAACCACACCACCGCGTACGCGAACGCCGCCTGCACCGCCTCCGGCGCCTTCCAGGACACCAGCAGGAACACCCCGCCGGTCAGCACCACCGTCAGCAGCCCGTACGCGTTCCGGATCATGACCAGCATCACCAGCAGCAGCGCGGTCGCCGCCCAGAGCAGCAGGGTGATCCGGTGCGCCGCCAGCAGGGCCGCCCCGCCCAGGCCCAGCAGCGCGGGCGCCGTGTAGCCGGCGGCGAGCATCAGGACCATGCCGATCCCGGTCGGCTTGCCCCAGCTGAGGGTGACCCCGCTGGTGTCGGAGTGCAGCCGGATCCCGGTGAGCCGGCGTCCGGTCAGCAGGGCGAGCAGCCCGTGGCCGCCCTCGTGCGCGATGGTGATCGCGTTCCGGGCCACCAGCCACACCGGCCGCGGTGCCACGACCGCGAGCGCGGCCAGTCCCGTCGCCACCACCAGCCAGAAGGCGGGCGCGGCCTGTATTCCGGTGAGCCGGTCCCAGAGGCCGGCCGTCGTGCTGCTGTCCATGGAGTGGCGGACTCCTTGCGGTCGGGGGTCGGGTCCATGGCAGTGTGTCAGCCATGTGCGGAAGGTTTGCGGCGAGTCGGACACCCCAGGAGCTGGCGGGGATATTCGGGATCGAGCGGTGGGAGCCGAGCGAGACCCTGGCCCCCGACTGGAACGTGGCGCCGACCAAGGAGGTCCACGTCGTCCTCGACCGCCCCCTGAAAGACGCGCGGGACCCCCGTCCGGTTCGCCAGCTGCGGGTCCTGAAGTGGGGCCTGGTCCCCTCCTGGGCACAGAACCCCGAGGGCGCGGCCCGGATGATCAACGCCCGGTCGGAGACCCTGCACGAGAAGCCGTCCTTCCGCACGCCCTTCGCACAGCGCCGCTGCATCGTCCCCGCCGACGGGTACTACGAGTGGGTCACCGCGCACGACGAGCGGGAGCTGGAGGTCGAGGGGAAGCGCAAGCGGTCCCGCAAGCAGCCCTACTTCGTGCTCCCCGCCGACGGCTCGGTCTTCGCGATGGCCGGGATCTACGAGTTCTGGCGCGACGGGACCCTGGCCGCCGACCACCCCCGCGCCTGGTGGGCCACCTGCTCGGTGATCACCGCCGAGGCCGAGACCACCCCGCTGGGGGTGGCGCCCGCCGAGGGGCCGCGCTCGCTCTCCGAGATCCACCCCCGGATGCCGCTGATGCTGACCCCGGACCGCTGGGACGCCTGGCTGGACCCCGCCCGGACCGACGGGAGCGAGCTGCGGGACCTGCTGGCACCCCCGCCCGGCGGGCTGATGCGGGCCTACCCGGTGGCCACGGCCGTGAGCAGCGTCCGCAACAACGGTCCGGAGCTGCTGAGGGAGCTGGAGGGCCCGGAGGAGGCCACGCTGTTCTAGGGCCTGCCTCTGGGGTGCCCTTGCCGTCCTCGGCCGCCGCCGCCCGGCAGGATGGGCCCATGAGCACCCGTACCGAGACCGTGGACGCCCCCGCCGGCGAGGCCCGGATCACCTGGCACACCGCCCGCGCCGCGAAGCTGGTGCTGGCGCTGGGCCACGGCGCCGGCGGCGGCATCGAAGCCCGCGACCTCCAGGCCCTGGCCACGGCACTGCCCGCCCGGGGCGTCACCGTCGCCCTGGTGGAGCAGCCCTGGCGGGTCGCCGGCAAGAAGGTCGCCGCCGCGCCCAAGGCGCTGGACGAGGGCTGGCGGGCCGTGTGGCCCGCGCTGGGGCGGCCCGGCCTCCCCGTGGTGGCCGGCGGGCGCAGCGCCGGGGCCCGGGTGGCCTGCCGGACCGCCGCCGAGCTGGGTGCGGCCGGGGTGCTCGCGCTGTCCTTCCCGCTGCACCCGCCGGGCAAGCCGGAGAAGTCCCGGGCCGAGGAGCTGCTGGGCGCGGGGCGGCCCGTCCTGGTGGTGCAGGGCGGCCGGGACCCGTTCGGGCGGCCGGAGGAGTTCCCTGCAGGGGAGTACGAGCTGGTGGAGGTGCCCTTCGGGGACCACGGCTTCGCCGTGCCGAAGAAGGCGGACCTGACGCAGGACGAGGCCCTGACGGTCATCACGGACGCCGTGGCGCCCTGGCTCGCCGGCCTCCCGGGCTGACCCGACGGCCCGGCCGGGCCCGGAAAGCGGCTGGAGGGGTGGCGGAACGGGGCTGGAGGGGGCGCGGGGCGGACCCGGGACGCGGCCGCGCCGGGGCCCGCGCCGGGGCCCGGGCGGGCGGCGCCGTGGTCCGGACCTGACAGATTCCGGCGTGACCCCGCTCACCCGCCCCCGCCCGGCCCCGGAATGCGGCGAAAACCCTTGGCGCACCGGGGAATGCGCTGCCCCGGCCGCCTGTTGTGGGGAATGTCGGAACGCAGGGGAAAAGACGTCGGAGGAGAGGGAGCGCATGACCCAGGTCATCAGCCAGAACCGCCCGCAGGCCGCTGACCTGGAATGGACGGTGCTGCCCGCCCCCAAGCGCGACTCGCTTCGGGCGGCGGAGGGCCGGGAAGGTCGACTATTCTCCGATTCGAGCGGATCCGCTTTCGGAGCCGCCACGCTGTCGGAGGAGGTGGGTCCTGTCGCTGGGACCGACGAAGGCCAGGCACAGGAGACGACCGCAGAGCGCAACGCGCGTTTCGAGCGGGACGCCCTCGGCTACCTCGACCAGATGTACTCCGCCGCGCTGCGCATGACGCGCAACCCGGCCGATGCCGAGGACCTGGTCCAGGAGACCTACGCGAAGGCGTACGCGTCCTTCCACCAGTTCCGCGAGGGCACCAACCTCAAGGCGTGGCTCTACCGCATTCTGACCAACACGTTCATCAACTCCTACCGCAAGAAGCAGCGCGAGCCGCAGCGCAGCGCCGCCGAGGAGATCGAGGACTGGCAGCTGGCGCGCGCCGAGTCGCACATGTCGACCGGTCTGCGTTCCGCCGAATCGCAGGCGCTCGACCACCTGCCCGATTCGGACGTGAAGGAAGCGCTCCAGGCCATTCCGGAGGAGTTCCGCATCGCGGTCTATCTTGCCGACGTAGAGGGCTTTGCGTACAAGGAGATCGCGGACATCATGGGTACACCCATCGGTACGGTCATGTCGCGGCTGCACCGTGGGCGCCGTCAACTCCGCGGAATGCTGGAGGACTATGCCCGTGAGCGCGGGCTGGTCCCCGCCGGCGCGGGAGAGTCGAACGACCTGAAAGGCTCGGGCTCATGAGCTGCGGAGAGCCGCACGAGACGGAGTGCGCCGAGGTACTGGATCATCTATACGAGTTCCTGGACCACGAGATGCCCGACAGTGACTGCACGAAGTTCGAGACGCACTTCGGCGAATGCAATCCCTGTCTGGAGAAGTACGGCCTGGAACAGGCCGTGAAGAAGCTGGTCAAGCGCTGCTGCGGATCGGACGACGTGCCGAGCGATCTCCGCTCCAAGGTCATGGGACGGATCGAACTCATCCGTTCGGGCCAGGCCGTGCCCGAGGGTGACATCACCGCCGGGCCCGCAACCAGCTGAACCGCCGCCCCCGGAAGCCCACTTCGTTCACTCGAAGGTGCTAATCCGGGGGCGCCCGTACGGCGCAATGCACAAATGTGCCCCGCTCCGTTCGGGGGCCGACCTATTCTCCCCTCGCGGTACCGCTCACTTCCGGTACCCGGTTTTCCCGGCCCCTGGGGGAGGAGAGCGCCATGCGGGTACTTCCGCCGATGGCGCGCGCCTGCGTCCTGGCCGCCGTTCTCGCGGCCGCGGCCTGCGTCGCCCCGGCCCTCCTCGCGGGTTCCGCCACGCCCTGGCCCGCCGCGACCCTGCTGGCCCTCCTCTACCTCGGCTGCGAGTCGGTACGGAACCTCCCCTTCCTGGGCCGTCGGGTCCCCGAGGGCATCGGCTCCTTCTTCCCGGTGGTGATGGCCGCCGTCTTCCTGCTGCCGCCGTCGGCCGCCGCTCTCGTGGCCGTGCCCGGCGGACTCGCGCAGAGCGTCGTGCGGAGGCCCGCCGGGGTCCGCCGGATCTGGCACGCCGCCCAGCAGGCGACCGCCGCGTGGGCGGCCGGGCGGGCCTACGGACTCCTCGGCGGCCGCGAAGCCCTCACCGGCCGGGGCGGTCCTCCCGCGGGACCGCCGGGCGGGAGCGGCCACGGCGCCGATCCCACCGCCTGGGTGGCCGACTTCCCGTACGTGATGCTCCCCGCAGCCGTCGCGGCCGTCGTGTTCTGCCTGGTGCTCACCGCCCTCGACGGCGCCGTCCTCGCCGCCGCCGAGGGCCGGCCGGCCGCCACCGCCTGGCGCGGACTCGCCACCGGGTCCCTCGCCCCGCACTGCGTGCACGGCCTCGCCGGCCTGATGATGGCCGTCATGTGGCGCAGCCCGTACGGGGTCCCGGCCGCGCTGCTCGTCCTGCTGCCGATGTACATCTCCTGCTGGGTCTTCGCCCAGTACCACCGCGAACGCGCCGCGCACCGGGCCACGATCCGCGCCCTCGTCCAGGCCGTCGACATCAAGGACCGCTACACGCGCGGGCACAGCGAACGGGTCGGCCAGGCCTCCGCCATGATCGCCCGCGAGCTGGGCATGCGAGACGACCGCCTCGAAGTGGTCCGGATCGCCGGGATCCTGCACGACGTCGGCAAGCTCGGCGTGCCGACCCGGCTGCTGCGCAAGGACGGGCCGCTCACCCCGGAGGAGCGGCGGACCATCGAACTGCACCCCGAGTACGGGCACGAGATGGTGCGGGGCATCGGATTCCTCGGGGAGGCCCGGTCCGCGATCCTGCACCACCACGAGCGGGTCGACGGCTCCGGCTACCCGTACGGGCTCAGCGGCGAGCAGATCCCGGTCCTGGCCCGCGTGGTGGCGGTGGCCGACTCCTTCGACGCCATGACCTCCACCCGCTCCTACAGCCGGGCCCGGCCGGTGGCCACCGCCCTCGCGGAGCTGGAGCGCTGCGCGGGGGCGCAGTTCGACCCGGCGATGGTGCGCGCCCTGGTCGCCGCCATCGGCCGGCACGGCTGGCACCCCGTGGTCACCTCCGACGAGGACCTCCAGGTCATCCCGGCCGCCCCGGCCGCCCCGGGCCCGCCCCGGCAGGAGGCCGCGGCAGGCACCGGGGACGCGGTCGGGGAAGGCGCCGGCGCGGGCCCCGCTGACGGGGCCGCCGGGCCGCGGGCCGCCCGTCCCGCCGGGCGCGATCCCGCCGGGCGGGCCGGCGGCGGCCGGTGAGGGCCCTCGCCGGCTGGGCCGTCCGCGCCGCCGCGGGCGTGCTCACCGCCGCCGCGCTGGGCCACACCCTGTGGACCGGCGTCGTCGAGCCCGGCACCGCCCTCGCCTTCGCCACCCTGGTCGCCCTCGGCGAACTCGCCCGCCGCGACCACCTCCCGGCCCGCGCCGGCGGGGGCGCCGGGCCCGCCGGGTACGGCCGGCCCGCACCGCTCGGCTCCGCCGGGGCCCTCGCGTACGCCCTGCTCGGGCAGAACGCCGGGCACCCCACCCACCACGGGGTGCTGCAGACCGTCGCCGTCGTCGTCGCGGCCGCCCTGGCCGGCACCGTCCCGCACATCGCCCGGGGCCACGGCCCGGCCCTGGACCACGTGGCCCGCCGGGTCCTCACCGTGGCCTTCGCCGCCGCCTGCTTCCGGCCCCTGCACAACTCCGGGCGGCTCGGCGAACGCCTCGCGCAGGGCCCGTACCTCGTCCTGTTCCTGCTGCTCCTGCTCGGCCTCACCGCCCTGTGCGACGCCGCGCTCGCCGCCGCCACCGCCGGGGCCCGCACCGGCTGGCCGTTCGCGCCCCTGCTCCGCGACGAGCTGCGCGCCCTGCCCGGCGCCGGCTCGGCGATCTGCGCCACCGGCGTCGTGATGGCCCTCGGGGTGGCCGTGGCGGGCCTGTGGGCCCTGCCGGTCTTCTGCGTCCCGCTGCTGCTGACCCAGCTGTCCTTCCACCGGATCACCGCCGTCCGCACCACCTACCGCCAGACCATCACCTCCCTCGCCCGGGCCACCGAGATCGCCGGGTACACCGCCCCCGGGCACGCCCGCCGGGTCGCCGCCCTCAGCTGCGCCGTCGGCCGCGAGCTGGGCCTGTCGGAGCGGGAGCTCACGGTCCTGGAGTACGCCGCGCTGATGCACGACATCGGCCAGCTCTCGCTCGTCGACCCCGTCCCCGCCGGGGCCACCGCCTCCCTGCCCGCCGCGGAGGCCCGCCGGATCGCCGAGCTGGGCGGCGAGGTGGCCCGCCAGACCGGGGTGCCCGCGGAGGTCGCGGTGATCGTGGAACGGCAGACGGCCCCGTACCGTGAGCAGCCCGTCGCGGCCCGGATCGTGCGCGCGGTCAACGCGTACGACGACCTGGCGGGCGGCGGCCGTCACCCGGGCGGCTCACTGGCCGCCCTCGAACAGCTGCGCCTGGGTACCGGGCGCGACTACCAGCCGGAGGTCGTGGAGTCCCTGGCGAGGGTTCTGGCCAGGGGCGGACGCGGCAGAGTCGTACCCGTTCCGCCGGGGTAACCCATGGGTAATGAGCGGCCGTCCGAGCGGGCATGGTTGGATGCAGTAGGAGTGTCCGTGAGGGTGTGCGCACAGCTGCACCTGTCCCCCAGCCACCGCTGGGGGTGCCCCCAAGCAGGCGGGAATCGTGAGGATCTTCGGGAAGGTACGGCATCGGCCCTCCGCCTCGTGGCGGCAGGCCACCGACCGCGCGTTCACGCTGATCGGCGACGGTCGGTACGAGGACGCCGGCGCGCTGCTGACCAGGGCTGCCGACCTGGAGCCCTGGCTGTCCGAGTCCTGGTTCAACCTGGCACTTCTCCACAAGTTCCGGCACGACTGGGAGCAGGCCAGGGCCGCCGGACTGCGCGCCGTGGCCCTGCTCGACCGGGAGACCGGCGCCCCGGACTGGTGGAACGTGGGCATCGCCGCGACCGCCCTGCAGGACTGGCCGCTGGCCCGCCGGGCCTGGCAGGCGTACGGGCTGAAGGTGCCCGGGGACCCGCACAGCACGGCCGGCACGGGCGAGCCGGTGGGCATGGAACTGGGCAGTGCGGCCGTACGGCTGTCGCCCGAGGGCGAGGCCGAGGTCGTGTGGGGCCGCAGGCTCGATCCAGCCCGGATGGAGGTCCTGTCCATCCCGCTGCCCTCCTCGGGACGGCGCTGGGGCGAGGTCGTCCTGCACGACGGGGTGCCGAACGGCGAGCGGATCACCGCGGCCGGCCCCTCGTACCCGGTCTTCGACGAGATCGAGCTGTGGGCGCCCTCGCCGGTGCCGACCTGGGTGGTGCTGCTGGAGGCGGCCACCGAGGCCGACCGCGACGCCCTGGAGCAGCTGGCCTCGGACGCAGGCTTCGCCGCCGAGGACTGGTCCTCCTCGGTGCGGCTGCTGTGCCGGACCTGTTCGGAGAGCGCGATGCCCAGCGGCGAGGGCAACGGCGACCACCTCGACCCGCACGACCACAGCGAACCGGGCCACCCCGGCCCGCTGGGCCACCGCACGGCCGGATCCGGCTCCCTGTGGGTGCCCGAGCGCGAGTGCGGCATCGCGGCGCCGGCCGGCCTGGTGCGCGGGCTGCTGGACAGCTGGGTCGCCGACAGCCCCGACAGCCGTGAGTGGCGGGATCTGGAGGAAGTCTGCTGACCCTGGGCCGTAGGCTGTACGGGCACACCACGGACTTGAGGGAAGGCGTACGGCGGACATGGCGCAGCAGGAGAACCAGGTGACCCCGATCGACGACGAGGGCTACGTCGTGGACACCGAGGACTGTGAGGCGCGCGAGCTGGCCTACCGCGAGCGCGGCACGTCCCGCCCGATCACGGTCGTCGGCAACCCGGTGCTGCACCGCGAGTGCAAGGACGTCACCGAGTTCGGCGACGACCTGGCCCGGCTGATCGACGACATGTTCGCCAGCCAGAAGACCGCCGAGGGCGTGGGCCTGGCCGCCAACCAGATCGGCGTGGACGCCAAGGTCTTCGTCTACGACTGCCCGGACGACGACGGCGTGCGCCACACCGGCGTCGTGGTCAACCCGAAGCTCGTCGAGCTGCCCGCCGCGAACCGCGTGCTGGACGACTCCAACGAGGGCTGCCTGTCGGTCCCGACCGCGTACGCCTCGCTGGCCCGCCCGGACTACGCCGAGGTCACCGGCCAGGACGCCCAGGGCAACCCGATCAAGGTCCGCGGCACCGGCTACTTCGCGCGCTGCCTCCAGCACGAGACGGACCACCTGTACGGCTACCTGTACATCGACCGCCTCTCCAAGCGCGACCGCAAGGACGCGCTGCGCCAGATGGCGGAGAACGACCCGCGCTACGAGATCGTCCCGAACGACTGATCCCGCCCGCGCCCCGCACGCGTACGAAGGCCCCGCTCCGGAACCGGAGCGGGGCCTTCGTCTGTGGGGGGAGTGGCCGGCGCGCGCGGTGCGGGGCGCGGTCGGCGCACCCGGATGACATCACCGCTGCCGGAGCGCGGCCAGACCTGCCGTCGCCGAATGTCAAGTCACCGTCGATTACCGGCCGTTGGGCTCCGGTCAGGCCACCGCGCGGGGGCCGCGGAAGGCGCGGCGGAAGGCGTTGGGGGTGGTGCCGAGGGTCCGCAGGAAGTGGTGGCGCAGGGCGGCCGCGGTGCCGAAGCCGCTGCGGCCGGCGATGGCGTCCACCGTGTCGTCGGTGGCCTCCAGCAACTCCTGCGCCAGCAGCACCCGCTGGCGCAGCACCCACTGGTAGGGGGTGGTCCCCGTCTCCTGGAGGAAGCGGCGGGCGAAGGTCCGCGGCGACATGTGGGCCCGCTCCGCCAGCCGCTCGACGGTGATCTCCTCGTCCAGGTGCCGGGCCATCCAGCCGATCACCTCGCCGACCGTGTCGCAGGAGGTGCGGGGGAGCGGCCGCTGGATGAACTGGGCCTGGCCGCCGTCGCGGTGGGGCGGTACGACCATCCGCCGGGCGATGGTGTTGGCCACCTCGGCGCCGTGTTCCTGGCGGACCACGTGCAGGCAGGCGTCGATGCCCGAGGCGGTGCCGGCGGAGGTGATCACCGGCCCCTCGTCGACGTAGAGCACGTCCGGGTCGACCCGGGCGGCCGGATAGCGGCGGGCCAGCGCCGCCGCGTGCATCCAGTGCGTGGTGCAGCGCCGCCCGTCCAGCAGCCCGGCCGCGCCGAGCACGAAGGCGCCGCTGCACACGCTGAGCACCCGCGCCCCCCGGTCCACGGCCCGGCGCAGGGCGTCGAGGAACGGCTCGGGGTAGTCCCGTACCGGGGCCTGGCGGTCGGCGGGCAGGCAGATGAGGTCCGCCTCCTCCAGCCGCTCCAGGCCGTGGGCGGGCGCGATGGCGAAGCCGACGTCCGCCATGGCCAGCGGCCCGTCCTCGGCCGCACACACCGCGAAGTCGTACACGGGCAGCCCCTGCTCGCTCCGGTCGATCCCGAAGACTTCGCAGAAGATCCCGAACTCGAAGGGCGCCACTCCGTCGACGAGGGCCACCGCCACGTTGGTCAGCATGGACCCAGTGTGGCAGTAATTCGCTCTTCCATGACAGTCCTGCCACTGTCCGGTTTTCGCGGACGGAGCGATCTTTGAGTCATGAACACGTTCCTCGACTACCTCACCGTCCTCGCCGTCGCCGCCCTCCTCCTCGCCCCCGCCCAGTACGGCGCCCTCCACGACCGCCGCACCGACCGCGAGCTCGCCGCCGCGGCCCGCGAGCGCCTGGTGGCGCCGGATCCGCACAACCGCCGGTCGCTGAAGGTGGCCACCCGTAACGCGATCGTGCGGCTCTCGTTCAGATGAGTTGAGGACAAGCGTTCGCTGCGCTGAATCGGGGGGATATGTCGACGTCCAGCTGGGAGCTCAGCCCAGATCTCGTCAGTGGGCTGGCCGAAGGCATCGGCTTCGCCCAATGGCTGGGTGACCGTGTGCCCGTCGCTTCGTACGCTCGTATCAGCCGATCCCGACCAGGTGCTGTCGGCAGGCAGCATCTCAACAACGCGGCCGAAGCGGAGCGGCTCGGCTGGGCGGTGGTCTGTCTGTACACCGACGACGGCGTCTCGGCGGCCGATCCGGAGGTGCCCCGTCCGGCTTTCGAACGTATGGTCCGGGACCTGTTGCTGGGCAGGACGCGAGAGGGATTTCCGATCGGCGGTGTGATCGCGGTGGAGGAAGAGCGCTTGGCTCGTACGGCAGCCGACTACACCTGTTTGCTCAGGGCCCTCTCCGCCATGCAGGGCGGCTGTCTCTACTTGGTGGACACGGCAGAACTCGTGGACATTCCAATGACGTTGCAAAGCCTGGAGAAGGGCGTCAAGCCGCGCGGACAGGTGGAGGTGGAGCGCATGGGGCAGAGGCGGCGCCGCTCCATCAGGGATCGAGCCGGTGAAGGGCGGCAGTCGGGCGGGCAGCGCAGGTTCGGCTGGCTCGGGCCGGACGCGTCGGAGTGCCGGCCCACCAACACCATCCTCGACGCATTCGAGTCGCTCTATCTGAGGGAGGCGGTCGAGAGGGCGCTCGCCGGTGCGACGTGGATGTCGATCGCCGACTGGTTGACGGCTGAGAACGTACCGACGGTACGCGGTGGGAAATGGACGATTCCCACTGTTCAGGCGATGCTGACGAACCCCGCGATCTGCGGCTACCGGGTTCTCGACGGTGTTCTCGTACGGAATGCGGCTACGGGCGAACCGGTTGTCGGCGAGTGGCAGCCGGTCGCCTCTGCCGAGGAGTGGTCGACTCTGGTCAGCCGTTGCGACCGTTGGTATTCGCCGGACGGAGAACGGAGGGGCTACAAGGACGGGCGTGCGTCGCGGTCCCGTGGAAGTGCTCCGGCTCCTGGCCGGTCAGGGCGGGCCGCCGATTCCGATTCGTCACGCAAATACCTGCTATCCGGATTCCTGCGGTGCGGCTACGCCGGCGCGAACGCCGTATGCGGCACCAAGATGGGCGGACATCCTGCGCACGGGACGAATCGACACGCCTCATACCGCTGTTCGTCGTCCGGGTGCCGCAAGGTGGGGCGTCGCGCGGACATGCTCGACCAGCATGTTGAAGCAATCGTGCGAGAGCGCATGGATCTCACACTCGAACGGTGGCAAGCGCTGGACGTGAAGACCAAACGGGAGGTGATCGCCTCACTGATCGACGAGATCGTGGTGCGCCCCATCCCGAAGGGGCGTCCTCGAAACGCTCCATTCGATCCAGGGCTCATCGAGGTGATCCCGAAGTCGACTACCACCGTGGGCGATCCCCACTGATCAGCGCCGCCCCCTTCCGGATCTGAAGATCCGGAAGGGGGCGGCGGGAATTTTCGCGGCCCGGACTTAGAAGTCCTCGTCCAGGTCGACCGTGCCCTCCACGGCGACCTGGTAGGCCGACGGGCGGCGCTCGAAGAAGTTCGTCAGCTCCTGGACGCCCTGCAGCTCCATGAAGGAGAACGGGTTCTGCGAGCCGTACACCGGCGGGAAGCCGAGGCGCACCAGGCGCTGGTCGGCGACGCACTCCAGGTACTCGCGCATCGAGTCGGTGTTCATGCCCGGCAGGCCGTCACCGCACAGGTCGCGGCCGAACTGCAGCTCCGCCTCGACGGCCTCCTTCAGCATGTCGGTGACCTGCTGCTGGAGCGCGTCGTCGAAGAGCTCCGGCTCCTCCTTGCGGACGGTGTCGATAACCTCGAAGGCGAAGCTCATGTGGGCGCTTTCGTCCCGGAACACCCAGTTGGTGCCGGTCGCCAGGCCGTGCAGCAGGCCGCGCGAGCGGAACCAGTACACGTACGCGAAGGCGCCGTAGAAGAACAGGCCCTCGATGCACGCGGCGAAGCAGATCAGGTTCAGCAGGAAGCGGCGGCGGTCGGCGGCCGTCTCCAGCTGGTCGATCTTCTCGACCGAGTCCATCCACTTGAAGCAGAACTGCGCCTTCTCGCGGATCGACGGGATGTTCTCCACCGCGTCGAAGGCCGCCGCGCGGTCGTCCGGGTCGGGCAGGTAGGTGTCCAGCAGCGTCAGGTAGAACTGGACGTGCACGGCCTCCTCGAACAGCTGGCGCGACAGGTACAGGCGCGCCTCCGGGGAGTTGATGTGCTTGTACAGCGTCAGGACCAGGTTGTTCGCCACGATCGAGTCGCCCGTCGCGAAGAACGCGACCAGACGGCCGATCATGTGCTGCTCGGCTGGCGTCAGCTTCGCGAGGTCCGCGACGTCGGAGTGGAGGTCGACCTCCTCCACCGTCCAGGTGTTCTTGATCGCGTCCCGGTAGCGCTCGTAGAAGTCCGGGTAGCGCATCGGGCGGAGCGTGAGCTCGAAGCCCGGGTCGAGGAGGTTCTTCTTCTCGGTGGAGCTCATTACTGGCAGGCCTCGCAGGACTCGGGGTTCTCAAGGGAGCAGGCCAGCGCCTCGGCGTCGAGGGCCTGGGGCAGCTGGGCCGGGGTGGCCGCGGCCGGGACGGCGGCCGCGCCGGAGGCGGCGCGGGCGATCTTCGTCGCCGGGCGCGAGCGCAGGTAGTACGTGGTCTTCAGGCCCTGCTTCCAGGCGTACGCGTACATCGAGCTGAGCTTGCCGATGGTGGGCGTCTCCAGGAACAGGTTCAGCGACTGGCTCTGGTCCAGGTACGGCGTACGGGCCGCCGCCATGTCGATCAGGCCGCGCTGCGGGATCTCCCACGCCGTGCGGTACAGCTCGCGGATCTCGGCCGGGATCCAGCCGAAGCCCTGGACGGAGCCGGAGGAGTCGCGCAGCGCCTCGCGGGTCTGCGCGTCCCACACGCCGAGCTGCTTGAGGTCCTCCACCAGGTAGCCGTTGACCTGGAGGAACTCGCCGCTGAGGGTCTCGCGCTTGAAGAGGTTGGAGACCTGCGGCTCGATGCACTCGTACACGCCCGCGATCGAGGCGATCGTCGCCGTCGGGGCGATGGCCAGCAGCAGGGAGTTGCGCATGCCGGTCTGCGCGATGCGGGCGCGCAGGGCCTCCCAGCGCTCGGGCCAGTGGCGCTCGGTCTCGTAGTGGTCCGGGTGCAGGACGCCCTGCGCGGTGCGGGTCTCGGCCCAGGCCGGGAGCGGGCCGGAGCGCTCGGCGAGGTCGCAGGAGGCCTCGTACGCGGCCAGCATGATGCGCTCGGAGATCTTCGTGGACAGGGCCTTCGCCTCGGCCGAGTCGAAGGGCAGGCGCAGCTTGAAGAAGACGTCCTGGAGGCCCATCGCGCCCAGGCCCACCGGACGCCACTTGGCGTTGGAGCGGCCGGCCTGCTCGGTCGGGTAGAAGTTGATGTCCACGACGCGGTCGAGGAAGGTCACCGCGGTGCGGACGGTCTCGTCCAGGCGGGCCCAGTCCATGTCCCCGTCGGCGACGAACGCGCCGAGGTTGACCGAGCCGAGGTTGCAGACGGCCGTCTCGCCGTCGTTGGTGACCTCGATGATCTCGGTGCAGAGGTTGGAGGAGTGGACGACGGTGCCGGGCAGCGCGGTCTGGTTCGCGGTCCGGTTGGAGGCGTCCTTGAAGGTCATCCAGCCCTGGCCGGTCTGCGCGAGGGTGCGCATCATGCGGCCGTAGAGGTCGCGCGCCGGCATGGTCTTCTTGGCGAGGCCGGCCGCCTCCGCCTTGACGTAGGCGGCGTCGAACTCGTCGCCGTAGAGGTCGACCAGCTCGGGGACGTCGGCCGGGGAGAACAGCGACCAGTCGGCGTCGGCGTTCACGCGGCGCATGAACTCGTCCGGGATCCAGTGGGCGAGGTTGAGGTTGTGCGTGCGGCGCTGGTCCTCGCCGGTGTTGTCGCGGAGCTCCAGGAACTCCTCGATGTCCGCGTGCCAGGTCTCCAGGTAGACGGCGGCGGCGCCCTTGCGGCGGCCGCCCTGGTTCACGGCGGCGACGGAGGCGTCGAGGGTCTTCAGGAACGGCACGATGCCGTTGGAGTGGCCGTTGGTGCCGCGGATCAGCGAACCGCGGGCGCGGATGCGGGAGTACGACAGGCCGATGCCGCCGGCGTGCTTCGACAGGCGCGCCACCTGGTGGTAGCGGTCGTAGATCGAGTCCAGCTCGTCCAGCGGGGAGTCCAGCAGGTAGCAGGAGGACATCTGCGGGTGGCGGGTGCCGGAGTTGAAGAGCGTGGGGGAGGACGGCAGGTAGTCCAGGCGGCTCATCAGGGTGTACAGCGAGGCGACTTCCTCGACGGCCTGGACGGACTCGTCCTCGGCGAGGCCGCAGGCGACGCGCAGCATGAAGTACTGCGGGGTCTCGATCACCTGGCGGGTGATCGGGTGGCGCAGCAGGTAGCGGCTGTGCAGGGTGCGCAGGCCGAAGAAGCCGAAGCGGTCGTCCGCGCCCTCGGCGAGCGCGTGCTCGACCAGGGCGTCCAGGCGGGCGGCGTGGGCGGCGACGAACTCGGCGGTGCGGTCGGCGATCAGGCCCTCGCGGTGGCCGACGGCGACGGACTCGGCGAAGGAGGTCGAGCCCTGGCCGGCGGCCTCGTCGGCGACGGCCAGCGTCAGCAGGCGGGCGGCGAGCCGGGAGTAGGCGGGGTCCTCGGAGATCAGGCCCGCCGCGGCCTCGGTGGCCAGCCCGCGCAGCTCGGCCTCGTCGGCGGAGGCGCTGCGGCCGCGCAGGGCGGCGGCGGCGACCCGGCCGGGGTCGGTGTCGGGGAGGTCGGCGGTCAGCTCGGTGAGAGTACGCAGCAGCGCGGCCCCCGGGCCTTCGGTGGTGTCGCCAGAAACGGACTCGGCGCGCGGTGCGGAAGGCGCGATGGTCACGGCGGGAGCTCTCCCTCGCTCGGCCCGGTCATCGGCGGATCGGGGCGCGGGGAGGCGCATGCGGGCGCGACGGGATCGCGTACACACCGCATGGCGTCCACCGGCCCAACCGCGAGGCCCGGACGTGGTCGGCACCCGGTTCGGTCGATCCGGGCGCACTGTCGGCAGGTCCTCGGACTTTTCATACCGTTGCGGGACAGTTCCGGATTCGCACCGGATTCCCCTGCGGCGACAGCGAGGATGAGCATACATGTGGGGGGCCGCCCGTGCGCGACCCACCACATGTTGTGTCGGCCCGGCTACAGCTCCAGACGGTAGGTCAGCAGTTTCAGGGCCGGGATGGGCGACCAGTCGAGCTCCGGAGTGCGTACGAAGCCCAGCCGCTCGTAGATCCGCCGGGCGCCCAGCATGGCCGGCTGGGTGGACAGCACGAGGGCTCTGAGGCCCTGGGCGCGGGCCCGTTCGGTGCAGGCGCGTACGAGGGCCTCCCCGACGCCCTTGCCGCGCGCCTCGGGGGCCACGGCGAGCATCCGGAATTCGGCCTCCTGCGGTCCGGCCACGTCCGCGAGCCGGCTGCCGGGTGCGGCGAACGTCACGCCGCCGAGCACCCGGCCGTCCTCCACGGCGACGAGCACCTCCCCGTCGCCGGCCCGTCCGGCGACGTCGCGCAGGACGTTCAGGTAGGTGTCGTCCTCGTTCAGGTCCAGCAGCCCGTCCCCGCTGTAGGCCGCTCCGGTGATCGCCCCGAGCCGCCCGTACTCGTCGGCCCGCGCCGTTCTGATCTCGAAGTCCATGCCGCCGAGTGTGCCGGACGGGTGTCGGTGGTCGGCGCTATCGTCGAAGGAGCACCGTCGATGGAAGGTGAGCGAGGCATGACCGTGATGACAGACCGGCCCCACATGCTGACTGAGGACTTCGAAGCCGTCGCGCGGATAGCCGCCCGGGAGCGGGTGGGGACACGGCTGGAATTCATCGACGGGGTCATCAGGAGCAAGGCCATGCCGGACGGGGACCACGGGCGGATCATCCAGTGGCTGTTGAAGATCTGCATGCAGTCCCGGCCCGAGTTGTTCCTGCATCCGGGGCAGGGGATCAAGGTGGAACCGTACCGACAGGGCCGTGCCATTCCGGACGGGGTCCTGGCGCACGAGGACGCGTTCGTCGGCCAGGGCGACTGGGTCGAACCCGAGCCGATCCTCATGGCCGTCGAGGTGACCTCGTGGGACTCCGACACCCGTCGGCGGGACCACGTCGAGAAGCCCCGCGCCTATGCGGAGACGGGCATTCCCGTGTACCTGCTGATCGATCGGGCCAAGTGCGAGGTCTCCGTCTACAGCCAGCCCGTCGGCCGTGAGTACAAGAGCATCCACATCGTGCCGTACGGCACGGAGATCGCCCTCCCCGAGCCCGTCGGCATCACTCTCCAGACCGAAGTCCTCAAGGACTGGGCGCGCTGACCCGGCGCATGTGAAGGGCCCCGTCGGACGGTCCGGCGGGGCCCTTCTGGTTCCTCAGCAGCAGCGGAAGCCCTCGCGGGGGTCCGCCTCGCGGGCGTCGGTGCGGGCCCGTTCGAAGGCGCGCCGGGTCAGGACCTCGGCGTCCGGGTCGTGCGAGCGGGCGTGCGCCACGTAGCGGTCGTACGCGGCCTCGCCGGAGAACTCCCGTACGTAGAACCGGGCCTTCGCTAGCGCCCCGCGCACCCCGCTCACGCGACGGGCTCCTTGGCCTTGCCCCCGCTCCCGTCGAGGCCGGCGGCCGCGAGCTCGGCCTTCTCCTCGGCGGTGGCGATGAGCCCGGCCGGGGCGATGATCTTCGACTCGGTCCACGGCACCTCGGAGAGGCGGACCGACTCCGGGCTGCGGACGGCCTTGAGGCAGACCCGGGCCGCGTCCACCAGCACGATGACGATCAGCACCGCGAACAGCGCCGACAGGACCCCGTCGACCGTGGCGTTGGTGACCACGGTGTGCATGTCGTCCATGTTCTTGGCGGGCGGCAGCACCTTCCCGGCGTCGATGCCGGTCTGGTACTTGTCGCGCTGCGCGAAGAAGCCGACCTTCACGTCGTCGGAGAAGATCTTCTGGTAGCTCGCGGTGAGGGTGACCGCCACGTCCCAGGCCAGCGGGACGCCCGTGACCCAGGCCCACTTGAGCCGCCCGGACTTGACCAGCAGCGTGGTGCAGACGGCCAGGGCGACCGCCGCGAGCAGCTGGTTCGCGATGCCGAACAGCGGGAAGAGCTGGTTGATGCCGCCCAGCGGGTCCTTGACGCCGACCCACAGGAAGTAGCCCCAGCCGCCGACGACGACGGCGCTGGCGAGCCACACGCCCGGCTTCCAGCTGACGTCCTTGAAGGACTTGTGCACGTTGCCGAGGGTGTCCTGGAGCATGAACCGGCCGACGCGGGTGCCGGCGTCGACGGTGGTCAGGATGAACAGGGCCTCGAACATGATGGCGAAGTGGTACCAGAAGGCCTTCATCCCGGCGCCGCCGATGACCGAGGAGAAGATCTCCGACATCCCGAGTGCGAAGGTCGGCGCGCCGCCCGTACGGGACAGCAGGCTGGCCTCCTCGACGTCCTTCGCGGCCTGCGCGAGGGCCTCCGGGGTGATGGCGAAGCCGAAGTCGGTGACGGCCTTCGAGGCGGTCTGGACGGTGGCGCCGATGACGCCGCCGGGGGAGTTCACCGCGAAGAAGAGGCCGGGCTCGA
Organism: Streptomyces sp. NPDC044002; assembly: GCF_056434525.1. Taxonomy (NCBI): domain Bacteria; kingdom Bacillati; phylum Actinomycetota; class Actinomycetes; order Kitasatosporales; family Streptomycetaceae; genus Streptomyces; species Streptomyces sp. NPDC044002. The sequence continues at coordinate 80,019 of NZ_JBWKEZ010000034.1, forward strand.
TGATGCTCGCCGCGATCACCGCCATGACGGCGACGAACGACTCGGTGAGCATGGCGCCGTAGCCGATGACCCGGACCTGGGTCTCCTTCTGGATCATCTTCGGGGTGGTGCCCGAGGCGACCAGCGAGTGGAAGCCGGACAGGGCGCCGCAGGCGATGGTGATGAAGACGAAGGGGAACATCGACCCGGCGAAGACCGGGCCGTCGCCGCGCGTGGCGAAGTCGGTGACCGAGGGCATCTTCAGCGTCGGCATCGCGATGACGACGCCGGCCGCCATCAGGGCGATGGTGCCGACCTTCATGAAGGTGGACAGGTAGTCGCGGGGCGCGAGCAGCAGCCACACCGGCAGCACCGAGGCGATGAAGCCGTACACGACCATCCAGATGACCAGCGTCTCCTTCTCCAGGGTGAAGGTGCTCGCCCAGGAGGAGTCGGCGACCCAGCCGCCGGCGACGATGGCGAGGAGCAGCAGCGCGACGCCTATGACGGAGACCTCGGTGACCCGGCCCGGCCGCAGGACGCGCAGGTACACGCCCATGAAGAGGGCGATGGGGATGGTCATGCCGATGGAGAAGACACCCCAGGGGGAGTGCGCCAGCGCGTTGACGATGACCAGTGCGAGCACCGCCAGCAGGATGACCATGATGACGAACACGGCGACGAGGGCGGCGGCGCCGCCGACGGGGCCGATCTCGTCCCGGGCCATCTGGCCGAGGGAGCGGCCGTCGCGCCGGGTGGAGAAGAACAGGGTCACCATGTCCTGGACGGCGCCGGCGAAGATGACGCCCGCGACGATCCAGATGGTGCCCGGCAGGTAGCCCATCTGTGCGGCCAGCACCGGGCCGACCAGGGGGCCGGCGCCGGCGACGGCGGCGAAGTGGTGGCCGAAGAGCACGCGCCGGTCGGTGGGGTGGAAGTCGACACCGTTGTCGAGGCGTTCGGCGGGGGTGGCCCGCGTCTTGTCGAGCCGCAGGACGCGGGTGGCGATGAAGCGGGAGTAGAAGCGGTAGCCGATGGCGTACGAGCCCAGCGCGGCGGCGAGCAGCCAGGCGGCCGAGATCTCCTCGCCCCGGGACAGTGCGAGCACGCCCCAGCCGAGGGCCCCGACGAGGGCCACGCCCACCCAGACGGCGATCGACTGCGGGGAGGCCTTCCCCGAAGAAGAGGGAGAGCCCGGACTGCCGCCTTGACCCGCCGCTTCTGTCCCTGTTGCTCCCGGTTCCGGCATGATCCTCGTCCCCTCGTTGATCATTTGCGTAAACGCACGGAATCTACGGGGGCTTGACCGGTGAAAGTAAGCCCCCGTCCGCATAGCGGTACGAGCGTCTACCGAGGGCCGTGGGCAGTCAACAGCTGATCACGTGGCGGGTCGCTGGAGGCGGGCCACGAATTTGTAACGGTCGCCGCGATATACCGATCGCACCCATTCGACTGGTTCCCCGTCGGCGTCCAGGGAGTGCCGGGAGAGCATCAGCATCGGCAGGCCCACGTCGGTGCCGAGCAGTCCGGCCTCGCGCGGGGTGGCCAGGGAGGTCTCGATGGTCTCCTCGGCCTCCGCCAGCCGGACGTCGTACACCTCGGCGAGGGCGGTGTAGAGCGAGGTGTACTTGACGAGGGACCGGCGCAGCGCCGGGAAGCGCTTGGCCGAGAGGTGGGTGGTCTCGATGGCCATCGGTTCGCCGCTGGCCAGGCGCAGCCGCTCGATGCGCAGGACCCGCCCGCCCGTGGCGATCTTCAGCAGGCCCGCGAGGGTGTCGTCGGCGGTGACGTACCCGATGTCCAGGAGCTGTGAGGTGGGCTCCAGGCCCTGGGCGCGCATGTCCTCGGTGTAGGAGGAGAGTTGCAGCGGCTGCGAGACCTTGGGCTTGGCGACGAAGGTGCCCTTGCCCTGGATGCGCTCCAGCCGGCCCTCGACGACGAGCTCCTGCAGGGCCTGCCGGACGGTGGTCCGGGAGGTGTCGAACTCGGCCGCGAGAGTACGCTCGGGCGGCACGGGGGTGCCGGGGGGGAGTGTTTCGGTCATGTCGAGCAAGTGCCGCTTGAGTCGGTAGTACTTGGGCACACGCGCCGTGCGAGTGGCTGCCCCGCCTTCCGGCTCCGTGGTCGCCCCTTCGGTGGCCATCGCCGCCCGCCTTCCCGACTCCAGTTTCGCTGCCGTCACCGGCTCCTCCGATATGTGCGGTCACATGGTGACACGGGCGGGAGGGCAGGCCTCCTCCCCTCCCCCAGGTGTCGGTCCGATAACGGACCGAGCACCCGCTCATTAGACCCTTGACACCCCTAAAGGTCTAGGCCAAGCTCCCGGTACTGGTCTAAACCAATGTGGATCAGATCCCGGCCCCACGGCAGTACTTGGTACGTACGTCACCGCGGCGGGCGAGGGAAGGTGCAAAGCAGCAGCATCCCTGAGGAGGGTGGCGTGAAGCGCAAGCTCATTGCGGCGGTCGGTGTCGTGGGCATGATGGTCGGTGTCGCGGCGTGCGGCAACGGCGGCGACGACAAGCCGGAGTCCGACGCGTCGGGTGGCGCCAAGGAGATCACCGTCTGGGTCATGGACGGTTCCGCTCCCAAGGCCTGGATCGAGCAGGTCAACAAGGAGTTCTCGGCCAAGCACCCCGGTGTCACGGTCAAGGTCGAGGAGCAGAAGTGGACGGGCATCCAGGAGAAGATCACCACCGCCCTCTCCGAGAACACCCCGCCGGACGTCCTTGAGCTCGGCAACACCCAGACCGCCGGCTACGCGGTCACCGGCGGCCTCGCCGACCTGACCAAGGACAAGGCCAAGCTCGGTGCCGACGCCTGGCAGAAGAGCATGCTCGCCTCCGCCGAGGTCGAGGGCAAGCTCTACTCCGCCCCCTGGTACGCCGCCAACCGCGTCGTCGTCTACGACAAGAAGGCCTACGCGAAGGCCGGCGTCACCCCGCCCAAGACCCGCGACGAGTGGATCGCCGGCCTGGAGAAGCTGAAGGCGTCCGACCCGTCCGCCCAGCCGATCTACCTGCCCGGCCAGAGCTGGTACATCCTCGCCGGCTTCATCTGGGACGAGGGCGGCGAGCTCGCGGTCAAGGACGGCGGCAAGTGGAAGGGCCAGCTGGCCACCCCGCAGGCCGCCTCCGCGATGGACTTCTACAAGAAGCTCCAGTCCTTCTCCACCGCCCCGAAGGACAAGGACGAGGCCACCCCGCAGCAGTCCACCGACATCATCCCCAAGGGCGGCGTCTCCTCCTGGATCGGTCTCGGCTGGGAGGCCGGCGGTGCCGAGAAGGCCCTGAAGGACGCGGGCAAGGAGGCCGACTTCGGCTACTTCCCGATCCCGGGCAAGGCGGCCGACAAGTCCGGCACCGTCTTCCTCGGCGGCTCGAACCTCGCCGTGGCCGAGCGCTCCAAGAACAAGGAGCTCGCCAAGGAGTGGCTGGCCCTCGCCACCGGCAAGGACCAGATGACCAAGTACGCCGCCGAGGTCAAGGGCGCGCTGCTGCCGAACCAGACCGGCGCGAACTTCGCCCCGGCCGCCGGCTCCTTCGCCGAGGCCATGGCCAAGGCCGGCGCCAACGGCAAGATCACCCCGGTGACCGCCGGCTGGGCGAACGTCGAGACCGAGCCGAACCCGATCAAGGAGTTCATGACCAAGGTCCTGAAGGGTGAGGACGCCGCCAAGGCGGGCGCGGAAGCGGACAAGGAAATCGCGAACCGCATCAACAAGTAACAACAGCCCCACCCAGCAGTACCCGCACAGCCCAGCAGTGTGAACGCACCGGGGGGTGGGGGGGGGGGGGGGGGAAGAGGCACCCCCCCCCCCCCCCCCCCCCCTCCCCCCCCCCCCCCCCCCCAACCCACCCCCCCCCCCCCCCCCCCCCCCCCCCCCCCCCCCCCCCCG
>NZ_JBWKEZ010000034.1:83904-88649 GCF_056434525.1 Streptomyces sp. NPDC044002
ACAACAGAACCACACCCCAGGGGCCCCCCACGGGGGGGGGGGGGGGGGGGGGGGTGGGCCCCCCCCCCCCCCCCCCCCCCCCCCCCCCGCCCCCGGTCGCGCATTTGACTCCACAGTCAACCGCGAGGAAGCCAAGCCATGACCGTGCACTCCCAGGGAGCGACGACCAGCGCTCCACAGGACGCACCACACAAGTCCGCCGGACGGCCGCCGCAGGCACCCACCGCCAAGACCGGCCCCAGTGATACGTCTCCTCGCGGGGGCAGGAAGTCGCTCCCCTCGGGGTGGCTGCCCTACCTGCTGGTCCTGCCCGCCGTGGCCAGCCTCGCGCTCCTGCTGCTGTACCCGCTGATCAAGAACGTGATCCTGTCCTTCCAGGACATCAACAAGATCGAGTTCATCCAGCGGAAGTACCCCTTCGCGGGACTCGACAACTACACCCAGCTGCTCGGCGACTCGAACTTCTGGACCGTCGTCGTCCGCAGCTTCGCCTTCACCTTCGCCAACGTCGTGCTGATCATGGCGATCGGCAGCCTCATCGGCATCCTGCTCAACCGCCTCGGCAAGTGGATGCGCCTGGTCCTGTCCATGGCCCTGGTGATGGCCTGGGCCATGCCGATCGTCGCCTCCGTCCAGGTCTTCTACTGGCTGTTCGACGAGCAGTTCGGCGTCATGAACTGGGTGATGCGCAGCCTCGGCTTCTCCGGCTACGAGCAGCACAACTGGTTCGAGACCGGCCTGTCCACCCTGACGATCATCACGCTCCTGGTCGTCTGGGGCTCCATCCCCTTCGTCGCGCTCAACATGTACGCCGGCCTCACCACCGTCGGCGCCGAGCTGTACGAGGCCGCCCGCATGGACGGCGCCAACGGCTGGCAGACCTTCTGGAAGGTCGTCTTCCCCAACCTCCGGCCCTTCTTCATGGTCACGACCTTCCTCGAGGTCATCTGGGTCTTCAAGGCCTTCACCCAGGTCTACGCGATGAACAAGGGCGGCCCGGACCGCGCCTCCGAGATCCTCCCGGTCTTCGCCTACGTCGAGGGCCAGAGCCAGGCCCACTACGGCCTCGCCGCCGCGATCTCCGTCCTGACGATCGTGATCCTGCTGGTCGTCATGTCCTTCTACTTCCGCCTGATCCTGAAGCAGGAGGAGGAGCAGTGAGCACCACCACCGCCCAGAACAAGCCCGCACAGCAGCTGCGCACCCGCAAGCCGCTGCGCCCCGCGACCGTCGCCAAGAACGTGGGCGCGGTGCTGCTGGCCCTGGTCTTCGTCTTCCCGGTCTACTGGATGTTCTCCTCGGCCCTCAAGCCGAACAGCGAGATCCTCACCAAGGACCCGGTCTTCGTCTTCACCCCGACGCTGGACAACTTCTCCAAGGCCACCGGCGTCGCCAACTTCTGGACGTACGTCACCAACAGCCTCGTGGTCACCGTGGGCGCCGTCCTGCTGGCCCTGCTGGTCGCCCTCGCCGCGAGCTTCGCGATCGCCCGCATGAAGTTCAAGGGCCGCAAGGGCCTCGTCCTCGGCGTGATGATGGCCCAGATGGCCCCCTGGGAGGTCATGGTCATCGCGATGTACATGATCATGCGCGACGCCGAGATGCTGAACAGCCTCGCCGTCCTCACCGCGATCTACTTCGCGATGGTCCTCCCCTTCACCATCTGGACCCTGCGCGGCTTCATCGCCGCCGTCCCGGTGACCCTGGAGGAGGCCGCCCAGATCGACGGCTGCACCCGCGGCCAGGCCTTCCGCAAGGTGATCTTCCCCCTGCTGGCCCCCGGTCTGATGTCCACCTCGCTCTTCGGCTTCATCACCGCCTGGAACGAGTTCGCGATGGTCCTGATCCTCAACAAGGAGAAGACCGCCCAGACCCTGCCCCTGTGGCTGACCCAGTTCAAGACCGCCTTCGGCAACGACTGGGGCGCCACCATGGCCGCGTCCTCGATCTTCGCGATCCCCGTCCTGGTGATCTTCATCTTCCTCCAGCGCAAGGCCGTCGGCGGCATGACCTCCGGCGCCGTGAAGGGATAACGGACCATGACGATCCTTGCGCACCGCGTCGACAGCCTCACCCGCGACGCCCTCGCGGTCCTCCAGCCCGGCTTCGAGGGCACCACCGCCCCCGCCTGGCTGCTGCGCCAGGTCGGCGAAGGCCTCACCGCCGTCGGCCTGTTCGGCCGCAACATCGCCTCGCCCGAGCAGCTCGCCGCGCTCACCGCGCAGCTGCGGGAGGTCCGGGAGGACGTACTCGTCGCCATCGACGAGGAGGGCGGCGACGTCACCCGCCTTGAGGTCCGCGGAGGCTCGTCCTTCCCCGGCAACCTCGCCCTCGGCGCCGTCGACGACACCGCCCTGACCCGCGAGGTCGCCCGCGAGCTGGGCCGCCGCCTCGCCGAGTGCGGGGTCAACCTCAACTGGGCCCCGTCCGCGGACGTCAACTCCAACCCCGACAACCCGGTCATCGGCGTCCGCTCCTTCGGCGCCGACACCGCGCTCGCCGCCCGGCACACCGCCGCCTACGTCGAGGGCCTCCAGGCCGCCGGCGTCGCCGCCTGCACCAAGCACTTCCCGGGCCACGGCGACACCAACGTCGACTCGCACCACGCCCTGCCCCGCATCGACGTCGGCCTGGACACCCTCCAGGCCCGCGAGCTGATCCCGTTCAAGGCGGCCATCGAGGCCGGCACCAAGGCCGTGATGAGCGCCCACATCCTGGTGCCCGCCCTCGACCCGACCCGCCCCGCCACCCTCAGCCCGCAGATCCTCACCGGCCTGCTGCGCAAGGAGCTGGGCTACGAGGGCCTCATCGTCACCGACGGCATGGAGATGAACGCCATCGCCGGGACGTACGGCATCGAACGCGGCTCGGTGCTCGCCATCGCCGCCGGCGCCGACGCCATCTGCGTCGGCGGGGGCCTCGCCGACGAGGCGACCGTGCTGCGGCTGCGCGACGCGCTGGTCGCCGCCGTACGCGAGGGCGTGCTCCCGGAGGAGCGGCTCGCCGACGCCGCGGCCCGGGTCCGCGCCCTCGCCGACTGGACCCTCCGGTCCCGCCCGGACGCGCCGCGGGAGGGGAGCGGCGCGTCCGGCATCGGCCTGACGGCGGCCCGCCGCGCGGTCGTCGTGTCGGGCACGGCGGCCCCGGTCGCCGAGCCGTACGTCGCCACCCTGGCGCCCGTCGCGAACATCGCGGTGGGCGACGAGACCCCGTGGGGGGTCGCCGCGGAGCTGGCCGAGCTGCTCCCGGGGACCGGCTCGGGCGTCTACCCCGAGGGTTCCGCCGCCGCCGACGTGCTGGCGGCCGCGGGGGACCGCACCGTCGTGGCCGTGGTCCGCGACGCCCACCGGCACCCGTGGATGACGGAGGTCCTCGACGCCCTGGTCGCGGCCAGGCCGGACACCGTGGTCGTGGAGATGGGCCTGCCGCGCGCCGAGCCGCGCGGGGCGCTGTACGTCGCCACGCACGGCGCCGCCCGCGTCTGCGGCCGGGCCGCGGCCGAGGTCATCGCCGGCCGCGCCTGAGACCGGACCGTGCCCGAGGCCGGCCGCGCCCGGGACACGAGAAGGCCGGGCCCCCGTGGAGGGGGGCCCGGCCTTCTCGCATGCCCGGGGGCCGGGGTTACAGACCCTGCCAGGACGGCTTGGCGGCGTAGGTCTGGCGGAAGTAGTCGGCCAGCTTCAGCTTGGAGGCGGCCGCCTCGTCGACGACGACGGTCGCGTGCCGGTGCAGCTGCAGCGCCGAGGCCGGGACCAGCGCGGACAGCGGGCCCTCGACGGTCTGGGCGACGGCCTCGGCCTTGCCCTCGCCGGTGGCCAGCAGGACCAGGTGGCGGGCGTCGAGGATGGTGCCTATGCCCTGGGTGATGACGTGGTGCGGCACCTGGTCGATGTCGTCGTCGAAGAAGCGCGCGTTGTCCACGCGGGTCTGCTCCGTCAGCGTCTTGATGCGGGTGCGGGAGGCCAGCGAGGAGCAGGGCTCGTTGAAGCCGATGTGCCCGTCGGTGCCGATGCCCAGCAGCTGGAGGTCCACGCCGCCGGCCGCGGCGAGGGCCTCGTCGTACGCCTCGCAGGCGGCCTGGACGTCCTCGGCGGAGCCGTCGGGGCCCATGAAGGAGGCCTCGGTCAGGCCGAGGGGCTCGACGACCTCGCGGAGCACCACCGCGCGGTAGGACTCCGGGTGCCCCGCCGGCAGGCCGACGTACTCGTCGAGCTGGCAGATCCGGGCCGCGGAGGCGTCGACCTCGCCGGCCTTGACCTTCGCCGCGAGGGCTTCGTAGATGGGCAGCGGGGTAGAGCCGGTCGCCACGCCGAGCAGGGCGTCGGGCTTGCGGCGGACCAGGGCGGCCATGGCCTCCGCGATGAGCTCGCCGCCTGCCTTGGCGTCCGGGACGATGACAACTTCCACGCTGGGCCTGCCGATCTGAGTGGTGTGCGGGGTTGTGGTATAGACCAATCTAGCAGAGCGGGCCCGCCCGCGGCGGGCCTCCGGCACATCCATCGTCCCGCCGTTGGCCCCTGCCCGCCGGTCGTGCCGGTGCCGCTGCGCGGGGCCGTCCCCTACCCGCCCTTCCACCGTTCCCCGGGCGCTGCCCGGACCCGCGCCTCAAGCGCCGGCGGGGCTGGAAGGGCCCGGGGCTGCGCCCCGGACCCCGGTGCGCTCAAACGCCGCGCGGGCTGGATTTCGCGCAGCGAAATTCCAGCCCCGCCGGCGTTTGAGGCGCGGGGGTCTGGGGGCGGAGCCCC
>NZ_JBWKEZ010000035.1:0-88602 GCF_056434525.1 Streptomyces sp. NPDC044002
CTGACCCCGTTCGCCTCAAACGCCGGCGAGGCTATCCATAGCCTCGCCGGCGTTTGAGGCGCGGGGGTCTGGGGGCGGAGCCCCCTGGGGGCACCTCCCAGCGGTAGCTGGGGGAGGAACGGGCGAAGGGCGGGTAGGGGACCTCGCCCGCGCAGCGGTCAGGCCGGGGCGGCGGCGGTGAGCAGTTCGGCCGTGGTCACGACGCGGGCGAAGCCGCCGCCCTGGAGGTTGACCGCGGTGGCGGCGGCCAGTTCGGCGGCGGTGAGGGACAGGCCGTCCGGGCCGGCGAGGTCGAAGGTGTGGGTGGCGTCCAGCGGGACCAGGACCTCGTAGCCGAGGTTGCCCGCCATCCGGGCGGTGGTCTCGACGCACATGTTGGTCTGGATCCCGGTCACGACCAGCTGGCGGACTCCGCCCGCCTTGAGCCACCCGTCCAGGTCCGGGGTGCCGTAGAAGGACGAGTTGACGGTCTTGGTGACGAGCAGGGCCTCCTGGCCGCGGCGGTCCTCGACGAAGTCCTTGAAGGCGTGTCCGGGGTGGTCCGGGGCCAGCACCGAGCCGGGACGCAGCGAGGCGTGCCGCACCAGCACCACCGGGCGGCCGGCCTCCTGCCAGGCGTCCATGAGGGCGGCGATGTTCCCCTCGGCGTCCGGGTTGTCGCGCTTCCCCCAGAAGGAGGCGTCGTCGAAGCCCTTCTGGACGTCGATCACGAGCAGGGCGCTGTCGGCGGCGATCTCGATCGCGTTCTCTGTCATGGCTCCATCGTGTCCGCACGGCCCCACCCGCCCCAGGGGCCCCGGGGCCGCGAACCGATGGGATCCTGCCAGTCTGGCAGTAGTACCCTTCCGGGCTCTGGCACAGTGGCCCCATGCAGCGCGTCGCCATCGTCGCCCAGCCCGGGATCCGCAGCTTCGACCTCGCGGTCATCACCGAGGTCTGGGGCCCCGACCGCAGCCGCACCGGCGTGCCCGCCTTCGAGCTGCGCCGCTGCGCCCTGGACGACGGGCCCATCTCCCTGCCGGGCGGGCTGACCCTGATGCCCGACCGGGGCCTGGACTGGCTCGGGCAGGCCGATCTGATCGTCGTACCGGCACTGTCCGAACCGGCCGACCCGACGCCCGAGCCCGTCCTCGCCGCCCTGCGCGCCGCGCACGCCCGCGGGGTACCGGTGGCCGCGCTCTGCGCCGGGGCGTTCGTCCTGGCCGAGGCCGGGCTGCTGGACGGCCGCCGGGCGGTGACGCACTGGTGGCTGGCCCCGCAGCTGGCGGCCCGCTACCCGGCGGTGCTGGTCGAGGAGGCCCCGCTCTTCGTGGAGGACGACGGCCTGTGGACCTCGGCCGGGGTGGCCTCCGGGATCGACCTGTGCCTGCACCTGGTCCGCGAGGCCCACGGCGCGGAGGCCGCCGCCGCCATCGCCCGCTCGATGGTGACCGGCCCCTTCCGCACCGGGGACCACGCCCAGTACCTGGACCGGCCCACCCCGGCGGCGGACCGCACGGCCGAGGCGCTGGCCGCCGTACGGCAGCAGGCGCTGCGGCGGCTGCACGAGCCGCTGGACGTGGCGACCCTGGCCCGCTGGGCGGGCATGTCCCCGCGCTCCTTCGCCCGGCACTTCACCGCGGCCACCGGCACCACGCCGCACAAATGGCTGCTGAGCCGCCGTCTGGACGAGGCCCGCAAGCTCCTGGAGCGCACCGACCATCCGGTGCCGGAGGTGGCCCGGCGCGCCGGGTTCGCCAGCGAGGTCACCTTCCGCCAGCACTTCGGCGCATCCTTCGGGCTGAGCCCCCGCGCGTACCGGGCGGCCGCGGCCACCGCTCCCGCGGGCGGCGACAGTGTTAGAAATGGCTCATGACCGGACGTTCGGGTCGGGACAGGGAGACGCGGCCCACGAGCCTGCCCGCGCGCCTGTGGCGGGGCCGGAACAGCATCGCCGGCCAGGTGTTCTCCGTCACCGCCGTTATCGTCCTGGTGCTGATCACCACGGCCGCGCTGGCCCTGGTGCTGCAGGGCCGCTACGACATCGAGCAGAACGCCCGGGACCGCTCGCTGGCCACCGCCGAGGCCTTCGCCCACGCACCCGGCCTGCCCGCTGCCCTGAAGTCCGCCGACCCGACGGCCGAGCTCCAGCCGCTGGCCGAGGGCGCCCGCCGCGCCTCGGGGGTGGACTTCGTCGCCGTCATGACCACCGACGGGATCCGCTACACCGACTCCAGACCCGAGCTGATCGGGCAGCGCGCCACCGGGAACCTGGCCCGCGCGGCGGCCGGGCAGTCCTTCACCGAGGTGTTCAGGGGCGACCCCAGTGACGCCGTCCGCGCCGTGGTCCCCGTACGGGACGCGCGGGGCACCGTCGTGGGCCTGGTCTCCACCGGCATCGAGGTGGAGAACGTGGGCAACGCCGTGGAGGGCCAGCTGCCGCTGCTGCTCGGCGCGGCGGCGGGCGCCCTGCTGCTGGGCACCGGCGGCGCCGCCCTGGTCAGCCGCCGGCTGCGGCGCCAGACCCGGGGGCTGGGCGCCGTGGAGATGGCCCGGATGAACGAGCACCACGAGGCGGTGCTGCACGCCGTGCGCGAGGGCGTGCTGATCGTCGGGGCCGACCACCGGCTGCTGCTCGCCAACGACGAGGCGCGGCGGCTGCTGGACCTGCCGCCCGACGCCGAACAGCGGTACGTCGGCGACCTCGGCCTGGACCCGCGCACCACCGAGCTGCTGCTGTCGGGGCGGGTCGCGACGGACGAGGTCCACCTGGCGGGGGACCGGCTGCTCGCCGTCAACGTACGGCCCACGGAGCCGTTCGCCGGGCGGCCGTCGGGCAGTGTCACCACCCTGCGCGACACGACCGAGCTCGCGGCGCTGTCCGGGCGCGCCGAGGTGGCCCGGGAACGGCTCCAGATGCTCTACGAGGCGGGCGTGCGGATCGGCACCACGCTGGACGTGGTGCGGACGGCGGAGGAGCTGTCGGAGGTGGCCGTGCCGCGCTTCGCGGACTTCGTCACCGTCGAGCTGCTGGAGCCCGTGCTGCGCGGGGACGAGCCCTCGCCCGCCGCGGGGGTGCACACCCGGATGCGCCGGGCTGCGATGAGCGGGACGCGCTCCGACCAGCCGCTCCAGCCGGTCGGGGACGTGATCCGCTTCGACGTGCCGACGGCTCCGATGGCCACGGCGCTGGCCGCGGGGCACGCGGTGCTGGCCGCCGACCTGCACGCGGCGATGGGCTGGCGGGCACAGGACGAGCCGGGGACGAAGCAGGCCCTGGACTACGGGTTGCACTCGCTGATCTCCGTACCGCTCCAGGCCCGGGGCGTGGTGCTGGGCATGGCCAACTTCTGGCGGGCGGCGGACACTCCCGAGGCCTTCGACGAGGAGGACCTGTCCTTCGCGGAGGAGCTGGGGGCGCGGGCGGCGGTGTCCGTCGACAACGCCCGCCGCTTCACCCGCGAGCACGCCACCGCCGTGGCCCTCCAGCGGAGCCTGCTGCCCCGGGTGCTGCCGGAGCTGAGCGCGGTGGACACGGCGTTCCGCTACCTGCCGGCGACGGCGGGGGTGGGCGGGGACTGGTTCGACGTGATCCCGCTGCCGGGGACCCGGGTGGCGCTGGTGGTGGGCGACGTGGTGGGGCACGGGGTGCACGCGGCGGCGACGATGGGCCGGCTGCGGACGGCGGTGCACAACTTCTCCACCCTGGACATGCCGCCGGACGAGCTGCTGGGCCACCTGGACGAGCTCACCGACCGGATCGACCAGCTGGAGGACGTCGGCCGGCTGGAGGACGGGGAGTCCGGCGCGGGCGCCGAGGGCCCGGGCCTGGCCGGGGAGGCGGAGGAGCCGCCGGCCGGGATCACGGGCGCCACCTGCCTGTACGCCGTCTACGACCCGGTGTCCGGGCACTGCACGATGGCCAGCGCCGGGCACCCCGGGCCCGCCCTGGTGCACCCGGACGGGCGGGTGGAGTTCCCCGAGCTGCCCACCGGGCTGCCGCTGGGGGTGGGCGGGATGCCCTTCGAGACGGCGCGGCTGGCGCTGCCCGAGGGGAGCCGGCTGGTGCTGTTCACGGACGGGCTGCTGGAGGACCGCGACCGGGACTTCGACAGCGGGCTCGCGCTGCTGAGCGAGACGCTGTCGCGGCCGGGCCGCAGCCCCGAGCAGGCCTGTTCGGACGTGCTGTCGGCGATGCTGTTCCCGGTGCCGAGCGACGACATCGCGCTGCTGGTGGCGGACACCCGGCGGCTGGAGCCGGACCGGATCGCGGAGTGGGAGGTGCCCGACGATCCGGCGGCCGTCTCCCGGGTGCGGCGGGAGGCCGCCGCGCAGCTGCGGGACTGGGGGCTGGAGGAAGCTTCCTTCACGGCGGAGCTGATCCTCAGCGAGCTGATCACCAACGCCATCCGGTACGGGAACGAGCCGATCCGGGTCCGGCTGCTCCGTGACCGGGCGCTGATCTGCGAGGTCGCCGACGGCAGCAGCACCTCCCCGCACCTGCGGTACGCGGCGACGACGGACGAAGGGGGCCGGGGCCTGTTCCTCGTGGCCCAGTACGCGGAGCGGTGGGGCACCCGCTACACGGAGCGCGGCAAGGTCATCTGGGCGGAGCTGTCGCCGTCGGGCGGCGAGGCGCAGGTGCCGCTGGAGATGGACCTGGACGCGCTGGAGGACCTGGCCTGGTGAGGGCCGCCCGGCGCGTCCTCACGGGGTGCGGGCGGTGCGGGTGGTGCGGGTGGTGCGGGCCAGCAGGACGGCCACGTCGTCCTGCGGGGCGTCGGGCAGCAGCCGGGCCAGGACGTCGTCGCACAGCTCGTCCAGCGGCCGGTCCGCCCGGCGCAGGGTCCGGGCGAGGCGGTCCATGCCCTCGTCGAGGTCCCGGTGGCGGCACTCGATCAGCCCGTCGGTGTAGAGGGCGAGCAGGGTTCCGGGCGGCAGCGGGACCTCCTCGGTGCGGAACTCCCGCCCGCCGGTGCCCAGCGGGGGGCCGGGCGGCCCCTGGAGGAAGGCGACCCGTCCGTCGGGGGTGGCCACGGCGGGCGGCGGGTGCCCGGCGCGGGCGACGACGCAGCCGCCCGCCGCCGGGTCGTGGACGGCGTAGACGCAGGTGGCCATCTCGTCTTCGCCGAGGTCGGCCACGACGGCGTCGAGGGAGCGGAGCATCCGGGCGGGCGGTACGTCGTGGCGGGCGAGGGTGCGCACTGCTGTGCGGAGCTGGCCCATGACGGCGGCGGCGTGGATGCCGTGGCCCATGACGTCGCCGATGACGAGGCCGGTGCGGCCGCGGGGCAGCTGGATGACGTCGTACCAGTCGCCGCCGACGTCGTGCTCGCTGGCGGGGAGGTAGCGGCCGGTGAGTTCCAGGCCGGGCACCTCGGGGAGGGCGCTGTTGGTGAGGCTGCGCTGGAGGGTGAGGGCGGCCTGGCGCTGGCTGGTGTACATGCGGGCGTTGTCGATGTTGAGGGCGGCCCGGGCGACGAGTTCGTCGATGAGGACGCAGTCCTGCGCGTCGAAGGGCTCCCGGGAGCGCAGCCGGGTCACGGCGACGGCTCCGAGGACCTTGCCGCGGGCGACCAGGGGCACCATGCGGGCCGATCCGAGGGTGGCGAGGTAGTCGCGCAGGGCGTCCGCGCGGGGGTCGGTGATCAGTGCGGGGATGTCGGAGACGTACAGGTTCATGGGCACGCCCTCGGCGATGACGCGCTCGTAGACGGTCCCGGCGGGGATCTGGAAGGTCTGGCCCGGTGCGAGGCGGGAGGTGGGGGCGGTGGGGTCGGGGAAGGTGGCGGCGAGCCTGCGCAGCACCCCGTGGGTGGAGGCGGCGGCGACGGCGCTCTCGTCGGGGTCCAGGACGGCTTCGAGGAGCTGTACGTCGGCGGAGTCGGCGAGCTGCGGGACCAGCAGGTCGGCGATCTCCTGGGCGGTGCGGACCAGGTCGAGGGTGGTCCCGATGCGGGTGCCGGCCTCGGCGAGCAGGGCGAAGCGGGACCGGGCCCGTTCGGCCTCCAGGAGGGCCCGCTGGCCCTCGGTGATGTCGATGAGGGAGGCGATCAGGCCGAGGGGGCGGCCGCTGCCGTCGAGCAGGGGGGCGTAGGAGCAGGACCAGGTGCGGTCGTGGTCGGGGTCGGCGGGGGTGCGGCCGGTGCGGCGGACGTCGACGACGGCGGTGCCCCGTTCGAGCACCTGGCGCATCGTGTCCTCCAGGGCGGTGGCGTTGACTCCGGGGACGACCTCGCTGAGGCGCCGGCCGAGGTGTTCGGCGGCGGGGACGCCGTTCATCCGGGCGAGGGCGTCGTTGACGCGCAGGAAGCGCAGGTCGGGGCCGAGGGTGGCGAGGCCGATCGGGGACTGGGTGAAGAGGCTCTGGAGGGCGGCGAGGGAGTCCCGCATGCGCAGGACCTCGGAGGTCTCGACGGCGATGAGCATGGCGCCGGTGCGGCCCTGGGGGTCGGCGGCGGGGACGATCCACATCTCCATGGCCACCCGGTGTCCGTCGCGGTGGCGCACGGGCAGGGTGCCGACGACGGTCTCGCCGGCCTGGACCCGGCGGGTCAGGTCGTCGGCGAGCTCGCGGTTGGCCTCGGGGACGAGCACGGCGGTGCCGGGGCGGCCGAGGATGTCCTCGGGGCGGTGGCCCAGCAGGTCCTGGGCGGCCAGGGACCACTCCACGACGCGGCCGTCCGCGTCCTCCCGCCACAGGGCGATCGGGAGCAGTTCGCGCAGGACGCCCGCGTACCCGACCGCCGCCGCCGGCGGGTCGGGCACCTTGCTCGTCGACTGGTACGTGTCCAATGCACCGACCTCACCCCGAGGGGGCCTGATTCGTACCGATTCACCCTATCCGAGCCCCCGGCGCGGGGCGCTCCGCGCGGCCCCGGCGGCGGGAAAGGGCTCCGGTCCCGGCGGCGGGCGGGGAAGGGCCCCGGTCCGGGCGCGCCGGACCGGGGCCCCGCCGGTCAGAAGTCGACCTGGGAGCGGACGTCCTCCCGGCCGACCGATTCGAGCTCCCACATGGTGCAGTAGAGGCGGCGGATGTACTCGATGTCCGCGTTCCGGGCGCGGGCCTCGCGCACCGGGTACATGACGGTCAGCTCGTACGATCTCTCCCGGTTGATGTCGCCGTCCTTGTCACGCCACTGGCCGCGGCCCTCCTGGAGGGTCAGCCCGGAGGGGAAGCGCGGGGTGACCACGTCGGCGATGAACTTGTCGAACTCCTCCTCCGTGATCGGCGGCTTCCCGTCGTGCCGGCCGGTGCCGAAGTAGAGGTGGGTCGAGATGTACGGGCTGCCCGTCTGGGCGGCGTCCGCCTCTGCCGAAGCCGCCGAGACGGTGCCGGCACTCAGGGAGGCCTGCGGGGCCGGCCCGCCGAAGGCGAGGAGGAGCGCCGCCGCCGCCAGCAGGCCGGCGGCGGGTGCGGAGATCCTTATGCTGCGCATGCAGTCGTCCAATCGGTCCGTGTGTCGTGCGTGGTCCGCGGACCGGCGGGTGCGCGGGGCCGCCCTGGGGGCGGGCCCGGTGCCGGTCCGGGAGGTCTGGGGGTGTACTCGCGGGTGTCTCGCGGGTGTCTCGTGGATCAGGCGGGCAGCGATTCCCGCAGGAAGGCCGCCGCGTCCCGCAGCGCGGCCGGGGCGGCCGGGGCCCGGAGCAGGGCCGCCGCCGTCCGGCGCAGGGACTCGGTGGTGCGCACCGAGCCGATCGCCGCGGCGCCCGGGGCGACCCGCGCGATCAGCTCCTCCGCCTCGCGCCAGGCCCCGGCCCCGGCCAGGGCCGAGAGCAGCTCCGCGGTGAACAGGTGCCGGTAGGAGGGGCCCGGGGCGGTGGCCGCCCGGTGCAGCAGCGGGACGGCCCGGTCCCAGCGGCGCAGCCGGGCCTGGACCCAGCCCTCGTGGCCCAGCAGTTCGGCCTCGTCGATCCACCAGGCCCAGTGCGGGTCCCGGCGGGAGACCCCGTCGAGGAAGCGGCTGCGGGCCCGGGAGATCAGCTCCAGCGGCTCCGTGCGGGCGCCGAGCAGGGCCGTCGCGTGGGCCCGCCGGATCAGTACGAGGCCGGCGACGCGGGCGGGGAGCGGCCGGGGCCCGTCCACCCGGGCGGCGGCCGCCAGGGCGGCGCGGGGCCGCCCGGTGTGGGTGGTGAGCATGCTGTGGTTCAGCAGGGTCAGCCGGGCCGTCCAGCGGTCGCCGCAGAGGTCCGCCAGGGCCAGCGCCCGCGCGTTCATGCGGCGGGCCCCCCGGTAGCGGCCGGCGTCGAAGAGGATCCAGCCGATGACCTCGCTCAGCTCGGCGAGGGCCGCGAGCCGGTCCGGGCCGTACGCGTGCAGGGTCCGGGGGTCGGCCGCCAGTTCCGGGATCCGGCGCACGGCCTCGCGTACCGCGGGAACGGCGGCCGTCGCGCCCTGGCGGGCGTCCAGGGCCAGCAGGCGGCCGGTGGTGCGCACGGCGAGCCGGAGCGCCGCGTCGTGCTCCTCGGCACCGCCGGGCGGGGCGGCCGCCGTCATGACAGCAGGCCGGCGTCGAGGGCGCGGGCCCGGCGCTGGCCGAGGTCGTCGAAGGAGGAGGCCACCTTGCTCAGCCAGTCCACCTCGTCGCGGAAGTCCTCGTAGGGGGGCCGCGCGGGGATGTCGCAGGCTTCGGCCCGCTCGGCCCGCTCCGCCCGCTCGTGCGGCGGGCGGCTGAGCACGGCGCGCACCTGGAGCGCCTCGCCCAGCGGCGAGGTGGGGTCCTCCGGGAGCTCCAGGGAGCGGGCGACCCGGACGAAGTCCTCCAGGGACAGGGAGGTGCGCAGGATCAGCTGGCCGTCGCGTATCTCGATGACGCGCCGGTAGAGGCGGTAGTGCGGGTCCCGGGGCGGCACCAGGTCGCGCAGCCAGGAGCGGGGCGGGTCCAGGGCGATGTCCGGGGAGGCCTCGTACAGGGCCCACCACAGGGGCCTCAGCCGGCGGTAGGAGCGGTAGCTGCGGGCCCAGCCGCGGGCCCGGGTGATGCGGATGCCCCAGGAGGGGATGGTCCAGCCGGCGATCTGGAGGAGGGCGCCGACGCTGCCGCAGGTCCACTGGACCGGGTCGAGGGCGGCCGCGTCGTAGTCCAGGCGGGTCCCGGCGATCTGGATGCTCCGGGTGACGCAGTAGACGAGGATCATGCTGGCGCCGACGGTGACGGTGCGCATGCCGACCTTGAGCCACTGCCGGTTGGCCATCGTGGTGAAGCGCAGCGAGAGGCGGACCGTCTCGAACTGGCCGATGGCGCAGATCAGCAGGTAGAAGGACATGTAGAGGGCGTAGCTGCCGTGCTTGATGCTGAGCAGGATCGTGGAGGTGGCCGTCTCCGAGTGCGCCACGGGGCCGACGGCGAAGGACGCGACGACCAGCACGGCGAGGGCCGCGGCGAAGAACAGGACGCGGCGGCGCGCCATGCGCCGGGCCTCGGCGGGCGGCGAGGACCAGTAGACGAGGACGACCTGCTGGGCGGCGGTCAGCACGACCACGGCGGCCTGGGTGATCAGCGAGGTGATGTTCGGCAGGCCGAAGAAGGCGGAGATGTGCAGCCGGAGCTGGTCCAGGTCGACCAGGAAGCTGATCCCGGAGCAGAGGAAGTAGGTGCACAGCGCCCACAGGGCGATGTCGTTCCTGCGGCGCAGCACGTCGGGCAGGCGGTACGCGAAGGCCGCGAGGCCCACGAAGGCGCAGACCCACGCGAGGACGGTGTAGATCACGCGGGCCCCTGCTCGGGTCTGCCGAGCCCGCTCTCGATGCGGGCCACGATCTCGGCGGCCTCCTCGGGCACGCCCCAGGCCCGCTCGGTCCAGCGCTTGGTGGCTCGGGCCAGGATCAGCGAGGCCATGGTCTCGGCCTCCTGCTCCTCGTCGTCGCTGTAGCGGGAGCGCATGAGGACGCCGCGCACCGCCTCGGGGTCGACGTCCGAGAACAGCGCGCCCGGATCGCCCGTACCGGCCGCCGGGACGGGCCCGGCGCCGAGCTGGTCCAGTTGCACGGAACCGTCGTGGTCGAAGGCTATGTGGGCGAGCTCGTGGGCGATGATGTGTTCCTTGTGCGACGCCGAAGCGGCCTTCTCGAAGGCGATGATGTCGAAGTCATCGGTTTTCAGCCATATGCCGAAGAGATGGCGTTCGGGGAAGGCCGTCGGAATCAAATGGATGGGCCGCCCGCGCTGCTCGCTGAGATATGCGTGGAGTTCGTCGATGCCGCAGCCGTGCTCCATGCCCCACTGGGCGAGCAGGCCCTCGCAGGTGTGGCGGACCTTCTTGAGACGGCGCCTGAGCCGCCTGTCCTCCGACGCCGGTAACGCGGAGCCAGGTAACTTCATCCCTCAGTCCTCCGGGGAACCCAGCGGTCGGACAATGCGGCCATGATGCCACACCCCCAACTCGGCCCTGCTCAAGGCCAGTTCTATCCGGCCATTCACTTCCGGATTCCGGCTCCCGTTTTCCCTTGACTATGGGATGACGGGGAGGAAAATCGGTAATACACCGGAATACCGGAAAGAGCCGCACCCGCCCCTGGAGACGTCCCCGGGCCCGCGTGACCCTTGTCCAGGCTCTGGCCAGGCCCCCGGCCGTTCTCGCGGACCACGGGAGCCATCGGCGACGGCGGATGGCTCATGGCACCGGCGGGACAGCCGGGGACTGTCACGTCCGGGGAGCCCGCGGAGCGGGCCGCGTTCCCTCACTTCCGCGCTCCCGCGCTCCGCGCGCCCCCGGCGCCGCGCCGCCCCGCCCCGCGGCCCTGCCGCGGTCCGCCTCGCCCGGCGGTCCCGGTCCCTCCCGGCCGTCAGCGGCCCGCGAGCACTCCCGCGATGCCCTGCGCGAGGCAGGGGATCCGGTCGGCGGAGATGCCCGCGATGTTGATGCGCCCGGCGGTGGTCCCGTAGATCGCGTACTCCCGGCGCAGCCGGAGCATCTCCTGCGCCGTCAGGGGCAGCATCGAGAACATGCCGCGCTGCCGCGCGAGCGAGCGGGCCTGCGCCTGCCACCCCATGGCGGTCAGGCGTGCGGCCAGATCCGTCCGGTTCGCCTCGATGCGGGACCGCATCGCGTCCAGCTCCGCGCGCCACAGGTCCCGCAGCACCACGTCCTCCAGGACGGTGGTGACGACGGCGGCGCCGTGCTCGGGCGGCATGGAGTACAGGGTCCGGGCGGCGTTCTGCAGGGCCGTCTCGGCGTGCCGCACCGCCCGCGCCGACGCGCCGAGGACGATGGCGCAGCCGGTGCGGTCGCTGTAGAGGCCGAAGTTCTTGGAGCAGCTCACGGCGATGAGCATCTCCGGGACCCGCTCGGCCAGCAGGCGCGTGGCCGCCAGGTCGGCCTCCAGCCCGTCGCCGAGCCCGTGGTAGGCGAGGTCGACGAACGGGACCCAGCCGTCCCGGGCCGCCAGCTCCGCGAGCGCGGCCCAGTCCTCGGGCGCCGGGTCGGCGCCGGTCGGGTTGTGGCAGCACCCCTGGAGCAGGACGACGTCGTCGCGGCGCGCCCCGGCCAGGTCGCGCAGGACTCCGGCGGCGTCGAACCCGCCCTCGGCGTCGCACCAGCCGAAGGTGCGGACCTCCAGGCCGGCGGCCTCCAGGATGGGGCGGTGGTTGACGTAGGCGGGGTCGCTGATCCACACCGTGGTGCCGGGGCGGGTCCGGCAGATCAGGTCGGCGAGCAGGCGCAGCGCGCCGGAGCCGGCGACGGTCTGTACGGCCGCGGCCCGGTCGGAGGGCCCCTGCGGGCCGAGCACCAGGTCCAGCAGGGCGCGGTTGAAGGCGGCGTTGCCGGAGAGCCCGCGGTACTCCTTGGACTCGGAGCGCTCGGCGAGGCGTATCTCGGCCTCGCGGACGGCGGCCATCACCGGGGTGCGGCCGCTCTGGTCGCGGTAGACGCCGAGGACCAGGTTGAGCCGCTCGGCCCGCTCGTCGGAGCCGAACTCGTACGTCAGGTCCCACAGCGGGTCGGTGGGCGGCGGGGGAAGGAGCTCAAGCATCTGCGGGGACCTCGGTGCGGGGGGCGGGACGGGCGGGGGCGGGACGGGCGGGGGTGCGGCGGCGGTTGGCGAGGACGACTCCGGCGGTGATCAGCGGTACGCCGATCAGCACGGCCGGGGTCGGGGACTCGCCGAGGACGGGGACGGCGAGGAGGACGACGGCGACGGGGCTGAGGCTGCCGACGACGGAGCTGCGCTCGGCGCCGAGGCTGCGGATGGCGTAGGCGTAGAGCAGGCCGGCGCACAGCCCGACGCCGAGGCCCTGCACCACGAGGAACGTGGCGATGTCGCCGCCGGTGGCGTGGGCGAGGCCCGTCGGGAGGGCGCCGGTCAGGACCAGCAGCCCGATCACGGCGAAGGAGGGCAGGCACAGCAGCCCGATCGACCCGACGGGGTCGAGGTCGACGTCCTTCAGCCCGACCGTGTACAGGGCCCACAGCCCGCTGGCCACCAGGAGGGTGCCGGCACCCTCCAGGACGTCGGCGTCGACGGGGACGACGTACCGCCAGACGAGGGCGGCCACCCCGGCCGCGATCAGCGCGAGGCCGGCGACCTGCGTGCCCTTCGGCAGTCCGTGGCCGCGGGCGGCCATCAGCGCGGCGACGAAGAGGGGGACCATGCCGGGGACGATCGAGCCGACGAAGGCCGCCGAGGTCAGGGATCCGCCGTGCATGGCGGCGAGGAAGAACGGCACCCCCGCCCCGCAGACGATCTTGATCGCGGCGCCCGGCTTCACGGCGGCGATGCGGCGCCTGCGCCGCCACAGGGCCGGCAGCAGGACGAGCAGCGGGACGCCGAAGCGCAGCAGGGCCGCGTCGGCGGGCATCAGGGTCGAGGCGCTCAGGCCCCGGGCGCTGAGGGCGAAGGCCGCCCAGATCGCCACGGTCACCAGCAGCGCGGCCATGCCGCGGGCCTGCGGTGACGGTCCGCGCCGGACGGGGTTTCCGGCCGGCGGGACCGCCGTGTCGTGAGGCGCGGCCGCGCCGGTGGTGTTGGTCGCGACCAAGGGATCTGCTCCAGCCTGTGAGAGCGGGCCGGTCCGGCCCGTTCGCGGGCAACGTTAGGGCTTTTGCCGGGGCAGCCGATTGCCAGTTCTGCCGCTCGGACATACGTTTGAGGCAGGATCTGCCAAGAAACGGCGGAGAAGCCCCCCGGAACCCCCGGGAAAGCCCTCGGGAGCAGTCGTGGACGCGGTCGACCTGCAGATCATCCGGGAGTTGCAGGCCGACGGCCGGCTCTCCAACCAGGACCTGGCGGACCGGGTCCGCCTCTCCCCCTCCCCGTGCCTGCGCCGGGTCCGCCGGCTGGAGGAGGCGGGGCTGATCCGCGGCTACACGGCCGTGGTGGACCAGGTGTCCTTCGGGCTCCCGATCACCGTCTTCGTACGCATCCGGCTGGAACGGCACACGGCGGAGGCGGTCGCCCTCTTCGAGGAGCACGTCGCGGTGATCGAGCACATCCAGGACTGCTACCTGATGGCGGGCAGCAGCGACTACCTGCTCCGGGTGGTCATCGAGGACCTGGAGGCGTACGAGTCCCTCGTGCGCCACCGCATCCACGCCATCCCCGGCATCGCGTCGATCGAGTCGAGCTTCGCGTACGGCAGCGTGAAGCGGTCCCTCACCTATCCGCGCCCCACCCCGGGGGGCGGGGCGCGGACGGCCTAGCCGGCGAGGGCGGCCTCGAAAACGGCGTAGGCGGCTGTGTCGAAGAGGACGAAGCGGACCTCCTCCACCGAGGTGCGGGCGGCCCGGACGGTTTCGATCGCGATGCGGGCGCCGTCGTCCATCGGCCAGCCGTAGATGCCGGTGGAGATCGCCGGGAAGGCGACCGTGCGCGCGCCCAGCCCGTCGGCCACGCGCAGGGACTCGCGGTAGCAGGAGGCGAGGAGGTGCGAGCGGTCCTCCTCGCGCGACCAGACGGGGCCGACGGTGTGGATGACGTGCCCGGCGGCCAGCCGGCCGGCCGTGGTGGCGACCGCCTGGCCGGTCGGGAGGCCCTTGCCGTAGTGGGAGCGGCGCAGGTCCTCGCAGGCGGCGAGGATCTCGGGGCCGCCGCGGCGGTGGATGGCGCCGTCCACTCCCCCGCCGCCGAGCAGGGAGGAGTTGGCGGCGTTGACGATCGCGTCGGCCTTCTCCGCCGTGATGTCGCCCTGGACGAGGGTGATGCGCACCATCAGTTCGCCTTTCGCAGGTGGCGCCAGACCGCCTTGGCCGCGTTGTGGCCGGACATGCCGTGGACGCCCGGGCCCGGCGGGGTCGCCGAGGAGCAGAGGAACACCGCGGGGTGGGCGGTGGTGTACGGGGACAGGGTGAGTTTGGGCCGCAGCAGGAGCTGGAGGCCGGAGGCGGCGCCGCAGGCGATGTCCCCGCCGACGTAGTTGGGGTTGCGGGCGGCGAGCTGCGGCGGGCCGGCCGTGGCGCGGGCCAGGACCAGGTCCCGGAAGCCGGGGGCGAAGCGCTCCAGCTGCCGTTCGACGGCGTCGGTGAGGTCGCCGTCCCAGCCCGCGGGGACGTGCCCGTACGCCCAGAACACGTGCTTGCCCTCGGGTGCCCGGCCGGGGTCGACCAGGCTGGGCTGGGCGGTGATCAGGAACGGGTTGCGGGGGGTGCGGCCGCTGGTCGCCAGCTGGAGGGCGGCGTCGATGTCCCGGCTGCCGGGGCCGATCTGGACGGTGCCGGCCCGGCGGGGGGCCTCGGCGGTCCAGGGGACGGGGCCGTCCAGGGCGTAGTCCAGCTTGAAGGCGGCGGCACCGTACCGGTAGCCGTCGTAGGCGCGGCCGAGGCGGGCGATCCGGGCCAGTGCGGTCGGCGAGGTGTCGAAGACGTACGCGCGGGCCGGGGGCAGGTCGTCGAGCCGCTTGACCTCGAAGCCGGTGTGGACGGTGCCGCCGAGGTCGGCCAGGTAGCCGGCGAGGGCGTCGGAGACGGACTGCGAGCCGCCGCGCGGCATGGGCCAGCCGCCGGCGTGCGCGGCGAGGGCGAAGACCAGTCCGACGGCGCCGGTGGCGATGCCGTTCAGCGGGGCGATGACGTGCGCGACGAGCCCGGCGAACAGGGCGCGGGCGCGGTCGTCGCGGAAGCGGCGCAGCAGCCAGGTGGAGGGCGGCAGTCCGGTGAGGCCGAAGCGGGCCAGGGTGAGGGGGTCGCGGGGCAGGGCGGTACTGGGCAGGGACATGAAGTCCCGGGCGAGGGTGTCCCATTTGCCGAGGTACGGCTCCACCAGCCGCCGGTACGCGCCCGCGTCGCGGGGCCCGAGGGAGGCCGCCGTTTCCGCCACGGAACGGGAGAGCACGGCGGCCGTCCCGTCGTCGAAGGGGTGCGCCATGGGCAGCGGGGCGTGCAGCCACTCCAGGCCGTACCGCTTCAGCGGCATCGTCTTGAACACCGGTGAGCCGGCGCCGAGCGGGTGCACCGCGGAGCAGGGGTCGTGGCGGAAGCCGGGGAGGGTCAGCTCCTCGGTGCGGGCGCCGCCGCCGATCGCCTCGGCGGCCTCGAAGACGGCCACCGAGTGCCCCCGGCGGGCCAGTTCGACCGCGGCCGTCAGGCCGTTGGGCCCCGCCCCCACCACGACTGCGTCGAGAATCGACGGCACTGACAACAGCTCCTTCGTCCGGCGACGGCCACTGGCCCCCAGCCTAGGGGGTGTCCGCAAACCGGCGCCTGCCCCGCGACGCCCGGCACGCGCTCTCGCCGCACCGGCCCTCTGCCGCGGTCACGCGCCCCGGAGCAGGTCGCGGATGCGGATCGCGGTGGCCTCGTCGCGGCCGACGGCGAACGGGAGGGCGTTGTCCCGGTCCACGCGGAAGGGGACGCCCTCGACGGTGCTCTGCGCGCCGCCCGCCTCGGCGACCAGCAGCAGTCCGGCCGCGTGGTCCCAGGCGGAGGGCCACGTGAAGGCCAGCGCGTCCATCTCCCCGCGCGCCACCTTCAGGTACTCCAGGCCCGCCGAGCCGCACGGCCGGGCCGCGACGCCGGGCACGTCGAGCCGGGCGAGGCTGCGCCGGTCCTCCTCGGAGGTGTACAGCGGATGGGCGGTCGCCACGCGCAGCTCGGCGCCGGGCTCGGGCGAACCGCTGTGGATGCGGCGGCCGTTGACGTACGCGCCCTGCCCGCGCACGGCGGTGGACATCTCCTCCAGGACCGGGGCGAAGGTCCAGGAGGCGAGGATCTCGCCGCGCTGGGCGAGCGCGACCAGGGTGCAGAAGCCGGGTTCGCCCTTGACGAACTGCCGGGTGCCGTCGACCGGGTCGACGATCCAGACGGGGGCGTCGGCGCGCAGCGCCGCGTAGACGTTGGGGTCGGCGTGCACGGACTCCTCGCCGACCACGGCGGAGCCCGGCAGCAGCCGGGTCAGGGAGGCGGTGAGGTGTTCCTCGGCCTTCCGGTCGGCGACGGTCACGAGGTCGTGCGGGCCGCTCTTCTGGTCCACCTCGTGCTCGGCGAGCTGCCGGAACCGCGGCATGATCTCGACCGCCGCGGCCTTGCGGACGGCTTCTTCCACCTCGGGCAGGCCATGGGCCAGGAACTCATCGATCATGCCCCCATCACATCACGGCGGGCCGCCGATCCCCACCGGCGGGCGGGCGCGCGGCCGGCAGGACACCTCCCCGCTGCGGGGCTAGCCTGGAAGGGGGTCGTCCGTGCGGGAGAAAGGCGGCGAACTCATGAGGGGACGCACCAGGGGTGCCGTGGCATTGGCCACGATGGTGGTGCTCACGGCCGGCAGCGGTGGGGTGGCGTTCGCCGGCGACCTGTCACCCAAGGACATCTACGAACGCGCCGCGCCGTCCACGGTGCACGTGATCGGGACCTACAACGCCGGCACCGGGGTCATCTACGACGCGGACAAGGGGCTCATCGTCACCAACGCGCACGTGGTGCAGGGCGAGCCCTCCCTGCGGGTCGCCGTCGAGGACCGGGCGCCCGTGGCCGCGCGCATGCTGGGGATCGACCCGTGCGAGGACCTCGCCGTACTGACCTTCTCGCATCCCCAACAGGGGCTGAAGGAGGCCAAGTTCGGCGACAGCAAGAAGGTCTCGTTCGCCGACAACGTCACCGCTCTCGGCTATCCCGACTCGATCGAGGCGCAGGGCGCGCAGAAGCCCGTGTTCACCACCGGCGCCGTGCAGAACCCGGACGTCAGGGACTCCGCCCCGGACGCCACCATGCCGCGCTATCCCTCGACCATCCAGCATTCGGCGACGATCAACCCGGGCAACTCCGGCGGACCGCTGCTCAACGGCAAGGCCGAGGTGATCGGGATCAACACGCTCTCCCTCCAAGGGGGAGGGATGCAGGGGCAGTTCTACGCCATCAGCAGTGACCACGTCCGGCCGCTGCTCGACCAGCTGGCCGCCGGCGACGTGAAGAACGACCCCGGCTGGCAGCTGGTGGACCTGAAGAACCCGGCACTGGCCGACTACTTCGCCGAGGAGGACGCCGCCAGGGTGGCGCAGACGCAGAAGGCGCTGAAGGACGTCGACGGCATGATGGTCGTGTACACCCTGACCAACTCCCCCGCCGCGAAGGCCAAGCTGGGCAGTGGTGACGTGATCACCGCCATGAAGGACACTCCCGTCACCTCGCTCGCGGAGGTCTGCGACGTCCTGCAGTCCGCCGCCCCCGGCGAGACGGTGCCCGTGGGCGGGGTCTACTCCCCCATCAACGCCGACGGCAAGGAGATGAAGTCCGGCGAGACCTGGACCACCGACCTCGTCATCGACAAGGGCAAGCAGTAGGCGGGGGACGGCGGCAGGCCCGGGCGGGCGGCAGAACGGGGCCTGCGGCAGGGGCCCGCGGCGGTCCGGCCCGGCCGGGTCATGCGAGCAGTTCCAGCAGGACCCGGCGCAGCCGGGCCTCGGCCGCCGGGCCCGGGGTGCCCGCGATGCCCGAGCGGAACAGGGCCGCGCCCTCCATCACCATCACGAAGACCTCGGCCCGCGACCGCGCGCCGGCTTCGGGCAGGCCGGGGCGGAGCCGGAGGATGAGGCCGGCGACGTGGTCCGTGTACCGGTCGTAGAAGGCGCGGACGGCCGCGGCGGCCGCCGGGTCGTGCGCGGCCATCGCCCAGACCTCGGTGAACAGCCGTACCAGGGACAGGTCTTCGTGTTCCGCGAGGACGCTGTCCAGGGCCGCGTCCAAGCCGCCGGCCGCGGGTCCCGGGCGGGCCGCGGGTCCCGGGCGGGCCGCGGGCCCCGGACCGGCCGCGGGTCCCGGGCCGCCCGTGAGGCCCGCGACGCGCTCCAGGGAGGCGGTGAGGATCCGGTCGAGCAGGGCCGCCACGAGGTCGGAGCGGGCCGGGAAGTAGTACTGGAGGTGGCCCAGGCGCACCCCGGCGGCGTCGGCGACCGCGCGCATGGTGAGTTCGGCGCCGCCGGCGGAACCGAGGATCCGTTCGGCGGCGTCCAGCAGTGCGGTGCGGCGGAGTTCCCCCTTGGGGGTCGGTCCGGCGCTCACGCGGCGTCCGCCGCGGGGCCGGAGCCGGCGGCGGGGTCCGCCGCGAGGTCGACGCGTACGCCGTGGGCGGCGAGGAGCGCGACCGCCGCGCCGGGGTCGGGGTGCTGTTCGGGGAAGACCACGCCCTCGGGGGCGGGGGCCCCGTCGGTGCCGAGCACCCGGTGCAGCCCGAGGAGCGCTCCGGCCGCCGTCAGGTGGCCCTGGCCGAGCGGGTCGGTGACGGTCGCGGACCGGCTCCGGCCTCCGTGCTCCACGTCGACCCGCAGGACGGCGGTGCCGCCCTCGCCCGGCGAGTGCAGCAGCGCGCGGCGTGCGGGGGCCCAGCGTTCGCCGCCCGCCCAGCGGAAGAAGCCCGTTCCGCGCAGGGCGAGGAGGGCGCGGGTGGCGGCGGCGGAGCTGAAGCCGATCCGGGTGGCGGCGGTGGCGGTGGCGAGGGTGAGGGGCAGCGTGTACTGCTCGGGGGTGTCGATGCGGGCGACCCGCAGGGGCGCCCCGGCGACGTGCACCGTACGGGCGTCCGTGAGCGGTGTGGCGAGCCGGCGGCGGCCGCCGTCGACCACCTCGAAGCCGATGCCGAGGCGGTCCATGAACTCCACGGAGTCGGCGCCGGCCCGGTCGGCCATGTCCCAGCGCACGGCGATCTCGACGCGCTCGGCGCCGCCCAGGTCTTCGGCCAGCCGTGCGGCGACGAGGCTGCTGACGCCGCCCATCCAGGCGGAGGACAGCAGGACGGGGGCGGTGGGGCGGAGCAGCGCGGCCACGGTGACGGCCCGCTGGAGCCGGGCCGTCCACCGGGTGATGTCGACGTAGGGCACGCCGCCCGTGACGGCGGCGCGCAGCACCCGGTCGTCGGGGTCGTTGACGGCGCCGATCACGGCCCGGACCGCGGCCCGGAAGGGGGTGGGGTCCCCGAGGTCCCAGGCCCGCGCCTCGCCCCCGAGTTCGTCCGCGAGTGCGCGGCCCCGCTCGGGGGTGCGCCCGGTCAGCAGGACCGGATGGCCGGCGGCCGCCATCCGGGCGATCTCGGCGCCGACGGTGCCGTATCCGCCGGTGATCAGGACGGGGCCGGCCGGATCGTGAAGCAGTTCGTCGCTCATGGAGCAGATTATAGGTCGACTGACCTAGAAATTGGAACGCCTCGCGCTTCGACAGGTGCTCCCGAGGCCTGGTCAAAGCCACTGCGGGTGGGCAAAGATCGCGTCCGCACCACGCGGACGCACCACGCGGCCGCGTTTTCTCCCGTACTCCGCGTCCCCCACAGGAGGATGTCCATGTCCCGCACACCCCGCGGACTGATCGCGACGGCCACCGCCGCCGTGGCACTGTTCGGCCTCGCCGCCCCCGCCTCGGCCACCGCGCCCCGGCCGGCGGGCGGCGCCCTCCCCCAGGGCCGCGTCTTCATGGTCAACCCGGTGCAGTCCTCCGGCGACCAGACGCTCACCGACGCCAAGGACTCCGCCGCGGCGATACCCGCCTCGGCCTACGCCACCGCGGCGTTGCGCAACCTCGACTCCAGTGGGGGCCTTTCGGGCAGATGGGCGTCCGTGCGGTCGGAGACCGGGGCGCCGGCGTCGGTCGCGGACGCCGCCCGCTACGACCGCTCCGACGAGCAGTTCGAGCAGGTCATGGCGTACTTCTGGGTCAACGAGGCGCAGGAGTACCTCCAGGGCCTCGGCTTCGGCAGCGAGCTGCCGGGCGCCAACGACCGCGTCCAGCCGGTCCGCATCAACCAGTGGGGTGCCGACAACTCCTTCTTCACCGACAAGAAGGCCGAGATCCGCTTCGGCAAGGGCGGTGTCGACGACGCCGAGGACGCCGAGGTCATCGTCCACGAGTACGGGCACGCCGTGCACAACGCGCAGGTGCCCGGCTTCGGCAGCTCCCCGGAGGCCGGGGCGATCGGCGAGGCCTTCGGCGACTACCTGGCGGTGGAGGTCGGCGACCACGCCGCCGCGGCGTACGGCTGGCCCCTGGCGGCGGACCGGGCGTGCGTCGCCGACTGGGACTCGGTCCCGTACAGCCCGGCCCCGCACTGCCTGCGCCGCATCGACGGGACGAAGGTCTACGAGGACCGGGTCGGCGAGGTCCACGCCGACGGCGAGATCTGGTCGCGCGCCCTCTTCGACATCCGCGGCGCCCTCGGCGCCAGGACCGCCGACCGCATCATCGTGAACGCCCAGTTCCGCTTCGCCCCGGACACCGGCTTCCGCGAGGCGGCGCTGGCCACGATCGCCACCGCGCGGAGCATGTACGGCCAGAGCGCCGCGGACGCCGTCACGGCCGCGTTCAAGTCCCGCCGGATTCCCGGGATCCAGTAGGCCCGGCCCGATCCGGCCACCGGCGCCCGCCCGTTCCCGGGCGGGCGCCGGAATGCGCCGGTTTGGTCCGGTCAGCGGACAGTGAACTCCGCTCTTCGGATAACAGCAGGTCAAATAATTGTTGCGTACCTGTCATTGATGGTCCGCTCTCTGGCAATCTCCCCGGCGTCCCCCACGACACCAGGAGAGCGAGTGACCCACCCCATGTCCTCCACCCCCACCTCCCGCAACCGCGCCCGGATGCTGCGCACCGCCGCCGTGGTCGCCTCCGCGGCCATGGTCGCCATCGCCGCCCAGAGCGGCGCCGCCAGCGCCGCGGCCGAACGCGAGGCCGGCGCCACCGCCCTGACGCTGTCCTCCGCCTCCCGCGCGCAGGCGATATCCGCCGCCCAGGGCGAGGCGGCCGGCACCGCGCGCGCCATCGGCCTGTCCGAGGAGGAGCGCCTCGTCGCACGCGACGTGGTCAAGGACGCCGACGGCACCGTGCACACCCGCTACGAGCGCACCTACGCCGGACTCCCCGTCCTCGGCGGCGACCTGATCGTCCACCAGAAGAAGGACGGCAGCCGCAAGACCACCAAGGGCACCGAGGCAAAGATCGCCCCGACCGCCGCCCGCGGCCTGAAGCCCGCCCCGGCCGGCGCCCGTCAGGTCGTGTGGGCCGCCGCCGGCACCCCGGTCTTCGCCTACGAGGCCGTCGTCACCGGCACCCAGCCCGACGGCACCCCCAGCGAGCGCCACGTCATCACCGACGCCGCGACGGGCGCCGAGCTCTACGCGTACGAGGCCATCGACACCGGTACCGGCACCAGCGGTTACTCCGGCACCGTCCCCCTCACCACCACGCAGAGCGGGTCCGTGTACAGCCTGACCGACGCGGCGCGCGGCGGCCACAAGACGTACGACCTGAACGGCGCCACCTCCACCTCGACCGGCACCCTCTTCACCGACGCCGACGACGCCTGGGGCGACGGCACCCCGTCCAACCGCCAGACCGCCGCCGTCGACGCCCACTACGGCGCCGCCGTCACCTGGGACTTCTACAAGAGCGAGTTCGGCCGCAACGGCATCGCCGGCGACGGCAAGGCCGCGTACTCCCGGGTCCACTACGGCAACGCCTACGTCAACGCGTTCTGGTCCGACAGCTGCTTCTGCATGACCTACGGGGACGGCGCGAACAACCAGAAGCCGCTCACCTCCCTGGACGTCGCCGGCCACGAGATGAGCCACGGCCTGACCGCCGCCACCGCCAAGCTGAACTACAGCCGCGAGTCGGGCGGCCTCAACGAGGCCACCAGCGACATCCTCGGCACCTCCGTGGAGTTCTTCGCCAACAACCCCGCCGACCCCGGCGACTACCTCATCGGCGAGAAGATCGACATCCGCGGCAACGGCACCCCGCTGCGCTACATGGACAAGCCGAGCAAGGACGGCGCCTCCGCCGACTACTGGTCGAAGAACGTGGGCCGGCTCGACGTCCACAACTCCTCCGGCGTCGCCAACCACTTCTTCTACCTGCTCTCCGAGGGCAGCGGCGCCAAGACCGTCAACGGGGTGTCCTACGACTCCCCGACCTACGACGGCTCCACCGTCACCGGGATCGGCCGCACCAAGGCGTACAAGATCTGGTACAAGGCGCTCTCCACCTACATGACCTCGACGACCAACTACGCCGGTGCGCGCACCGCCACCCTGAAGGCGACGGCCGACCTCTACGGTGCCTCCGGCACCGAGTACCAGCAGGTGGCTGCCGCCTGGAAGGCCGTCAACGTCAACTGACCCCCGTCCCGTGCGGTGTCTTCTCCCAGCTGAACCGGGAGAAGACCAGCTGGTGCACCGCCCGCCAGGCCGCGAACCACCACAGCACCGAGGACAGCGGCGTGAGGAGCGCGTGCCACGGAGCCCCGAGGCCCGCGCGCCTGGCCGCGGTGAAGGTGATGGCGGTCCAGGCGAGGGCCGCCACGGCCTGCGCCGCCACGGACGGCAGCAGCAGGCCGGCTCCGGCGGACGACCAGGACAGGCCGCAGAGACCGATCAGGGTCAAGGCGGCCAGCAGCGGCTGGACGAACGAGGTCACCGCGGCGCCCGCGACGACGCCGAGCAGGGTGACCAGGCCCCGGACGCCGAACCGGCGCACGGTCCGCAGGGGGCGGCGGGTGTGCACGACCGTCGTCAGCAGGAACCCCTTGAACCACCGGGTGCGCTGGCGGACGTAGGGGCGGACGGCACCGAGGGCCTCCTCCCAGGTGACCGACCCGATGGTCTCGGTGCGGTGGCCCATGGCGGCGCAGCGCATGCCGAGGTCGGCGTCCTCGGTGACGTTCCAGGCGTCCCAG
The DNA here is from genome assembly GCF_056434525.1 of Streptomyces sp. NPDC044002. Classification (NCBI taxonomy): domain Bacteria; kingdom Bacillati; phylum Actinomycetota; class Actinomycetes; order Kitasatosporales; family Streptomycetaceae; genus Streptomyces; species Streptomyces sp. NPDC044002. Next base: position 23,066 of record NZ_JBWKEZ010000035.1, read on the forward strand.
CCGCCGACGGCGCGCAGGGTGGCGGTGCGGAAGTGGTTGCTGGTCCCGCCGAGCGGGACCGGCATCCCCAGCCGTACCAGGCCGGGCAGCGCCAGTGTGAAGCGCAGGGCGTACTCCATGGCGAACTGCCTGGTCAGCCAGTTCACCGCGGCGTTGTGGAAGAGCAGTTGGGCCTGTACGCAGGCCAGCTCGCCGCCGCGCGCGGCGAACCGGGCCGCGACGCGGCGCAGCTGTCCGGGGTCGGGCCGGTCCTCGGCGTCGAAGACCACCAGGAGTTCGCCGCGGGCCAGCAGCAGGCCCAGGTTCACCGAGCGGGGCTTGGTCTGCGGCGGGCCCGGCGGAAGGCGGACGAGGCGGACGAAGGGCGGCGGGTCGGCGGCCAGTACGGCCCGGGCGGTGGCGGGGTCGTGGCGTTCCACCAGGACCAGTACCTCCAGCCGGTCCGGCGGGTAGTCCAGGGCGGCCAGGTGCCGGACCAGGCCGCCGATCACCCCGGCCTCCCGGTAGGCGGGGACGAGCACCGTGTAGAACGGCAGTTCCGCGTCCGGCAGCGGCACGTCGCCCGCCCCCGCGAGGGGGCCGCCGCCGCCCAGGCCGGCCAGCATGACCACCGCGTGCAGCAGGCTGTACGCCGTCACCACCGCGCTGAGCAGCGCGAGTACGGCCATGGGCGCGGCCGCCAGCCCGGCCAGGGCAGCGGCGGTGACGACGGCCAGGGCCGCGAGCTGCCAGCGGGCGAACCCGGACTTCGCCGCGAACTCCGGGTGCGTGCGGCCGAACGCTTCGGCCATGAGGCCGGCCACCGCCTCCGCGCGTTCCTCCAGGATCCGGTCCTGTTCCTGCGCTCCGGCCCGTGCCAGTTCCCCGGCCACGTCCGTGCCGACGGTCTCCGCCATGCCGCCCCTCCCCGAGTCCGCCTCCGCATGCCGGTTCGATGATCGTCCGTGCCGGCCCGGGGCGGAGGGCCGGGGTGCCGGGTCTCCGGTCGTCAGCGCCGCGTATGGACCGGGCCGGTCGCCGTCAGGGTCCCGTCAGGGGCGGGTCCCCCGGGCTCCGGTGCGGGGATGGTTCTCGTGTGCCGCCCCGGACGCCTCCCCGCGCCCGGGGCGCCGACCGCCGTCCGCGGTTCCCGTCCACGGTTCTTGAGGAGAGCCCCATGTGCCTGTTCCAGTACGACGACGACCCCGAGCCCGAGGAACGCGTCCCGGCCGGACTCCTCTGCGTCCCCGTCCGGCCGGGAACGGCCCAGGTGGTGGTGCGCATGTTCCGGACCCCGCTGGGTGCGCGCACCGCGGTCGGGTTCACCGGCCCGGAGCTGCTGGCCGCCACGCTCGGCGCGGACCAGCCGTGGATCCGGCTCTCCCGGCCCGCGCTCAGGGCGCTGGCCGAGCCGCTCGGGGTGGGGCTGCTGACCGTCGATCCGACGCTGACCGCTCCCGCGGTCTCCGGCCCGGTCACGGACGGCTCCCCCGGCGCCCGGACCGCGCCGGCCGCGCCGCGCGCCTCCTCGGCCACGGCCGCCTGAGCGGGGGCGGGACGATGACCACACCGGTCATGGCGGCGCACGCGTCCGGAACGGACGGCCTCGGCGTCTGGCCCGCGTCCACCGGCCGGCTGCCGCACGGCGGTCTGACGGTCGCCGGGGTGGAGCTCGCCGAGGTGGCGGAGCGGTTCGGGACCCCGGTGTACGTCCTGGACGAGGGGGAGGTGCGCAGGCGCTGCCGGACGTACCGGGAGGCGTTCCCCGGGGCCGAGGTCTTCTACGCGGCCAAGGCGTTCCTCTCCCGCGCGATGGTGCGCTGGGTCCACGAGGAGGGGCTGGGCCTGGACGTCTGCTCGGCGGGAGAGCTGGAACTGGCCGTCACGGCGGGGTTCCCGCCCGAGCGGATCGTGCTGCACGGCAACGCGAAGTCGCCGCGCGACCTCGGCACGGCACTGCGCCTGGGGGTCGGGCGGATCGTGATCGACAGCCCGTCGGAGATCGCCCGCATCGCCGCCGCCGTCGGGCCGGGCGGCCGCCAGAAGGTGATGGTGCGGGTGGTCCCGGGCGTCTCGGCCGGCGGCCACGACAAGATCCGGACGGGCACGGACGGGCAGAAGTTCGGGCTGTCCGCCACGGACGGGTCCGCGGCGCGCGCCGTGTCCCGCGTCCTGGCCCAGCCGCAGCTGGAACTCACCGGGCTGCACTGCCACATCGGCTCCCAGATCACCGAGGCGGAGCCCTACCTCACGGCGCTGCGGCGGATGGTCGCCCTGATGGCCGAAGTCCGCGACGCGCACGGGACGGTGCTGCCCGAGCTCGACCTGGGCGGCGGCCACGGCATCGCCTACCGGCCGGGCGAACCCGCCCTCGACGTGACCGCGCTCGCCCGGATGCTGCGGGACGGCCTGGCCGAGGGCTGCGCCGCCGCCGGGATGCCCGTGCCGCGGCTGGCGGTCGAACCGGGCCGGGCCGTCGTCGGGCCGGCCGGAGTGGCCCTGTACCGGGTGCTGGCCGTGAAGCACACCGGGGACACGCTGTTCGTCGCCGTCGACGGGGGCATGAGCGACAACCCCCGGCCCGCCCTGTACGGGGTCCGGTACGCACCCCGGCTGATCGGGCGGGCCTCGGCGGCCGCCCCCCGTACGGCCACGGTCGTCGGCCGGCACTGCGAGGCCGGTGACGTGCTCGCGGCCGGGGTGGAACTGCCCGGCGACGTCCGGCCCGGCGACCTGGTCGCCGTACCGGTGGCGGGCGCGTACCACCTCTCCATGGCGTCCGGCTACAACATGGTGGGCCGGCCGCCCGTGGTCGCCGTGCACGAGGGCACCGCCCGGCTCCTGGTCCGCCGCGAGACCTTCGAGGACCTGCGCCGCCGGGACGTCGGCGAGTAGCGCCGCCGGGGAGGGGCCGTCCGGCCGGCACCCCGCGGGAGCGGGGTGCCGGCCGGATTCGCCGCAGGTCCCCCCGCGGGCGACGTCAGCCGGCGTGCACGTGCGGGCGGCGGGCCCGGTCCGGTTCGGCCTCGCGGATGACCTCGCGCGTGACGGGGGCGACCTCGCCCTGCCCGAAGAGGAAGAACCTCAGGAAGTTGGCCAGCGGATTGCCCTCGGTCCACTCGAAGTAGATGTGGGGCCGCTGGCCGGTCTCGTCGCGGACGTGGAGCAGGAGGGCGGCGAGCGCGTTGGGGACGGAGGAGGACTCCAGGGTCAGGACGCGGTGGCGGTCGTGCATGACCTCGCCCCTGACCGTCACACCGGCCTCGAACTCGGACGGGTCGAGGACGGTGACTTCCACGAAGAGGAAGTCGTCGCCGGCCGGGACGTCGTTGTCGGCCCGGATCTGGTCGATCTTCTCCCGGTACTCGGCCTGGTCGCGCTGGTCCGGCTCGTTGGCGATGAAGCGGATGGTGCGGGTGGCGGTGTCCCTGATGAACCGCTCGGCCATCTCGTCGAACTCGACGTCCGTGACGCGCAGCTCGAAGACCCGGGCCAGGCGGGACAGCAGGGAGAGGGCCATGATGCCGGCGATGAAGCAGGCACCGATCTTCACGCCGTCCGGCCGCTCCACGACGTTGACGGCGGTGGTGTAGATGAAGACGGCCGAGATGATGCCGAATCCGATGGTCCAACCGCGCTCCCCGGCCCGGCGGGCGGCGATGGTCACGGCGACGGCGGCCGAGGTGATCAGGACGAGCACGCCGGTGGCGTACGCGCCGCCCTGCGCGTCCACGTCGGCGTTGAAGAGCCACGTCACGAGGAACGCGATGAGCGTGAAGACGATCACCATGGGGCGCAGCGCCCGGGCCCAGTGCGGGGCCATGCCGTAGCGGGGCAGGTAGCGCGGCATCAGGTTGAGCAGGCCCGCCATGGCCGAGGAGCCCGCGAACCAGAGGATGAGGATGGTCGAGACGTCGTAGACCGTGCCGAAGGCGGAGCCGAGGTGCTCGTGGGCGAGGTAGGCGAGGGCGCGGCCGTTGGCCTCGCCGCCGGGCTTGAACTCGTCCGCCGGGATGAGGAGGGTGGTGATGAAGCTGGAGCAGATCAGGAAGACGCTCATGATCACCGCGGCGGTGGTGAGCAGCTTCTTCGTGCCCTTGATCCGGCCGGCGGGCTGCTGCGGGTCGTCGCCCGGATCGCCCTGGACGTGGGGCATGACCGCCACGCCGGTCTCGAAGCCGGACAGGCCCAGCGCCAGCTTCGGGAAGACCACCAGTGCGATGGCGATCATCATGAAGGGGTTGCCGTGCTCGGTGGTCAGCGCACTGGTCCAGTCCGTGACCACGTGCGGTTCGGTGGCCACCTGCCACAGGCCGACCGCCACCACAACGGCGTTGAGCAGCAGGTAGGAGACGACGAGGGCGACGGCCAGTCCGATCGCCTCGCTGAAGCCCTTGAGGAAGACCGCGCCGAGCAGGGCGATCAGGATCAGGGTGATCAGCACCTCGTGCCCGTGCAGGGTGCCGGTCAGGTGCGGGTTCTCCACCATGTGCGCGGTGGCGTCGGCGGCCGACAGGGTGATGGTGATCAGGAAGTCCGTCGCGGCGAACCCCAGGAGGGTCAGCACGAACAGCTTGCCCTTCCAGAACGACAGCAGCCGCTCCAGCATCGCGATCGAGCCCTCGCCGTGCGGGCTCTCCTGCGCCACCCGACGGTAGACGGGCAGCGCCCCGAACAGCGTCAGCAGCACCAGCACGATCGTCGCGACCGGCGACAGCAGCCCGGCGGCGAGTGCCGCGATGCCGGGCTGGTAGCCGAGGGTGGAGAAGTAGTCCAGACCGGTCAGGCACATCACCCGGTACCAGGGCCTGCCCTCGTGCGCGGTATCGGGATGCTGCTGCTGTTTGTGGCGGCGGTCGGTCAAGCCTTCCAGCAGCCACGCGCGCAGGCGCGGCATGCGGGCAGGGGTGGCCATCGTGGGGCGCTCCTGTCGTACGGCACGGATTCGGCCATCGACATCGACGGCTGAGTCAGCGTACGCAGCGCGAACCCAGTCAATACGCCCATATGACTGTCTGGCGAAATCCTGACGCGTCCTTAACGCCCGCCCGGCATCAGTCGTGGGCGGGGCCCTCCAGGTTCTTCGTGAACCACTGCAGGGCGTCGGGGATCATCTTCTTGAAGTCCGAGGTCAGGTGCTTGCCGCCGGGCTGCTCGTAGTACTCGATGGCGACGGGCGGAACCGCCTTGGCCATCCAGCTCTTGACCACGCCCTTCTCGTAGGCGTCGGCCCCGCCGGCCGTGACCAGCATCTTCACGTCGGCCTTGCCCTGGGCGACCAGCTGGTCGGGGCTGTTGGCCGCCTTCTCCGCGTCGTGGCCCTGCCACAGGCGGGAGTCGGGGGCGAAGTAGCCGTCGATCGGCACCGCGGCCTTGTAGACGTCCGGGTACTGCAGGGCGAGCTTGGCGCTGCAGAACCCGCCCGTGGAGGCGCCCATGACGCCCCAGCTGTCGCGGCCCTTGAGGGTGCGGAAGTTGGCGCGGACCCAGTCCGGGATGTCCTGGGCCATCCAGGTCGCCATCTTGGGCTGGCCGGGGATGTCCGAGCAGTCCAGCGCCTTCTTCTCGTCGCCGCTGAAGTTCTGCACCGGCATGACCATGATGAACGGATGGGCCTTGCCCGCCTTGGCCAGCCGGACGTCCTCCTCCTGGATCGGCAGCTCGCTGCCGGCCCAGGTGTTGTAGCCGTTGCTCTGACCGCCCGCGAACAGGGTCAGCACCGGAAAGCCGGTCGTGGCGTACTTGGGGTCGTGGTACTCGGGAGGGAGCCAGACCCACACCTGGCCGGTCACACCGGACTTCGGGCCGGCCAGCTTGGTCGTCATGATCGGGCCGACGGCGGTGTCGCGGGCCTTGGTCATGGCGGGGGCCGGCCCGGCGGGCATCCGCACCTTGCCTTCGGCGGAGGGGGAGGCGGCCGGACCGGCAGGGCTGCTCGCCGCCGACCCCTTCCGACCCTTCTCCCCCTTCTCGCCCTTCTCACCCTTGGTACTCCCGCAGCCCGCGAGCACGACGGCAAGGGCCACGACGGCGGCGCCGGTCACAACGGAACGGGAACGGGAAGGCTGTCCGAACACGGCGGGAACTCTCCAAGCAATGACGCGCCCGGCCTGTCCGACCAGGGCGGCGGCCCCGTACGGAACCGCGCCTGCGGCGGCCTCGTGCACGGGCCGCGGTGGGCAGCTTGCGTCTGCCGTGGCATCTTAACCTGATCTTTTCGGGCCATCGGACACCAGTTCCAAGGCCTCCTCTGCCTCCTCGGCCTCCTCCTCCGCAGGGGTGCACGACACACTGGCGGCCGCCAGCACGAAGGCCAGGCCGGTCGCGAAGATGCCGTAGATCAGGTGCTTGGTGTTCTCGATCGCCTCGCCGTACATGGCGGTGACGAACTGGGTCAGCGTGGCCCCGCCGAGGCAGATCATCATCGCCAGGAAGGCACGGCGGCGCGGGTTGTCCGGGCCGCGGCGCAGCCACCAGGCCCCGGCCGCCACGAACGCGAACTGAATACCCAGCACCCAGCCGCCCCCGAAGGTCCGCAGGAATCCGGTGTAGAGAGCCAGCCTGTGCTCCTGGGCACCGGCCTCCTTGCCGGCGGTGACGGGGTACGAGCCGAGGTTGTCCGGCCGGGAGGCGGCGAAGTCGTCCAACCCGCCGTCGGCGATCCGGAGCGCGACGCCCGGGTGCTTGGCCAGGTAGGTGCCGATGTTGGCGTAGGTGATGCGGTCCTTGACCTCAGGCCAGCGGGGGTCCTTCTGGGGTGCCTTCTCGCCCCACCAGTTCAGCCCGGCGTACTGGCCGAAGTCGGCGGGCAGTCCGAGCTCGACGGCGTCCTTGGCCGGATCGGGGCTCTTGCCCATGATCCCGACGAAGATCATCTCGGTCCGGTTGATCTCCTTGAACGCCTCCATCTGGAACAGCAGCGTGTGCGTGCCCGCCGCTCCGATCACCAGCGCGGCCGCGAGGGGGAGCACCCGGGCGGTGAACCGGCCGGTGAGCCGGCCGACCGGCACCTTGGACCAGAGCAGGAGCGCCAGCAGGGGGACGGCCATGGTGAGCGCCTGCATCTTGGAGCCCACCAGGGTGACCGACCCGACGGTGAAGAGCAGCAGCCCGCCGAGCCTGGCCCGGGGCGTACCGCCGAGATGGACGGCGCCGACGGTGGCGAACAGCAGCCCGGTCAGCCCGGCCAGCTCACTGAACGGCGAGGCCGCGTACCCGGCCACCACCGAGTCGCCGACCACCAGGAACAGCGCGGCGCAGACGAGCAGCCGGAAGAGGAGCCGGCCGCGCAGGGCGACGGCGAACACGGCGAAGGCCAGCCCCACCAGGGCGCACCAGAGCAGCGCCTGGGCCCGGAGGTCGATCGCGCCCCCGTAACCCAGCAGCTGGCTCAGCGGCCGGGCCAGCATGGGCATCCACTTGCCGCTGCCCGGATAGGTGTTCTCGGAGTTGCAAGCCTGCGGCTCGGCCCGGTCATACCGGAAGTTGGCGAAGTCGAACCACCACGAGGAGCCCTTGTCCACGTGGACGGAGGTGTCGAGGGCACACATGCGGGAGGGACCGTCGCCGTTGTCCGCCATGCCGATCGGTCCGCCATGGAAGATCCGCACGCCCATCGCCACGGCGGCAACCAGGCCAACCAGCGGCCCGAAGACCCACCACCGACCGAAATATCCCGCTATTCGCACATGCGCTCTCTGCTCACTCACCGGCGCATTTTAAGCCACCTTTACCCAAGCCCCGGCTCCCCCTCACCCCGGGCGATGATCATCCCGAGCACGTTCGCCGAACAACGGGTGGGAAGCAGGAGACATGGAAAGCAAGTCCTACATCGGCTTCCTGCGGGACCTTCTGAGTCCCGACGAAGCGGTGCGCACGGAGGCGAGTGACCGCGTTCAGGACTTCGTCGGCCTGCTGTCCGACACTCAGGCCAGAGTGGCGGGGGACCTGATTGCCATGCTGGCCCCGCACGAAGAGTCCCGGGTGGCCCTGGAAGCCCTCCTGCACGCGCTGAGCGATCTCGACGGGTGCGGGAAGCTCGATGGCGTGGACACCTCACCCCTCGGGGAGATCCCGGAATCCAGGATCCACGTGGAACACCGCGACTACATGGATGCATTCGCCGAGCGCATCGCGGGGGCGAGCAACGGTCGCTGAGCCAGGACGCCTCCGCCCTGGCCGTGAACCTCGGTATCGCCGCCCGCGAAGCTCGTCTACGGCAGGACTGGAAGGAAGACCTCTCGCTCCTCCAAACCCCCGGGCCGCCAGGGCCGACTCCCCGGTCGGCCCTGCGTCGTCGGTGGGTGTCAGCTGAACGACGGGATGATGTCGGAGCCGTACGCGTCGATGGTGGCCTCCCGGGCGTCGTGCATGTCGTAGACGGCGAACTGGTCCACGCCCAGGTCGCGCAGGGCGCGGAGCTTTTCGATGTGGGCCTCCGCCGGGCCCAGGAGGCAGAAGCGGTCGACGATCTCGTCCGGGACGAAGTCCGTGGAGGGGTTTCCGGCGCGGCCGTGGTGGCTGTAGTCGTAGCCCTGGCGGGCCTTGATGTACTCGGTGAGTTCGTCGGGGACCATGCCCGAGTGCTCCCCGTAGCGGGAGACCAGGTCGGCGACGTGGTTGCCGACCATGCCGCCGAACCAGCGGCACTGGTCGCGGGCGTGGGCCAGGGCGGCCGGCGAGTCGTCGGCCGTGACGTATGCCGGGGCCGCCACGCAGATGGTGACCGATGCCGGGTCGCGGCCGGCCGCGGCCGCCGCGTCGCGGACCGCCTTGACCATCCACTGCGTGAGGAACGGGTCGGCGAGCTGGAGGATGAAGCCGTCCGCCTTCTCGCCCGTGAGGGCCAGGGCTTTCGGGCCGTACGCGGCCATCCAGACGGGGAGTTTCCCGCCCTTGATCCACGGGATGCGGATCGGGTTGCCGTCCACGACCGCCTCGCGCCCCTCCGCCAGGTCGCGGATCACCTCGATGGCCTCGCCCAGGCGGGCCAGGGTGTTGGGGGCCCGGCCTGCGACGCGCATGGCCGAGTCGCCGCGGCCGATGCCGCAGACGGTGCGGTTGCCGTACATGTCGTTGAGGGTGGCGAAGGTGGAGGCCGTGACCTCCCAGGTGCGGGTGCCCGGGTTGGTGACCATCGGGCCGATGTGGAGCTTCTGCGTGTTGGCGAGGATCTGGCTGTAGATGACGAACGGTTCCTGCCACAGGACGGCCGAGTCGAAGGTCCAGCCGTAGCGGAAGCCGTTGCGCTCCGCGCGTTTCATGAGGCTGACGACCTGGGAGGCGGGCGGGTCGGTCTGCAGGACGAGGCCGAAGTCCATGGCGGCTCCTTGCTGCTCGCGGGCTTACAGGTACTGGCAGGTGGAGCGGGGGACGAAGGCGCCGTGGCCGGCCCGGCCGGTGTACTCGCGGCGGTCGATGACGAGTTCGCCGCGCGAGAGGACGGTGTCGACGCGTCCGGTGATCCGCCTGCCCTCGTACGCCGAGTAGTCCACGTTCATGTGGTGGGTCTCGGCGGAGATGACCTGCTCGGCGTGCGGATCGTAGAGGACGATGTCGGCGTCGGAGCCCGGCGCGATGGTGCCCTTCTGCGGGTAGATGCCGAACATCCGGGCCGGGGTCGCGCAGGCGATCTCGATCCAGCGGCGGCGGCTGATGTGCCCGTCCAGGACGGCCTGGTGGAGGAGGTCCATGCGGTTCTCCACGCCGGGGAGACCGTTGGGGATCTTGGAGAAGTCTCCTCGGCCCAGTTCCTTCTGGCCGCGGAAGCAGAAGGGGCAGTGGTCGGTGGAGACCACCTGGAGGTCGTTCGTCCGCAGGCCGCGCCAGAGGGCCGCCTGGTGCTCCCTGGGGCGCAGGGGTGTGGAGCAGACGTACTTGGCACCCTGGAAGTCCGGCTCCGCCAGGTTGTCGGTGGACAGGAACAGGTACTGGGGGCAGGTCTCGCCGAAGACCGGCAGGCCCTTGTCCCGGGCCGCGGCGAGTTCGGCGACGGCCTCCTCGGCGGAGACGTGGACCACGTAGAGGGGGGAGCCTGCGACCCTCGCGAGTTGGATCGCGCGGTGGGTGGCCTCCGCTTCCAACAGCACCTTGCGGACCTCGCCGTGGTGGCGGGGGTCGGTCTCGCCGCGCGCCAGGGCCTGCTCGACGAGGACGTCGATGGCGATGCCGTTCTCCGCGTGCATCATGATCAGCCCGCCGTTGCCGGAGGCCCGCTGCATGGCGCGCAGGATCCGGCCGTCGTCGCTGTAGAAGACGCCGGGGTAGGCCATGAAGAGCTTGAAGGAGGTGACCCCCTCGCCGACGAGGTGGTCCATCTCCTTCAGGGTCCCCTCGTTGACGTCCGAGAGGATCATGTGGAAGGCGTAGTCGATCGCGCACTTGCCGTCCGCCTTGTCGTACCAGGTGTCCAGCCCCTCGCGCAGGGAGCGGCCCACGCTCTGCACGGCGAAGTCGACGATGGTGGTGGTACCGCCCCAGGCGGCCGCCCGGGTGCCCGTCTCGAAGGTGTCCGAGGCGGCGGTTCCGCCGAAGGGCAGCTCCATGTGGGTGTGCGCGTCGACACCGCCCGGGATCACGTACTTCCCGGTGGCGTCGATCGTGCGGTCGGCCGTCCAGGCCCCGGCGGCCGCCGAGCCGTGCGCGGCGAGGGCCGCCACCCGGCCGTCCTCGATCAGGACGTCGGCGTGGAGCTCGTCGGCGGCGGTGACGACGAGGCCGCCGCTGATCAGCGTACGGATGCTCATGTGGCTCCCCCTACTGGATGCTGCTCAGCGCCTGCTCGAGGATCGCGGCGCCCTCTTCCGCCTCGGCGACGGTGAGGGAGAGCGGCGGCGCGATGCGCAGCACGCTGGTGTTGTGCCCGCCGCCCTTGCCGAGGAGCAGCCCGCGTTCCCGGGCGGCCTCCAGGACGGCGGCGGCCGCCTGCGGGTCGGCCTGGTCGGTGCCCGGCTTCGTCAGCTCGACGCCGGCCATCAGGCCCCGGCCGCGGACCTCCCGTACGGCGGGCACGGAGGCGGTGACGGCGCGCAGCCGCTCCAGGAGGAGGCCGCCGACGCGGCGGGCGTTGCCCTGGAGGTCGTGGTCGAGGAGGTAGGCGAGGTTGGCGAGGCCGGCCGCCATGGTGACCGGGGAGCCGCCGAAGGTGGAGATGGAGTTGGAGTCGAGGCAGTTCATCACCTCGGCGCGGGCCACGACGCCGCCGATGGACATGCCGTTGCCGATGCCCTTGGCGAAGGTGAGGATGTCCGGCGGGCCGCTCTGGGCGTGGGCCTGCCAGCCCCAGAAGTTGTCGCCGGTGCGGCCCCAGCCCGTCTGCACCTCGTCGCTGATCCACAGGATGCCGTGCCGGTCGAGGACCTCGCGGAAGGCCGCGTACAGGCCGTCGGGCGGTGAGGTGAACCCGCCGACCCCCTGGATCGGTTCGGCGATGAGCGCGGCCACTCCGCCGCGCGCCTGGCCCAGTACGTCTTCCAGGTCGGCGACGGCCGCGGCGGTGAAGCCGGCGTCGTCGAGGCCGGCGAAGGGCCCGCGGGTGCGGACCGCGCCGTGGACGTAGTAGGTCTGGAGCGGGGAGAGGCTGGTCGGGGACCAGCCGCGGTTGCCGGTGATCGAGACGGTGGAGAAGGACCGGCCGTGGTAGCTGTTGCGCATCGCCAGGATCTGGTTGGAGCGGCGGTACGTGGTGGCGAGCAGCAGGGCGGTGTCGTTGGCCTCGGTGCCGGAGGTGGTGAAGAAGACCCGGGCGTCGGGGATGCCGGACAGGGCGGCCACCCGCTCGGCCAGCTCGATCATGGGCCGGTTGAGGTACAGGGTGGAGGAGTGGATGATCCGCCCGGCCTGTTCGGCGACGGCCTTGGTGACCTCGGGCAGCGCGTGGGCGGTCATCGTGGTGAGGATGCCGCCGAAGAAGTCGAGGTAGCGGTTGCCGTCGGCGTCCCAGACGTGGCGGCCTTCGCCGTGGGTGAGCTCGATGGGGCGGTCGTAGTAGAGCGCGAGCCAGTCGGGCAGGACGGTGCGGTGGCGGCTGTGCAGCGGGATGGGGTTGGTCACGGCTGTACGAGTCCTCCGTAGGCGTCGGGGCGGCGGTCGCGGTAGAAGGCCCACTGGTCGCGGACCTCCTTGATCAGGGCGAAGTCCAGGTCGCGGACGAGGAGTTCCTCCTCCTTGTCGCTGGCGACCTCGCCGACGAACTGGCCGCGCGGGTCGACGAAGTAGCTGGTTCCGTAGAAGTCGTTGTCGCCGTACTCCTCCTGGCCGACGCGGTTGATGGCGGCGACGAAGTACTCGTTGGCGACGGCGGAGGCGGGCTGTTCGAGCTGCCACAGGTACGCCGAGAGCCCCCGGGAGGTGGCGGAGGGGTTGTAGACCAGCTGGGCGCCGCCCAGGCCGAGTTGGCGCCAGCCCTCGGGGAAGTGGCGGTCGTAGCAGATGTAGACGCCGACCTTGCCGACCGCGGTGTCGAAGACGGGCCAGCCGAGGTTGCCGGGGCGGAAGTAGTACTTCTCCCAGAAGCCCTTGACCTGCGGGATGTGGTGCTTGCGGTACTTGCCGAGGTAGCTGCCGTCGGCGTCGATGACGGCCGCGGTGTTGTAGTAGAAGCCCTCGCTCTCCAGCTCGAAGACCGGGACGACGATGACCATCCCGGTCTCGCGGGCCAGCTCCTGCATCCGGCGCACGGTGGGGCCGTCGGGGACGGGCTCGGCCCAGCGGTAGTGCTCGGGTTCCTGGACCTGGCAGAAGTAGGGGGCGTTGAACACCTCCTGGAAGCCGATGATCTGCGCGCCCTGGGCGGCCGCCCGGCGGGCGTGCGCCTCGTGTTTGGCGATCATCGACTCGGTGTCTCCGGTCCAGGTGGCCTGGACGAGTGCGGCGCGGACGACTTGGGCCATGAGCTGCTCCTCGCGACGGGAACGCCGGCTTCTACGCACGTAGACGGTGTGCGTAGGGAGTCGAAGGTAGGCCTCGGCACAGCGTGGGGCAAGACCGCCTTGCGCGATTGGAGTAGTCGATCACGTTACGTCGCCACGTGGGCGTTTGCGGTCAGCAGACGGGCGGTTCAGGCCACCGGGATACCGGCCACCCGCAGGGCATGCGCCAGGTCGCGGTGCCGGGTGGCGGACAGGTCCCGGGCGGCGCGCAGCAGCCGGGGGGCGAACCAGTGCGGGTCCCGGCGGGCCAGGCCGGCCGCCTCCTCCGCGGTGCGCAGCCGGACGAAGGCGCCGAGCAGGGCCTGGGCCTCGCGGTCCCGGCCGGCGGCGCCGAGGGCGAGGGCGGCTTCGGCGACCTCGGCGGCGGGCCGGGCCACGCCCTGGCGCAGCAGCCCGTCGCAGTCGGCCTCCCGGCCCGCCGCGCCGAGGGCGGCCGCGGCCGCGGCGAGCCGGTCGGGCGGGAGCGAGGCCGTCTCCCAGAGCAGGGTGGCCCAGTCGGCGGCGAGGCCCGCGCGGCCGAGTTCGGCGGCGAGGGCGGGCAGTTCGGCGGCGGGCCAGGCGGCGGCCTCGCAGAGCAGGGCGTGCGCCTCGCCGCTCCGGCCCTGGGCGCGCAGCGCGAGCAGCTCGGCGGTGAACCCGCCGCGCGGGCCGGTGGCCGGGGCGGGAGCCGGGGCGTCCCAGACGGAGGGCTCGTCGGCGGCCGGGTCCCGAGCCGGCTCCGCCCCCGGGCGCGGGGCGGGGTGTCCGGCCCGGTCGGCGGCCGGTGCCGTCGGCGCCGCTCCGGCGGCCGGGGCGGCCGAGCGGAGGTAGCGGGCGCCGCGCGGGGCCGGAACGGGGAGGTCCGGGACGCCGCCGGCGGGCGGGGCGGACACCTCGGCGGCGGCGTGCGGCGCGCCCGCGTACCGGGCACCCCCGCCCCGCCGGGCCCCGCGCAGCCACCGGCCCCCCTCCCGCTGCGCCGGCACGGCGGGCAACGGCCCGGCCTCCGGCCCGGACGCCATGCGCGGCTGCGGCTGCGCGACCGGCTGCCACCCCAACCCGGGGTCGAGGGCGGCCAAGCGGGACTCCAGGTCGGCGTGCCGGGCGGCGGCGCGGGCCGCGTCGTCGCGGGTCCAGGCCAGCTCCCGGTTGAGGGCGGCCGCCTCCCCCGGGTCCGCGGCGCCGGCGAGCCGGGCGGTCAGGGTGTGCAGGGCCCGGTCCAGGGCGGCTCGCTGGCCGGCGGCGGTGTCGAGCAGGGTCCGCAGCTCCCCCGCGCCGCCCGGCATGGCGTCCCACGCGGCGACCGCGGCCGCTCGCAGGGAGGCCGCGTACGCCGCCTCGCCGGCCGCCCCGCCCGGCTCACCCGGCAGGTCGCCGAGCAGCGATTCCAGTACGTCCCACGGCGGCACCGCGACTCCGTCGAGGCAGGCGCGCATCCCCTCCGGGTCCCGCCGCAGGAACTCCCCGTACCAGCCGGTTCCGGGATCCAGTCTCTGCGTCAACCACCGCAGGTAGTCCGTGAGTTGCCCGATCACCAGCGCAGTCGGCGTCTCCATGCACGCATTGCATCCCACCGGTGTTACGGGCGGGCTACGGAAATCTCAAACCTTGACGGCGAACCCGCGACCACGGCGCTCCCGCCGTCCGTGAGGTGACCGCCGGCCGGACCCAGGGCGTCGGTCCGCCCCTCGGGCGTGGAGCAGGCGGCGGCCAGCAGGCCGGCCGCGAGGAGGGCGCCGAGGAGTGCGAGGCCGAGGCGTTTGGCTGCGTTCATCACTGACACGCCTTCACCGCTTCCCGGATCCGGGAAACCGCAACGCGCATTGGGCCGTCCGGCCGCCGGACACGCCCGTGCGGGGGCGGCTACCGTGAGGACGTCCGGAGTGTCCGGGCACGCGGAGGGGGTGCCGCCGTGAGTGGGGGCGACTGGTTCCTGGCGGCGTTCGCCGTCGCGCCGCTGCTGGTGTTCGCGGTCGCCCTCGCGGTGGAGGGCGGGCGCTCCGACGGCCTGCCCGGCTGTCTCTCCTGCGGGCATGCCGAGCGGTCCCACGGCAACGGGTCCTGCCTCGGCGGATCGGAGCCGGGGGACGCGCCCTGCGGATGCCCCTGGTTCACCGCCCCGCCCTACGAGGAGCCGCGCGTCGGCTGCGGGGGCTGAGCGTCAGGCGGGCACGAGCGCGCAGCGGCGTACGACCTCGTCCAGGGAGAGCCCGAGGACCTCGGCCAGGGCGGCGACCGTGAAGAAGGCGGGGGTGGGCGCCCGGCCGGTCTCGATCTTGCGGAGGGTCTCGGCGGAGAGGCCGGCGCCGGCCGCGACCTCGACCATGCTGCGGCCGGCGCGCGCCTCGCGCAGCAGCGCGCCCAGGCGCTCGCCGCGCTCGCGCTCTTCGGGTGTCAGGGGGGTGCGGACCATGCCCCCATCCTACCCCGCCCGCCAATAACTATCCCGGTAAACAAATACCGGTATAGTTATTGGCATGGTTCAACTGAAGACCGACAGGTCGATCGACGAGATGCGTGCCGCCGGCCGGGTGGTGGCGCGCGCCCTGGCCGCCGTACGCGGGGCCGCCCGGGTGGGGGTGTCCCTGCTGGAGCTGGACGCGGCGGCCCGTGCGGTCCTGCGCGAGGCCGGCGCCACCTCCCCCTTCCTCGGCTACCGGCCGCACTTCGCGCCGGTGCCCTTCCCGGCCGTCGTCTGCGCCTCCGTGAACGACGCCATCGTCCACGGCATCCCCGACGGCTACCGGCTCCGCGACGGGGACCTGGTCAGCATCGACTGCGGGGCCGAGCTGCGCGGCTGGGTCGGGGACGCGGCCGTCACCTTCACCGTCGGCCGCCCCCGCCCCGAGGACCTCCGGCTCGTCGAGACCGCCGAGCGGGCCCTCGCCGCCGGCATCGCCGCCGCCGTCCCCGGGAACCGGATCGGCGACATCGCCCACGCCATCGGCACCGTCTGCCGCTCCGCCGGGTACGGCATCCCCGAGGGCTTCGGCGGCCACGGCGTGGGCCGCACCATGCACGAGGACCCGGGCGTCCCCAACGAGGGACCGCCGGGACGCGGCATGAAGCTGCGCCCCGGCATGGTCATCGCGATCGAGCCGATGCTGATCGCGGGCGGTACGGACGACTACGCCTGCGACCCCGACGGCTGGACCCTGCGCACCACCGACGGCTCC
This sequence comes from Streptomyces sp. NPDC044002, assembly GCF_056434525.1. Classification (NCBI taxonomy): domain Bacteria; kingdom Bacillati; phylum Actinomycetota; class Actinomycetes; order Kitasatosporales; family Streptomycetaceae; genus Streptomyces; species Streptomyces sp. NPDC044002. The sequence continues at coordinate 39,129 of NZ_JBWKEZ010000035.1, forward strand.
CGCGCCGCCCACGCCGAGCACACGGTCGCCGTCACCGCGGCCGGCCCGAGGATCCTCACCGCCCCGTAGGGGCGGCTACGGCTCCCCGTGCGGCCGTACGACCATCGCCGAGCCGCCGCCCCTGCGGGTGGTCTCGGCCGCGGCCAGCCAGCGGCCGTCGGGCAGCCGCTGGACGCCGGTCGCGGCGCCGATCTCGGGGTTCTGCCGGAAGGCCTGGCCCAGGCCCTCCAGTTCGACGCGCAGCGGGCTGTTCCACAGGCCCGGCTCCAGCTCGGTGGTGGTCTGGTTGCGCTGGCTGGCGCGCGGGGCCGCGATGGCGTCCACCAGCGGCAGGCCCCGGTCCAGGTGGCCGGTCAGGGTCTGCAGGACGGTGGTGATGATGGTGGCGCCGCCCGGGGAGCCCACCGCGAGGACCGGACGGCCGTGGTCCAGGACGATGGTCGGGGACATGGACGAGCGCGGCCGCTTGCCGGGGCCCGGCAGGTTCGGGTCCGGCACGCCGGGGGCCGCCGGGGCGAAGGAGAAGTCGGTCAGCTCGTTGTTGAGCAGGAAGCCCCGCCCGGGGACGGTGATGGCGCTGCCGCCGGTGGACTCGATGGTCAGGGTGTAGGAGACCACGTTGCCCCAGCGGTCGGCGACCGTCAGGTGCGTGGTGTTCTCCCCCTCGTAGGTGGTGGGGGCGGTCTCGCCCGTGGTGGCGCACGGGACGGGGTTGCGGGGGTCGCCGGGGGCCAGCGGGCTGGTCAGCGTCCGGTCGGGCCTGATCAGGCAGGCGCGGCTGTCGGCGAACCGCTGCGAGAGCAGCTCCCGTGTGGGCACGGACTCGGCGGCCGGGTCGCCGACCCAGCGCCCCCGGTCGGCGAAGGCGATCCGGGAGGCCTCGATGTACCGGTGCAGGTACTGGGCCTGGGACAGCCCCGACAGGTCGGTGCGCTCCAGGATGTTCAGCGCCTCGCCCACGGTGGTGCCGCCGGAGGAGGACGGCGCCATGCTGTAGACGTCCAGGCCTCGGTACGCGATCTGCGTCGGGGCCTGCCGCTTGGTCGCGTAGGCGCGCAGGTCGGCGGTGGTCAGGTCGCCGGGGCGGACGTTGCGGGTGGCGGCCGGGTCGACCGGGGGCTTGCGGACGGTGTTGACGATGTCCTCGGCGATCGGGCCCCGGTAGAGCGCGCCGGTGCCCTTGCGGGCGAGTTCGGCGTAGGTGGCGGCGAGGTCCGGGTTCTTGAAGGTGGAGCCGACGACGGGCAGCCGGCCGCCAGGCAGGAACAGTTCGCGGGTGGCGGGGAAGTCCTTGAAGCGGTCCTGGTTGGCCTCGGTCTGGGCGCGGAAGGTGCCGTCCACCGTGAAGCCGTCGCGGGCCAGTTTCTCGGCGGGGCGCAGGAGCTGGGCGAGCGGGCGGCTGCCCCAGGCGTCGAGCGCGCTCTTCCAGGTGGCGGGGGTGCCGGGGACGCCGACCGAGCGGCCGCTGGTCTGGCCCTCGGCGAAGGGGATGGGGACGCCGTTCTCCTGGAACAGGGCGGCGGTGGCCGTGGCGGGCGCGGTCTCGCGGCCGTCGATGGTGTGCACCCGGCGGGAGGAGGCGTCGTAGTAGACGAAGTAGCCGCCCCCGCCGATCCCGGCGGAGTACGGCTCGGTCACCCCGAGCGCGGCGGCGACGGCGACGGCGGCGTCCACGGCGTTGCCGCCGGCCCGCAGCACGGAGATGCCGGCGGCGGAGGCGTCGGCGTCGACGCTGGCGACGGCCCCGCCGTAGCCGGCGGCGACCGGCACCTTGGGCGGGACGGGGGCCTGTTGCGGCGGGGCGGCGGCCCCGGTGGAGACGAGCGCCCCGGCGAGGGCTGCGAACGCTAACTGACGTGCGGCGGAAGCGCGCATCCGGTTCCTCCAGTCGACTGCCTGTCAGACCTAGGAGCGGCAGCCTAACTTCACGGGACGGGCCGCGTCATGACGGCTACCATCCGCCGCATGAACGACGACGTGCGCAACATCGTGCTCGGGGTGGCGGCCACGGCCGTCAGCGGTGGCTTCGGCTGGTTCACGCGGACGTACCTGTGGCGCCGGGCGCTCCGCCGCAAGCAGGCCTTCTTCGGGCTGCCGGCCGGCTCGGACTGCGTCTTCGTGGTGAACCGGAAGGCGGACGCCGACGCGTGGTCGGTCCACCGCAACGACGCGTTCGCCCTGCTGGAGATATCCGCTCTGATCAAGGACTGCGAGGCGGCCCTCCAGCTGGTCTCGCACGACGGGGTCCGCCAAGGCGTGGGTGAGCGGGCGGAGTTCTGCGTGGGCGGCCCCTCGTCGAACACGCGGACGGTGGCCCACCTGTCCTCCATGCTGCCGGGGGTGCGGGTCGGCGCGTTCGAGGGGCCCGCACCGGACCGGCTGGCGATCCACGTCGGCGGGGAGACCTACCCGTGGGACAAGGGCCAGGTGGAGCACGTGCTGCTGGCCCGGCTGACGACCGGACCGGGAACCCGGCCGGTGTTCCTCATATCCGGGCAGACGGCCGTCAGCAACCAGGCGGGCGCCCGCTATCTGGCCCGCCACCACCGGGAGCTGGCCCGCAAGTACCGGCGGGAGTCCTTCTGCCTCGTACTGAAGGTGGTCAACTCCGACGCCTACGGGCCCGACGTGACGGAGCTGGTGGCGGACGTCACCGCCGCGGCGCGGACACCCGCAGCGGCAGCCGGGTGATGCCGTTGATGAAGTTGGAAACCAGCCGGCGCGGCTCCCCCGCGAGTTCGGGCGCGGGCATCGCCGTACGCCACTCCTCGTAGAGGGTGCGCAGCTGGAGCCGGGCGAAGTGGGCTCCGAGGCAGACGTGCGGGCCTTCGCCGAAGGAGACGTGCGGGTTCGGGGAGCGGTCGAGGTCGAGCCGGTCCGGGTCGGTGAAGACGCGTTCGTCGTGGTTGGCGGAGGCGTGGAAGACCACCACCTTGTCGCCGGCGCGGATCGGGGTCCCGGCGAGCTCGGTGTCGCGGGCGGCGGTGCGGCGGAAGGTGAGCACCGGCGGGTGGACGCGCAGGAGTTCCTCGACGGCCCGGTCCGTGCCGGTGAAGCCGTCGGCGAGGCGCCGGTAGGCGCCGGGGTTCCGGGCCAGGGCGAGGAGGCCGCCGGGCGCTGCGCTGCGTACGGTGTCGTTGCCGGCGACGGTGAGCAGGAAGAAGAACATCTCCAGCTCGGCGGGCTCCAGTCCGGCCTGGGCGAGGGCGGTCATCACGTCGTCGCCGGGGTGGGCGCGCTTGTACGCGGCCAGTTCCCGGGCGTAGCCGAACATCTCGCCGAGCAGGGCCGGGGAGCGCGGGTTCAGCGGCTTGCCGTCGGGCCCGAGGAGGGGTGCGGGGGCGTCCTCGGGGTCCTGGTAGCCGATGACGCGTACGGTCCACTCCAGCAGCAGGCCCCGGTCGGCGGGCGGGACGCCCAGCAGGTCGGTGAGGTTGAGCAGGGCGTACTCGTCGGTGACGGCGCGCACCACGTCTGCGCCGCCGTCCTCGGCGCCGTCGCGGGCGGCGGCGAGGAGGGTGCGGGCGCGCTCGCGGGTCCGGTCCGCGAAGGCGTCGACCCGGGCGGGGGTGAAGGCGCGCGAGACCAGGCGGCGCAGCCGGCCGTGCTCGGGAGGGTCCTGGTTGAGCATGGTGCTGCGCAGGAACGGCAGGTCGGCCGGGTCGGGGTCGCGGATCTGGGTGGCGCCGAGCCGGGAGGAGTACGCGGTGTGGTCGCGCAGGACGCGGACGACGTCGGCGTGCCGGGTGACGGCCCAGAAGCCGGGCCCGGCGGGCCAGCCCTGGACTTCGGGCTCCTCCTGCCAGGCGACCGGGTGCCGCTCGCGCAGCAGCCGGTAGCGCTCGTGCGGGACTCCCTCGGCGTAGAGGCGGGGGTCGAAGACGTCGGGGATGCCGGCGGGCCGGGGGGCGCGTTCCATGGTCCACACGGTGGCGGGACGGCGGGGGCCGCCGCAAGGGGTCGTCAGTCCGCCCGGCCCCCGGGTTCGCAGCGGGCCGCCTCCAGTGCGGTGTCGGTGCCGCGCAGCACCGCGTCGAAGGCCGGGGCGAGGGTGGACAGGGCGCTGCACACGAGCTGGCGGCGGGCGATCGGGTCCAGGTCGGCGACGGGGAAGGGGAGCCGTGCCTCCACGCGGTCGCGGGCGGTGAAGCCGACGCCGGTCTCGTCCAGCTGCTTCGGCTCGACCGGGGGCAGCCGGGTGCCGAGCCCGGCTTCCAGTTCCGTGGCTCCGGGGCCGGCGAGGAGCCCCGTCAGGCTGCCGCGGGGGCCGTCGCGGGTGTGCTCGGGCTGCGGTACGGGGACGAGCCGTCCCTCGGGGGTGACGAAGTAGGCCATCGAGGTGCGGGCGGGCGCGGCGACGGCCACCTTGGCGGCGGCGCCGCTCTCGACGACTCCGGTCGGCTTGATCCCGCAGCCGGTGAGCAGCAGCGCCGGGCCGAGCAGGGCGGCGGCGGCCGCGAGGGTCCGCGTACGGCTCATGCGGTGGCCTCCAGGGGCATGTCGAGGGTGAACACGGCTCCCCCGTCCGGTCCGTTGGCGGCGCTCAGGGTGCCGCCGTGCAGCCGGACGTTCTCCAGGGTGATGGCGAGCCCGAGGCCGCTGCCGGCAGAGCGGGCGCGGGCGGCGTCGGCCTTGAAGAACCGGTCGAAGATGTGCGGGAGCACCTCCTCGGCGATGCCCGGGCCGCTGTCGGCGACCTCCAGCAGCAGGCGCGGCCCGCCGGGGTGCTCCTGGGTGCGTACGGCGACCCGTACCGGGGCCTCGCCGTGCCGCAGGGCGTTGCCGACGAGGTTGGCGAGGACCACGTCGAAGCGGCGCGGGTCCAGCCGGGCGCGGACGCCTTCGGGGAGGTCGGTGGTGACCCGGTCGTCGTCCCAGCGGCGGCGCTCCAGGGTCTTGCCGACGGCTTCGGCCACGTCCACGTCGTCGAGGTTGAGTTCGGCGGCGCGGGCGTCGAAGCGGGAGATCTCCATCAGGTCCTCGACGAGGACGGCGAGCTTGCAGGTCTCGGCGCTGATCAGCCGCAGGGCCTTGGCGGTGTCGGGGTCGAGGCCGGCGGCGTCCTCGTCGAGGACCTCGGTGACGGCGAGCATCCCGGCGAGCGGGGTGCGCAGTTCGTGGGAGACGTCGGCGGCGAAGCGGCGGGCCCGGGCCTCCGCCTCCCGCAGTTCGGCGACGGACTCCTCCAGGGCGCCCGCGGTCTCGTTGAAGGTGCGGGCGAGGCCGGCGAGTTCGTCGGCGCCCCTGACGGTGATGCGGGTGTCGAGGCGGCCCCGGCCCAGGTTCTGGGCGGCGCGGCGCATGTCGCGTACGGGGCGCAGGACGCTGCGCGCGGCGAGCAGGGCGGGTACGAGGGAGATGGCCAGGCCGGGTACGGCGCCCTGTTTGGCCGCTTCGACCATGGCGTCGACGGTCTGCTGTTCGCTGGTGAGCGGCATGACGGCGTAGACGGTGACGCCGGTGGGCTCGCGGTTGCCGTTGCGGGTGAACACGGCGGGCATGCCGATGGTCAGGTAGGGCTCGCCCCGGGCGTCCTCGACCCGCTGGAAGGCGCCGTGCGGGTTGGCGGCGACCTGGTCGCGCAGCTTCTCGGTGAGGACGGCGGAGGTGGTGGGGGTGCCGTTGGAGGAGGCGCGCAGGGTGCCGTACTCGCCGTAGACCACCCAGGAGTGGGGTTTTCCGCGTTTGCCCAGGTCGTTGACGAGGCGCTGGAGCTGCTGGCGGTCCATGGGCAGGCTCATGCCCTGGCCCTCCAGCTGGTCGCGCAGGGTGCTGACCGCCGTGTCCTGGCTCTGGGTCAGCACGGCCCTGCGGGCCTGCCGGTAGGTGAGGGCGGCGGTGCTGACGGCGCAGATGGTGGCGACGAGCAGGAACGCGGCGATCAGCCGGGTGCGCAGGCCGAGCGGCGGGAGGCGGCGCACGGCTTACAGCGGGCCGAAGCGGTAGCCGAAGCCCCGCACGGTCTGTATGTAGCGGGGGTGGCGGTCGGGGTCCTCGACCTTGTTGCGCAGCCGGCGCACGCAGGCGTCCACGAGCCGGGCGTCGGCGTGGTAGCTGTGCTCCCACACGTACTCCAGCAGCTGCTGGCGGGAGAAGACCTGTTCGGGTGAGGCCGACAGGTGGAGCAGGAGCTTGAGCTCGCTGGGCGCGAGGGCGACGCGTTCGCCGTTCTTGGCGACGGTCAGTCCGGCGCGGTCGATGGCGAGTTCGCCGTGGCGTTCCACGCCGGGCAGGCCGCCGGGGCCCTTGAGGCGGCGCAGCACGGCCTTGATGCGGGCCTCGATGATCTCGGTGCGGGCGGGTTTGACGACGTAGTCGTCGGCTCCGGCCTCCAGGCCGACGACGATGTCGAAGTCGTCGCCGCGTGCGGTGAGCATGATGATGGGGACCTGGCTGGTCTCGCGGATCCGGCGGCAGACCTGTACGCCGTTGATGCCGGGCAGCATCAGGTCCAGCAGGACCAGCTCGGGGCGGAAGCCGCCGATGAGGGCCAGTCCTTCCTCGCCGGTGGCGGCGGCGCTCACCTCGTGGCCGCGGCGGCGCAGGCCGAGGCCGACCCCTTCCCGGATGGAAGGGTCGTCCTCGATCAGCAGTACGCGTGGCATCCGGTCAGTATTACAGGGTGGTTCATGCGCTTTCCTCCCGCTATCGGCCGGCCTTCCGGCGCAGGGAGCCCAGCAGGTCGGTGATCTCGGCCAGGCGCAGCGGCCGGGCGAGGAGTACGACGACCAGGGCGAGCGCGGCGGTTCCCGCTCCGGCGGCGGCGAAGGATCCGAGGCCGTCGGCGGCGCGGGCGGCGGCGTACGCGGCGGCCGCGGCGGGCAGGCAGGCGGCGAGCAGCCGCAGGTGGCAGGCGAGGGCGGTGGAGCGGGCCTTCGCGCGCGGGCCGAGCCGCCGGGAGAGGGCGTACGCGGTGACGGCGGCGCCCCCGATGAAGGCGAGGGAGGTGGCGGCGGCCATGCCGGTGACGGCCCAGCGCACCGGCAGCAGCAGGTAGGCGGCGTAGGACAGGCCGGCGTTGAGGGCGACGATGACCAGGTTGAGGAAGAAGGGGGTCCGGGTGTCGGAGAGGGCGTAGAAGCCGCGCGCGAGGGCGTACTGGGCGGAGTAGGCGATCAGGCCGGGGGCGAAGGCGGCGAGCATGCCGGCCATGGCCGCGACCTCGGCGGGGGTGACCTTGCCGTAGCCGGAGACGCAGTCCATCACCCAGGGGGCCAGCGCGGCGAAGAGCGCGGCGGCGGGGACCACGAGGGCGGCGCTGGAGCGCAGTGCGTACGAGACGTCCTCGCGTACGGCGGTGAGGTCGCCGTCGGCGGCGGCCGCGCTCATCCGGGGCATGAGGGCGGTGACGAGGGAGACGGTGATGATGCCCTGGGGGACGATCCACAGCTGGTAGGCGCTGGTGTAGGCGGCGTAGCCGTAGCCGGGGGCCTGGTCGCCGATGGTGGTGGAGAGCTTGGTCACCACCCAGTAGGCGACCTGGTTGCTGAGGACGAGCACGACCAGCCAGCCCGCGTTGCGCAGGGGGCGGGTGAGGCCGCTGCCGCGCCAGTCGAAGCGGGGGCGCCAGCGGAAGCGGGCGGCGCGCAGCGAGGGGACGAGGGCGAGGGCCTGGAGGACGATCCCGGCGGTGGTGCCGATGCCCAGCAGCCGGGTGTCGGCGGCGTCGAGGGCGTCGCGGCCGCCGCCGGAGGCGTAGAGGAAGAAGCCGAAGACGCCGATGATCACGAAGTTGTTGAGGACCGGGGTCCACATCATCGCGCCGAACCGGCCGCGGGCGTTCAGTACTTGGCCGAGCAGGGTGAACAGCCCGTAGAAGAGGATCTGCGGGAGGCAGAAGCGGGCCAGGGCGACGACGGTGCTCCGCTGGGCGTCCGTGTAGGAGGCGGGGGTGTACGCGTCGACGATCAGCGGCGCGGCGAGGACGGCGGCGGCGGTGAGCGCGAGGAGCGCCGCGGTGCAGGCGGTCAGCAGCCGGTCGGTGTACGCGGCCCCGCCGTCGCGGTGTTCCTTGGCGGCGCGGACCAGCTCGGGGACGAAGACGGCGTTGAGCGCGCCGCCGATGAGCAGCATGTAGATGATGTTCGGGACGGTGTTGGCGACGGTGTAGCCGTCTCCGAGGAATCCGGCGCCCAGCGCGGCGAGGACCACGGCGGAGCGGACGAAGCCGGTGGCGCGGGAGACGACGGAGCCGGCGGCCATCAGCGCGCCGCTGCGCAGCACCGAGGCCTTCGCCGGGCTCCCGGCCGCCGGTGTGGCGGGGGCCGGTTCCGGCGGGGGCGGGCCCGCGGGGGCCGCGCCCGGTGCCGCGCTGCTGGTGGATCCGTACATCGGGGTCTTTCCCTTCGCCGAGCCGAAGGTGGAGGGTAACCGTTTCTAGCGATGTTGGCCGGTGTTGGCCGGAGCGCCGTAAACCGGGCTGGCCGGTTGTCTCCCCGAACGGTCTTGGGAAACGGGGAACAGCGCGAGCTGGTCGCTTCGGTCCCGGCAGGTCTTGGTGCCCTGGTCGGGCGTGCCTGTGGTCCTCGGCGGGCTCGCGGTCCCGCACGCCCTCGGGCGGGGGACGGCCTGGCCGGTAGCTCTCCGCTCCACGATCCTCCGGTCGTGTGCGGTCACACCTGGCCGACGCCGTGCCCCGTGTCCGAGGGCGCGCCTGCCGATCGCCACTGCGGCCGCGTGGTGGCCGGTGACGATCGTGGTCTTCGACTGCTGCTGAAGTGGGGCCTTCCAGTACTGGCCGCCCCAGCGGGAGGTATAGGCGGGATCGACCGCAACGACGACAAGCCCCGCGTGGTGGGCCATGCCGCGCACGCGTTCCCGGAAGCGGGCGGTGGGGAGTCCGGCGACCGTGCGGCGGAAGGCCTTGCCGCGTCTGCCGCGGCCCATGGTTTCGCGGCCGGTGGCGCGGGCGTCGTCAAAGCCGAGGTTTTCGATCGCCAGACCGGCGCAGCCGTTCGCCTTGGCGAGGTGGATGAGTTCGCTGATCGCCTGCCGCAGTCGTCCGTCGCGCTGCGATGCGGGTCCGGTCAGGTCGGCGGGGAGCGTGAAGGGCCGGCCCACCGGGTTGCCGTGCGCGTCGATGACGCATGCGGCGAGGTGGCCGGCGTTGAGGTCCACGGCCAGCAGCCGCACACCGGCGGCTGCCAGCTCCACCGGGGTCGGCAGGACGGATTCCGGGGTGGACCAGGACGCGTCGAGATACCAGCGTCCGCGTTCGGGGTCGTGGGTGATGTCGTAGCGCACGGCCCGGTGGGCTGTGACCCGGTCCAGCCACTCGCCCCGGCGGTGGTTGAAGGTGACGGTGCAGGCGAGGCGATAGCGGCCCCGTGGCGCGTTCGCCAGGTGCCGCAAGGGTTCGGGAAGCACGATCGTGACCGTGCCGCAGGCCGGGTCCACGCTGATCGTGTAGTTCCCGAACGGGGCCCCCGACTCCCCGTCGGCAGTCAGGAACAGGCGGGCCGCCTCCCACCGCTCCCGCCACCCGGATTCACTGAGACCGGCGTCCGCGAGGTGGTGCCGCACCTTCACGAGCCTTCGGCCGCCCACTACGACCGACGGACGCCCGGCCGCGATACGGGCCTCCACACCGGCCAGGCGTACGGTGAGCACCTGCAGCCGGCGCTGCTTTTGTGCGCGTTCGGCAGGGCTCGGGTAGCCACGGACACCGCCCGCACGCTGCCCGCACGGCACCGCCAGACGCTGACGGATCCTGGCGATGGCCCGGCGCAGGGAGGCCCGCTCGTCGAACAGACACCGCAGGGAGAGCTGGTACTGGTCCTCACTGGCGCGGGTCATCGCCCCCGCCCAGCGCGATGACGACACCTTCGTCAGCGCCCGCTTACGCTCCGCCCGCCGATTCCCCTTCACCGCCACCCCACCAATCCGCAGCCGCTCGGCAAGATCGGCACGGGCGCACCCGCCCAGATGCTCACCAACAAACCGCAAGACCCGGGCATCGTCGGCGGACACGCGCAGACGATCCCTGATCCGCGCACCCGCGGGAGCAGACACGGTGAACGGCGCAGCCAACGCGCGCAGCGCACGCTTCGGCTCCCGCTTCCTCCCACCGCGCGCCACCGGCCACCCCCTCCCCTACACCAGCACGGACGTTCCCTACTCAGACTGACGTCTCACAGAAGCCACCGCGCCCGCACCACCTCCCGTTCACCCATACGAGGCAGCCGACGGCCAGCCACGGCCAACAACCAAATCAACTGCCGACCACCCGGCGGCCCGGGCGGGGCGAATTCGCGTCCCGGTAGGGTCCTTTGACCCCCGTCCCGGCGCGGAAGGTCCTTTTCCCGCCCCGGAGACGCCCATTGGCCAATTCCGGACGGCCGGATTCCGCAAGGGCCCCCCGAATGTGACCGGATGGCAACAGTTCCGCTGCGGCCCATGTCACAACGGTCCCGGGGAGTTTTTCCGCCGAATGCGCAACCTAATGTGGCCGTGTTCGCTCCTTACCTGCGGACGACCGTTATTTCGGAGGGGTTTTCGTTGAGCCGTACACGCCGCACCGCACTTCCGCGCCGCCGCACCCGCCACGCGGTGCTGGCGGGCACCGCACTGCTGACCCTCGCCCTCAGCGCCTGCGGGAGCGGCGGTTCGGATCCGAAGGCGGGCGGCGACGGCAAGGGGGGCGAGGCCGGGAAGGGTCCCGACATGGCGATCTCGGTGAACCTCACGGGCGACCAGGTCAAGGCCGGCGAGCCGGTGAAGGTGAGCCTGGCCGACGGCAAGTTCTCCCTGGTCAAGGTGGTGGACGGCAAGGGCGGCGAGCTGGCCGGGCAGATATCCGCCGACGGCCGGACCTGGACCTCGGAGCGCAACGCCTCCCCCGGCACCGACTACAAGGTCGAGGCGCAGAACACCGCCAGCCAGAGCACGAGCACCCAGTTCAAGACCTCGCCCGCGGACAAGGTGAACAAGGTCTCCATCAACGTCCCGAAGGGCAGCACGGTGGGCGTCGCGATGCCCGTTTCGCTGGTCTTCGACAATCCGGTGAAGAACAAGGCCGAGGTCGAGAAGCAGCTGAAGGTGACCACCTCGGACAACACCGAGGGTTCCTGGGGCTGGTTCAAGGACTATTCCGGGAAGGACCGGGTGGACTGGCGCCCGAAGGACTACTGGAAGTCCGGCACCGACGTGAAGGTCGACATGAAGCTGAACGGCGTGGACTCCGGGTCCGGCGGCGGGCTCTTCGCACGCGATTACAACACCGAGTTCAAGATAGGCAAGGACCGCCGGATGGAGGTCAGCCTCGACACCAAGAAGATGACGGTGACCGAGGACGGCCAGACGGTGAAGACGATCCCGGTCTCGGCGGGCACGCCCGGCGGCCAGAAGGCCTCCTGGTCCGGGAAGATGGTGCTGATGTCGAAGGAGGGCACCATCCGGATGGATTCCCAGACGGTGGGACTGGGCGACTCCTACGACAAGATGGTCGACTACTCGATGCGGCTGACCTGGTCAGGCATGTACGCGCACGCCGCGCCCTGGAACTCCGCCAACTTCGGCCGCGTCAACTCCAGCTCGGGCTGCGTGGGCATGAGCGACGCCGAGGCCAAGTCCTTCTACGAGCGGGTGCAGGTCGGCGACCCCTTCGAGGTGGTCGGCAGCGGTTCCAAGGGCAACGCCGACCTCGGCAACGGGTACGGCGAGTGGAACCTGCCGTGGGACCAGTGGAAGGCGAAGAGCGCCCTGGCCGGCGGCGGCTCCCAGCAGGGCTGACCGTACGGGCGGCCGGCCCGCTCCAGTGGTGGCCGGCTGACCCCTCCTCAATTGTTACCGCTACGTAACTTACTCACGGGTTACCTTGAGTAAGCCGCTCCCGTTACCGTCGGGTCACTTTCGGACACCGGCGCACGCGAGGAGCGATCGATGAGAACCCGCCCCACCACCGCAGCGGCCGTGGCCGCACTGCTCGCGGCGACCGCCCTGGGCCTGGCCCCCCATCAGGCCCAGGCGGCCCCCGCCACCGCCACCTCGCAGACCGACACGTCCTCGCAGGTGCGCTTCCACGACATCCCCGGCTCCGGCGGCATCACCCTCAAGGGCAACGTCTTCACCCCGGCCGGCGCCGAGCCCGGCCGGAAGTACCCGCTGATCGTGCTCCCCACCAGCTGGGGCATGCCGCAGATCGAATACATCGCCCAGGCCAAGCAGCTCGCCGACTCCGGCTACGTCGTGGTGAGCTACACCTCGCGCGGCTTCTGGCTCTCCGGCGGGCAGATCGAGACCGCCGGGCCGGCGGACATCGCCGACGTCTCCGCCGTCATCGACTGGGCCCTCGCCAACGCCCCCGCCGACCCCGGCCGCATCGGCCTGGGCGGGGTCTCGTACGGGGCGGGCATCAGCCTGCTGGCCTCCGCGCACGACCCGCGCGTCAAGGCCGTGGTCGCCCTCAGCGGCTGGGCCGACCTCATCGAGTCCATCTACTCCGGGCGCACCCAGCACCTCCAGGCCGCCGGCATGCTCGGCGCCGCCGGCTACCTCACCGGCCGCCCCGGACCCGAACTCCAGCAGATCCTCGGCGACTTCCTCGGCTCGAAGCTGGAGAACGAGCAGGCGATGATCGAGTGGGGGAAGAAGCGCTCCGCCTCCCAGCAGGTCGACCGGATCAACGCCAACGGCGCCGCGGTCATGCTGGGCAACGCCTGGGGCGACACCATCTTCCCGCCCAACCAGTACGCGGAGTTCTTCGAGAAGCTCACCGGCCCCAAGCGCCTGGAGTTCCGCCCCGGCGACCACGCCACCGCCGAGGCCACCGGCCTGTTCGGCCTGCCCAACGACACCTGGACCAACGCCCACCGCTGGTTCGACCGCTACCTCAAGGGCGAACGCAACGGGGTCGACACCGAGGCCCCGGTCCAGATCAAGTCCCGCAGCACCGACGGGTACGAGGGCTACGCCGACTGGAAGTCGGTCGGCTCCGGCGGCACCGAGAAGCTCCCCCTCGCCGACAGCGAGCACGTCTGGGCGAACGTCGACTCCGGCGCCAACGGCGGGATCCTCTTCCTCTCCAGCGTCCTCGACCAGTTCGCGAAGGCCCCGCCGACCGCCTCGATCCCGCTGCTCCCCCGCGCCTTCGCCGCCGTCTGGCAGTCCCCGCGCTACGCGCAGGAGCGCCGGATCCGCGGCACCGTGCGCCTGCACACCACCGTCACGCCCACCAAGGGCGACGGCACCTTCGTCGCCTACCTCTACGACGTCGGCCCGCTCGGCATCGGCAAGCTCGTCAGCAACGCCCCGTACACCTTCCACGGGAAGACCCCCGGGCAGTCCTTCGGGGTCGACCTGGACCTCTTCTCCACCGCCTACGACGTCCCCGAGGGCCACCGCCTGGCCCTCGTCGTCGACACGGTCGACCCGCTCTACATCGAGCACAACCCCGCCGGCGCGCAGCTGACCTTCTCCTCGCCGCGCACCGATCCCTCGTACGTCTCGGTGCCGCTGCGCGAGCAGTGATCCGCGGCCGCTGCCGGGGGGCCGTCTATCCCCCCGGCAGCAGCGTGCCCGGTTCGGCGGGTGCGACCTCGACGGCCCTGGTCTTCAGGCTGCGCCGCTCGCGCCGCGCGACCCAGGTGGCGAACCAGGACAGCAGCATGCACATGCCGATGTAGATCGGCGAGATGATCATCACGACGGGGATGAAGGGCAGGTCGTAGTCCAGGTTGGAGGCGATCAGCTTGCCCGCGTGCAGGAACTCCTCGTAGGTGATCAGGAAGCCCAGCGAGGTGTCCTTGAGGGCCACCACCAGCTGGCTGATGATCGTGGGCAGCATCGCCCGGACCGCCTGCGGTGCGAGGACGAAGGTCATCACCTGCGTCTTGCGCATGCCGAGCGCGTACGCCGCCTCCCGCTGACCCCTCTCCACGGCGTTGATGCCCGTACGGAAGACCTCGGCGAGCACCGAGCCGTTGTACAGCGTCAGCCCCGCCACCAGGGCGGGCAGCGGCTGGACCTTCAGCGCCACGAAGATGAAGAAGATCATCACCAGGACCGGCATGGCCCGGAAGAACTCCACGCACAGCGTGGCGGCCCAGCGCACCGGACGGTGCACCGAGAGCCTGCCGGTCGCGAGCACCGCGCCGAGCACCAGCGACAGCACGGAGGCGTACGCGAAGGCCTTCAGGGTGTTGCCGAGCCCCCTCAGGAGCAGCTCCTGGATGCCCTCGTACTCGAAGGGGCTCCACTTGGCGGCGGTGAACTGGTCGGTGTCGAAGAGGAGGTAGAGGATCCACGCCAGCAGGCCGAGGATCACCACCGTCGAGACGATCCCGTAGAGGAAGTGGCGGCGCTGGGCCCTGGGCCCGGGCAGGTCGTAGAGGGCGGTGGACCCCAGGTCCCCGTGCAGCGCGTGCGCGGTCATCGGGCGACTCCGTAGCGCTTCTCCAGCACGTGGAAGACCGCGCTGATGGACAGGGTGATGATCAGGTAGCCGACGGCGATCCAGACGAAGGTCCAGATGATGCTGTAGCCCAGCTCGTTGAGGGTCTTGTACGTGCCCAGCAGCTCGGTGACGCTGAAGGCGCCGGCGATCGCGGAGTTCTTCGCGAGCGCGATCAGGGTCGAGCCGATGGGCGGGATGACGGAGCGGAAGGCCTGCGGCAGCACGACCGTGCCCAGGGTCTGTCCGAAGGACATGCCGAGGCTGCGCGCGGCCTCGCCCTGGCCCTTGGGCACGGTGTTGATGCCGGAGCGCAGCGCCTCGCAGATGAAGGCCGAGGTGTAGCAGCCGAGCGCGAGGACGGCGAAGAGCTGGAAGGGCAGTACCAGCCCGAAGCGCGGCAGGCCCAGCAGGACGGCGAAGAAGAGCAGGGTGAGCGGGGTGTTGCGCAGCACGGTCACCCAGACCGTGCCGAAGACGCGGAAGGAGCCGACGGGCGCGACGCGGAAGGAGGCCATCAGGAAGCCGAGGACCAGGGCCACGAGCGAGGCGTAGACGGTCAGCTCCACGGTGCCGAGGAAGCCCTTGCCGTAGAGCGCGAAGTTCTCGGTGAGTACGTTCATGGGGGTGCGCTCTCCCTTCAGCCCGCCGGGTAGCGGTCGATGGCGGGCGGCTTCGGGGCGGGCTGGCCGGAGAGGCCGAGGGTGGCCTCGTAGGCCTTCTTCCAGTCGCCGTTCTTCTCGTCGGCCTCCAGCGCGTCGTCGAGGGCGAGGCGCAGGGCGTTGTCGCCGCGGGGGACGCCGATGCCGTAGGGCTCCTTCGAGAAGGGCTTGCCGACGACCTTGAGCTCCTCGGGGACCTTGGCGGCGTAGCCGAGGAGGATGGAGTCGTCGGTGGAGACGGCGTCGACCTGGTAGGTCAGCAGGTTGTCCACGCAGACCGAGTAGGTGTCGTAGGCGACGAGCACGGCCTTGGGGAACTCCTTCTGGAGCCGCTGGTAGGGGGTGGAGCCGGCGGCGGAGCAGACCTTCTTGCCGTCGAGGTCCTCGGGGCCCTTGATGTCCTTCTCGTTCCTGCGGACGAGCAGGGACTGGCCGGCCATGAAGTAGGGGCCCGCGAAGCCGACCTGCTTCTTGCGGTTGTCGTTGATCGTGTACGTGCCCACGTAGTAGTCGATCTGGCCGTTCTGCAGGGCGGTCTCGCGGTTGGCGGAGGCGATGGTCTTGAACTCGATGGTCTTGGGGTCGAAGCCGAGCGAGGCCGCCATCATCTTGGCGATCTCGATGTCGAAGCCGGAGTAGCGGCCGCTCGCGGGGTCCTTCTCCCCCATGTACGGCTGGTCCTCCTTGACGCCGACGACGAGGCGGCCGCGCTTCTTCGCCTTCTCCCAGGTGCGCGACTGGGGCAGGGAGAAGCCGGTGTCGACCTTGTAGACGGGCAGGTCCTCGGGCTGGGGGCCCTTGACCGGGGGGCTGCCGGACTTGCCGCAGGCGGTGGCCGCGAGGAGCAGCGCGGCCAGCGCGAGTGCGCGCAGGGTGTGCTTCATCGGGCCGCCCCTCAGTGCTTGAGGATCTTGGAGAGGAAGTCCCGGGCGCGGTCGCTCTCGGGGGCGGTGAAGAAGGCCTCCGGGGTGCGGTCCTCGATGATCCGGCCGTCGGCCATGAAGACGACGCGGTTCGCGGCGGAGCGGGCGAAGCCCATCTCGTGGGTGACCACGACCATGGTCATCCCGTCGCGGGCCAGCTGCTGCATGACCTCCAGCACCTCGTTGATCATCTCGGGGTCGAGGGCGGAGGTGGGCTCGTCGAAGAGGAGCGCCTTGGGGTTCATGGCGAGGGCGCGGGCGATGGCCACGCGCTGCTGCTGGCCGCCGGAGAGCTGGGCGGGGAACTTGTCCGCCTGACTGGCCAGGCCCACCCGCTCCAGGAGCTCCCGGGAGCGCTTGTCGGCCTCCTCCTTCTTCCGCTTCCTCACCTTGATCTGGGCGAGCGAGACGTTGGCGAGGACGGTCTTGTGCGCGAAGAGGTTGAAGGACTGGAAGACCATGCCGACTTCGGCGCGCAGGCCCGCCAGCTCCTTGCCCTCGGCGGGCAGGGGGTGGCCGTCGAGGGTGATCGTGCCGGACTCGATGGTCTCCAGCCGGTTGATCGTGCGGCAGAGGGTGGACTTGCCGGACCCGGACGGCCCGATGATCACCACCACCTCCCCGCGGCCCACGGTGAGGTTGATGTCCTGGAGGACGTGCAACGTCCCGTAGTGCTTGTTGACGTCCCGCAGCTCGATCAACGGATCGACGGCCATACGCTGCCCTGCCCACTTGTCGGTGTGTCGAGGTCAGCGCAAACTATCCAGCCGTCGGGGGGACTTCACCTCGACACGCCAAAAAGGTACATAAAGTACATTGGCGTACATTGATGTTTGGCGGCCCTTGGAGACCCTCGACACCCTGGGAGGCCCTTCATTCAGCCCTCGGAGGCCTCGGCGTAGGCCTGGCTCAGTTCCGGGGAGCCGGTCATCGCCCAGGACAGCCCCGACTCGATCACGTTGAGCTCCCGCCCGGACGCGAGCCGGATCACCGGCTGGCCGTTGGGCCAGACCTGCCAGCCGGCCCCCGGGAGGCTGCGCACGATCACGGTCCCGAGGTAGAAGCCCGCGTCGTTGCCCAGCCAGGGCACGGCCTCGGGATCCCGGCGCCAGCGCGGCATCAGCTGGTCCAGGGCCTCCAACGAGGCCGGGGTCTGGTCGAGTTCCAGCCCGGCCGCCCTCGCCTGGGACCGCAGCATCTCGCACTCCGAGAACAGCTCGGCGACGCCCTCGGGATCATCCGCGAGGGCGGCGGCGAGCCCCGCACCCTGTTCCGTTTCGTGCCGGTTCCGCCAGTTGGCCAGGAAAGGGATGTTCATACCGACCAGCCTGGCACCAGGATCCCCGGCTGGCCACAGGGCGCGCCCCGATCCGCGCGTCTTCTAGACGTCCAGGTCGACGACGACCGGGGCGTGGTCGGAGGCGCCCTTCCCCTTGCGCTCCTCGCGGTCCACGTAGGCGTCCTTGACCGCCTTCGCGAAGGGCTCGTTCCCGTAGACCAGGTCGATGCGCATGCCCCGGTTCTTGGGGAAGGCGAGCTGGCGGTAGTCCCAGAAGGTGTACGGGCGGTCGTACTTGAGCGCGCGCGGCATGACGTCGGCGAGCCCGGCGGCGCGCAGGGCCTCCAGGGCGGCCCGCTCGGCGGGGGTCACGTGCGTGAGGCCCTCGAAGACGGCCGGGTCGTACACGTCCTCGTCGGTCGGCGCCACGTTGAAGTCGCCGAGGACGGCGAAGGGGCGGGTGCCGGCCGCGTCCTCGGCGATGGCGGTGGTCAGGGCGCCGAACCAGTTCAGCTTGTAGCCGTAGTGGTCGTGCTCGACCTCGCGGCCGTTGGGCACGTACACGGACCAGACGCGCACCCCGCCGCAGGTGGCGGAGATGGCGCGGGGCTCCTGGACGCCCTCGTAGTCGGGGCCGCCGGGCAGCCCCACGACGACGTCCTCCAGCCCGACGCGGGAGAGCAGGGCCACGCCGTTCCACCGGCCGGTGGCGTTGACGACCGACTCGTAGCCCAGCTCGCGCAGCTCGGCGGCGGGGAACTGCTCCGCGGAGCACTTGGTCTCCTGGATGCACAGCACATCCGTGCCGGAGCTCTCCAGCCAGGCCAGCAGGCGCGGCAGCCGGGCGGTGATCGAGTTGACGTTGTACGTGGCGATACGCATGCACACCAACCTACCGCCCGGCACCGACACTCAGAGCGCGGCGCTCTCACCTGCGGCGAGGCGGCTGTGCGGGGCGCCGCCGAAGTTGTCGAGGGCGAAGTCGTAGATCGGCCGGGCGATGTCGGCGAGGTAGGCGTCGTGGATGTCGATGGCCCGGGCCGGCTTGACCTCGCGGACGTAGTCGATCACCTCGCCGACCTTGTTCCACGGCGCGTGGACCGGCAGCATCAGCGTCTCGACCGGGACGCCGGGCACGGTCAGCGCGTCCCCGGGGTGGAAGAGGGAGCCCTCCACGAGGTAGCCGACGTTCGTGACCCGCGGGACGTCGGGGTGGATCACGGCGTGCAGCTCGCCGTGGACCTGTACCTCGAAGCCGGCGGCGGTGAAGGCCTCCCCGTGGCCCACGGTGTGCACCCGGCCCGGGTAGGCGGCGGCCATCCGGTCCGCGACGCTCCGCAGGGTCCACAGGGCCGCGGCCGGGTTGGCGTCGAGCGCCGCCCGCAGCCGGCCCTCGTCGAAGTGGTCGGGGTGCTCGTGGGTGACCAGCAGGGCGTCCGCCCCGAGGCCCGCGTCCGGTTCGCTGAAGGCGCCCGGGTCGATGACGAGCACGCGCCCGTCCTTCTCCAACTGGACGCAGGAGTGCAGCCGTTTGGTGAGCTTCATGATCCCACCATAGGCCGTGCCCGGGCTACGGCACGGTGGTGGAGACCACGTAGACGCGGGGGGCCGACGGGTTGGTGAAGTCGACGGTGACGTCGCGGGTGGGACGCGGGTCCCCGGCCTCCAGGGTGACCCCGGACCACTGGTGCTTCGGGCTCCAGCTCCAGCCGGCCACCTTGGCGTCGCGGTCGGATACCGACACCCCGGGGGTCAGGGCGTCCCTGCTCGTGCCGACGCCGGCCAGGAAGGTGTCCAGTTCCGCGGTGGTCACCTGGAACTGCACGTACAGCCGGCTGGTGTGCCAGTTGTTGGTCTCCAGGTAGCCGACGTGGGAGGCCATCAGCGGGATCGGCACCTCGTAGATGCTGCGCTGCACCTTGGAGGGCCAGTCGGTGCGCACCTTGACCGCGCCCACCCGGGCGGCCTTGTCCCTGCCGCTCTGGCGGCTCTGCTGCGCCGAGACGAACAGGTAGCCCGCCGGGACCCCGATGAGCAGCACGATGATGATCGCGGTGACCCAGCGCCGCCGTACGGTGTGCCGGCGGTCCTCGCGTTCCTCGGCGGTGGGCGGCTGCGTACCGCCCGCTTCGGGCGAGGAGGCCTGGCGGGGCAGGGAGGGCGGTGTCACTGCTGTTCCTGATCCTTGGGGTCCGTGGGGCCCGCGGCGCCGCGCCGGCCCAGCTGCGCGTAGCGCTCGTGCCGCTCGACGCGCCGGCGGGTGGCGCGGCGGAAGCGGCGGGCGACGAGCCGGGCGAGGTCGGCGGCGCCGACCATGCCGGCCTCGGGGCCGAGCTGGGCCTTGGCGATGCGGGCCTCGGGGCGGTAGCCGCGGCCGGTGAGGTGGCGGCGGAAGGCGTCCCGGGCGGGGCCGATCAGCAGGTCGTCGGCCGCGCTGACGCCGCCGCCGATGACGAAGCAGGACGGGTCCAGGGCGGCGGCGAGGTTGGCGATGCCGACGCCGAGCCACTGGCCGATGTCCTGGAGGAGCTCGACGCACATGGCGTCGCCCTCGCGGGCCAGCTCGGTGATGAGGGGGCCGGTGATCTCGTGGACGTTGCCGCCGACCCTGGCGATGATGTTGTACGCGACCGGCGAGTCGGCGGCGGCCAGCTCGCGGGCCTCGCGGACCAGGGCGTTGCCTGAGCTGTACTGCTCCCAGCAGCCGCGGTTGCCGCAGGGGCAGCGGTGTCCGCCGGGGACGACCTGCATGTGGCCGAACTCGCCGGCCACCCCGAAGCGGCCGCGTTTGACCTGGCCGTCCTCCAGGATGGCCCCGCCGATGCCGGTGCCCAGGGTGATCATGACGAGGTGGTCCTCGCCGCGGCCGGCGCCGAAGCGCCATTCGGCCCAGGCGGCGGTGTTGGCGTCGTTGTCCACCATGACCGGGACCGCGAGCCGGGACTGGAGGGCGTCGCGCAGCGGCTCGTCGCGCCAGGCCAGGTGCGGGGCGAACAGGACGCGGGAGCGGTCGGCGTCGACCCAGCCGGCGGCGCCGATGCCCACGGCGTGCACGTCGTGCCGGTCGGACAGGTCGAGCACCAGCTCGACGATGGTGTCCTCGACGACCTTGGGGCTCTTGGACTTGTCCGGGGTCTCGGTGCGGATCTTCTCCAGGATGACCCCGTCGGCGTCGACCACGCCCGCCATGACCTTGGTGCCGCCGATGTCGATGCCCACGGTCGGGACGCGCGGGGCGGTGCGCAGGGAGCGGCGCTCACGGGTCCCGACGGTCCGCAGGACCGTGCCTCGCGCCGCCCCCCGGTGGGCGAGCGTGAAGTCCCGGTACGTGCTCATCGAGTCGTTTCGTCCCTGTCGGTGGCCGGATCGGATGGGGTGGTCGCCCCTGATTCTGCCACCCGCTCCAGCTCGTGGCTCAGCTCCTCCAGCTCCGAGCCGCCCGCCATCTGCCGGGTGAGCTCGTCCAGGGTGATCGAGTCGCGGGTGTGACTGCCCGCCATGGCGCCCCGCTTGAGGAGCACGAAGCGGTTCCCGACCAGGTACGCGTGGTGCGGGTTGTGGGTGATGAGGACCACTCCGAGGCCCGCGTCGCGGGCAGCGGCGACGTACTTGAGGACCACGCCGGACTGCTTGACGCCGAGGGCCGCGGTGGGCTCGTCCAGGACGAGGACCTTCGCGCCGAAGTACACGGCGCGGGCGATGGCCACGCACTGCCGCTCGCCGCCGGAGAGGGTGCCGATGGGCTGGTCGACGTCGCGCAGGTCGATGCCCATGCGCAGCAGCTCGGTGCGGGTGGTCTCGCGCATGAAGCCGACGTCGAGGCGGCGGAAGGGGCCGCGGCCCTTCGTCGGTTCCGAGCCGAGGAAGAAGTTCCGCCACACCGGCATGAGGGGGACGACGGCCAGGTCCTGGTAGACGGTGGCGATGCCGTGGTCGAGGGCGGCGCGCGGGTTGGCGAGCCCGGTCTCGACGCCCTCGATCTCGAAGCTGCCGGCGTCGTGCCGGTGCAGGCCCGCGATGATCTTGATGAGGGTGGACTTGCCCGCGCCGTTGTCGCCGAGCACGCAGGTGATCTCGCCCGCCGACACCTCCAGGGACACGCCCTGGAGGGCGCGGATGTTGCCGTAGTACTTGCTGACGTCCGTCAGCTTCACCAGTGGCGTGCTCATGCCCGCGCCTCCGCCCGCTTGCGGACCCATGCGTTCAGCAGCGTGGCGAGCAGCAGCATGGCGCCCAGGAAGAACTTGAACCAGTCGGGGTTCCACTGTGCGTAGACGATGCCGTTGCTGGTCATGCCGAAGATGAAGGCGCCGACGGCCGAGCCGATCGCGGAGCCGTAGCCGCCGGTCATCAGACAGCCGCCGATCACGGCCGCGATGATGTAGAGGAACTCGTTGCCGACGCCCTCGCCGGACTGGACGACGTCGAAGGAGAAGAGGATGTGCTGCCCGGAGATCCAGGCGCACAGCGCGACCCCCATGTAGAGGCCGATCCTGGTCTTGACCACCGGGACGCCGGTGGCGCGGGCCGCGTCCGCACCACCGCCGACGGCGAAGATCCAGTTCCCGGCGCGGGTGCGCAGCAGGATCCAGGTGGCGACGGCGACCAGCACCAGCCACCACAGGATGGTGACCTTGAGGGTGACCGAGCCGATGTTCCACTGCGAGGCGAACAGGGCCCGCGCGGAGGAGAAGCCCTCCATGTCGGCGATCGTCTTGGTGGACACCGAGCCGCTGATCAGCTTGGTGAAGCCGAGGTTCAGGCCGGTCAGCATCAGGAAGGTGCCGAGCGTGATGATGAAGCTCGGCAGTTTCGTGCGGGTCAGCATGAACCCGTTGAAGAAGCCGATGGCCAGGGTGACCAGCAGGGAGACGAGGACGCCGACCCAGACGTTGGCGGTCATCTGGTAGCTGAACATCGAGCTGAACAGCGCCGAGGTGGTCACCATGACGCCGGCGGACAGGTCGAACTCGCCGCCGATCATCAGCAGGGCGACCGGGACCGCCATGATGCCGATGGTGGAGGCCGAGTACAGGACCGTGCTCAGGCTGGAGGGCTTCAGGAAGCTGTCGGCGGCGAAGCAGAAGAAGACGAAGACGGCGGCGGCGCCGACGACCGCACCCAGCTCGGGGCGGCCCAGCAGCCGCCGGACGTACGAGGTGGGCGCGAGCCGTTCGTCGGCCGCGGGGGCGGCGGCGCTCATCGGCTGCCCCGCTTGATGTACTCCTCCAGCTTGGCCGCCTCGGCCGCGGTGACGATCTGCGGCCCGGTCAGCACGGGGCGGCCGCCGCCGAGCACGTCCGCGTTGTAGCGGTAGAGCCACAGCAGGTCCACGGCCTCGTAGCCCTGCAGGTAGGGCTGCTGGTCCACGGCGAAGCCCAGCGCCCCGGACTTCAGGTCGCGGGCGACGGACTCGTTGAGGTCGAAGGTGTCGACCTCGGCCTTGCTGCCCGCCGCGTCCTTCGCCTTGACGGCGGTGGGGGCGAAGGGCGCACCGAGGGTCACGATCGAGTCGACGGAGGGGTCGGCCTGGAGCTTGGCCTGGACGGCGGCCTGCACGGAGGGCATGTTGGTGCCCTCGACGTACAGGTTCTCCATGCTGCCGCCGAAGGTCTTCTTCGCCCCGGCGCAGCGCTGCTCGTGGCCCACGTTGCCCTGCTCGTGCAGGACGCAGACGGCCTTCTTCTTCCCGCGCCTGGTCAGCTCGGCGCCGACGGCCTCGCCGGCGATCTCCTCGTCCTGCCCGATGTGGGTGAGCGCCCCGTACGCGGCGGACTGGGCGGAGCCTGAGTTGACCGTGACCACCGGGATGCCGGCCTTGACGGCCTTGCCGATGACGTCCTTGAGGGCTTCGGGCTTGGCGAGGCTGACGATGATCCCGTCGACCTTCTGGTCGATGGCGTTCTGCACGAACTGGGCCTGCTGCTGCGCCTGGTCGTCGTGGGAGTAGACGAAGTTGATGTTGTCCTTCGCGGCGGCCTCCTTGGCCCCCTTCTGCACGATGTCCCAGAAGGTGTCGCCGTCGCCCGCGTGGGTGACCATCGCGAAGGTCCAGCGCGGCGTGGACACGGCGGGCCGGCCCGCCTCCGCGGCCTTCGCCCGTTCCTCGGCGCGCTTGCCGCCCGTGCTGCTGCAGCCCGCGAGGGAGGCCCCCAGTACCGCCGCGAGCACGGCGCCGACGACGCGTACCCCTGTCCGAACCCTAGCCACGTCCCCGTGCCCTTCCCTCGTCCGTCATCAATCGGTCATTACGGTTTCAGCCGCCCAGTATCCGCCACAGTCGACCATGAAGGGTCATCGGGGCGTGCCCGGGCAGATTGACAGGTCCCCCGTACGGGGTCACGTTGAGTGCATGCGCATCGGGCTGATCGGAACGGGCCGGATCGGCTCCTTCCACGCGGCCGCACTGGCCCGCCACCCGGACGCCGGCTCGCTCCTGCTGGCCGACGCCGACCCCGGGCGGGCCGCGCGGCTCGCGGACCGGCTGGGGGCCACCGCCGCTCCGACGGTGGACCAGGTCTTCACCTGGGGCGTGGACGCCGTGGTGGTGGCCTGCGCGACGGAGGGCCACGCCGACCTGGTGGTACGGGCGGTGCGCGGCGGGCTGCCGGTGTTCTGCGAGAAGCCGCTGGCCCCGGACCTGGCCCGGACCCTGGCCGTGCTGCGCGAGGTGGGAGCGGCCCGGGGGCTGCTCCAGGTCGGTTTCATGCGGCGCTTCGACGCGGGCTGCCGGACCGCGCGCGAGCTGGTCCGTTCGGGTGCCCTGGGGCGGCTGCACACGGTGCGCACGATGACCGCCGACCCGGCCCCGCCCCCGGCGGAGTACCTCGCGGCCTCCGGGGGCCTGTACCGGGACTGCCTGGTGCACGACTTCGACATGGTCCGCTGGGTGACCGGGCGCGAGGTGGCCGAGGTGTACGCGACCGGCGCCGACGGGGGTCCGGCCCGGTTCCGGGAGGCGGGCGACGTCGACACGGCCGCGGCCGTCCTCACCCTGGACGACGGGACGCTGGTCACCAGTACCGGGACCCGCTGCAACGGCGCCGGGTACGACGTGCGGATGGAGCTGGCCGGGGAGCTGGACCAGGTCTCCTCCGGGCTGGACGACCGTACGCCGATCGCCTCGACGGAGCCGCACGGGCCGCCCCCGGCGAGCAAGCCGTGGTCCGGGTTCCTGGAGCGGTTCGCCCCCGCCTACGAGGCCGAGCTGGCGGCGTTCGTACGGCTGGTACGCGGCGAGGGGGACAACCCCTGCGACGGGATCCAGGCGCTCGCCGCGTTCCGGGTGGCCGAGGCCTGCGAACGCTCCCGGCGGGAGCGCCGGCCCGTACGGCTGGAGGAGCTCCCGGACCTTTAGGGTGCGGGCGCCGGCGGACATGCGGCCACAGTAGGCCGGATGATCAAGCCCGCAGGAGCCGTTTACCGGCCAATCGGGCAGCCGGCGGGTCCGCCGGGCCGGTCAGCGTGCCGCGCGGCGTCCCCAGGCGGTGCCGGCGAGGACGAGCGCGGCTCCGGCGAGTCCGGCCGGGCCGAGGTGTTCGCCGCCGATCGCGATGCCGGCGGCGGCCGCCCACAGCGGTTCGGTGCCCAGCAGCAGGCTGACGCGGGACGGGGAGGTGCGGCGCACGGCCCACATCTGCACGAAGAAGGCGAAGAGCGTGCAGAAGACGGAGAGGAAGGCGAGGCCGGCCCATTCGGCGGGGCCGAAGTCCGCGGCCGCTGCCCAGGGCCCGTCGCCGGTCCCCGGAACGGCCGCGAGCAGGGCGAAGACCAGTACGGCGGCGCCCAGCTGGACGGTGGTCAGGGAGAGCGGGTCGGCGTCCTGGACGGCCTTGATCCGCGCCATCAGCAGGACGTGCAGGGTGCGGGCCAGGGCCGCGCCGAGGATCAGCAGGTCACCGGGGCCGGGCGCGGTGAAACCGGCGCCCTGGGTGAGCAGCACGACACCGGCGACCGAGACGGCCGCGGCCCCGAGGAAGGCGGCCGACGGCTTCCTGCGGCGCACGGCGGACTCGGCGAGCGGCGTGAAGATCATGGTGAGGCTGATGATCAGACCGGCGTTGGTGGCGGAGGTGTGCACCACCCCGTAGGTCTCCAGCAGGAAGATCCCGCCGAGTACGAGTCCCAGCACCGCGGCGCCGCGCACCTGGGCGGGGCGCAGCGCGCGCAGCCGCCGCCGTCCGGCGGCCACGAGGACCGGCAGCACCAGGGCGAAGCGCAGCACGAGGACCGCGATCACGGTGTGCGCGGTGGTGATCCCCTTGGCGGCGAGGTAGCTGCCGCCCCAGACGACGGCGACCAGCAGCACGGGCAGATCGGCGAGCCAGGCCCGGCGGGGGGCGAGCGCGGGGGCGGGGGCGGCGAGGGTGGACACCGGGCGGCTCCGACGGGGTGGAGGGCGTGGAGACGTCGGCGGCTCGCACGGATGCGGGCTCACCGTACCCGAGTGGATCTTCCGGGTCGACCGGTTATCCCCCGCCCGCGCGGGCCCCGCTCCCCCGCCCCGGGTTCAGTCCGCGAAGGTGCCGAAGGAGGCGCGGCCGGTGGGGCGGTAGGTGTGGATGGCGGTGCCGCTGCCGGTGGTGCGGGAGGCGGTCAGCTCGAAGGCCGTGGGCAGGCCGCCGGTGGGGAACAGCCGGCGTCCCGCGCCGAGGAAGACGGGGAAGACCAGCAGGTTCAGCTCGTCGACGAGGTCGCGGGCGAGCAGCCACTGGGCGAGCTGTCCGCTGCCGTGCACCTGGAGCTCCCCGTCCATGGCGTCCTTGATCCGGACGATCTCCGACTGGAGCTGCTCCCCGTCCACCACGGTGGCCGGGCCCCATCCGGGCTCCTTGAGGGTGGTGGAGGCGACGTACTTCGGCAGCCGGTTGAGCTTGTTCGGGACCGGGTCGGCCGGGTCGTCGTGCAGCGGCCAGTACGAGGCGAAGATCTCGTACGTCCGGCGGCCGAGGAGGAAGGCCCCGGCCCGCCCGAAGAGCTCGTTCACGAACTCCCCCATGCCCTCGTCGGCGAAGGGCACGAGCCATCCGCCGTACGCGAACCCGCCGCTGCGGTCCTCGTCGGGGCCGCCGGGGGCCTGCATCACTCCGTCGAGGGTCAGGAAGGTGGTGAGGGTCAGCTTGCCCATGGCGCGGCGCTCCTTGTGTCGTCTGCTTCTCCTCCTCAGACTCCCGCCGGTGCCCGGACTCATCGGTGCGGCGCGCGTGAACGCCAGGTCGGATTCCCGCCAGCGCCGCCGCACCCACGCGGATTTCATTGAACCCGCAACCAAATGCATCCGAGTTCGGGGAGACGGACATGAACGGCAACACGGTGGCCCTGGTGACGGGCGGCAGCCGGGGCATCGGAGCGGCCACCGCGCTGCGGCTGGCCGAGGACGGCTTCGATGTCGCGCTCACCTACGTCAACGGCGCCGACGCCGCGGCCGAGGTCGTCGGCAGGATCGAGGCGCTGGGCCGCAGGGGCCTGGCGGTGCGGGCCGACGCGGCTGACGCCGACGGCCCGCGGACGGCGGTGGAGGAGACCGTACGGGCGCTGGGGCGGCTCGACGTCCTGGTCAACAACGCCGGCGCCGGGGTGGTCGGGCCGATCGGCACGCTCGGCCCGGCCGAGGTGGACCTGGTCCTGGGCGTCAACGTCCGGGGCGCCTTCCTGGCCGCGCAGGCCGCGGCGGCGCACCTGGGCTCCGGCGGACGGATCGTCACCATCGGCAGCTGCATGGTGGGCCGGGTCCCCGGCCCGGGCGGCACGCTGTACGCGATGAGCAAGGCGGCCATGACGGGCCTGACGAAGTCCCTGGCCCGGGAGCTCGGCGGGCGCGGCATCACCGCCAACCTGGTCCACCCGGGGCCCACGGACACGGACATGAACCCGGCCGACGGCCCGTACGCGGACGCGCAGCGCTCGATGACGGCGCTCGGGCGCTACGGCACCCCCGAGGAGGTGGCCGCCATGGTGTCCTTCCTCGCCGGGCCGGAGGCCGCGTACGTCACGGGGGCGGAGTTCTCGGTGGACGGCGGCCACGCCGCGTAGCCCTCGGGTCCGGGTGCCCGGCGCGGCCCGGCAAGCACGATGGGGCGCACCACGGACGTGGTGCGCCCCATCGGCGCATTGACCCGCCCCGGGGGTGTCGGCCCCCGGGGCGGGTCACGAGGCGGGACGGGTCAGCCGCCCAGCTCCTGGTGACGGGCGGCGTGCGCGGCCGCGCCGGCCTCCGTCAGCGAACCGAACAGGCGCAGGCGGGAGAAGCCGCCGTCCGGGAAGATGTCGATCCGCACGTGGGTGCCGACCGCCGGGGCGTCCAGCACGAAGCGGTGGTTGGTGTCGGGCTGCAGGCGGGTGCGCGGCAGGAACTCCGTCCACTCGCCCTCCTCGCCCGTCTTGACCGACAGCGAGGCCCAGCCGGCCGAGTTGCCCTTGAGGTAGGCGGTGTCGATCTCCACGGCGCGGATCTCGGACTCGGCGACGAGCTGGTAGCGGATCCAGTCGTTGCCGTTGTCGCGGCGGCGGGCGGTCTCCCAGCCGTCGTCCATCTTGCGGGAGCGGCCCGGGTTGATGGTGTTGGTCGGCGGGGAGTAGAAGCGGTTGGACGCGTCCTCGACCGAGCCGCCGTTCTCCAGGGCGACGACGTCGAAGGTGCCCAGCACGGCGAGCCACTTCGGGTCGGGGCGCACCTCGCCGTAGACGCGCAGGCGGGCGATGCCGCCGTCCGGGTGCTGGTTCAGGCGCAGGTGCGTGAAGCGCTGCTCGACGTTCACCTCGAAGCCGTTGGCCGCGTGGCCGCCGACCGGGGTGCGCTCGACGAGGGTGGTCCACTTGACGTCGTCGGAGAGCAGCTCCGCCTCGGTCGGGGAGCCCTCGACGGACGCGCCCTGTACGGACACGGCCTGCGGCATGTTGCCGCGGAAGTGGGCGGTGTCGACGACGATGCCGCGGATGACGCCGGGGGCGCCGAGGCGGATCAGCGCGTAGTCGTGGTCCTCGGCGGTCGGCCAGGGCTGCTCGGCGGAGATGCCGCGGCGGCGGCGGGTCTCCCAGCCGTCCATGACCTTGCCCTTGTGCCCGAAGTGCTCGGGGTCGAAGTGGCCGGCCTCGGCGATCAGCAGGTTCTCGCGCTCGGCGAAGAACTCGTCGTTGGCGGCGATGACACCGGCGCCCAGCTCTCGGGCGGCGAGGTTCGCGTACTGGGTGAAGGGGAACTCCGCGGTGCGGTAGTCCGCGTACGGGTCGCCGCCCCCGTACGGGTTCGCGTTACCGGTGAAGGAAGGGATCGCCACTGTCAGTTCTGCCTTTCAAGGAGGAGGCCCGTGGGCTCGGTCGGGGTGCCGTGGTCGGCGATCTGCGTGCCGCGCAGCCAGGTGGACTTCACGACGCCGTGCAGGGTCCTGCCCGCGTACGCCGTGACCTGGTTGCGGTGGTGCAGCTCGGCCGGGTCCACGGTGAAGGTCTCTTCGGGGGCCAGGACGGCGAAGTCGGCGTCACGGCCGGCCTCGATGGCCCCCTTCTGCGCCAGGCCCGCCAGGGCGGCCGGGGCGGTGGACATCCAGCGCGCGACCTCTTCGAGGGTGCGGCCGCGCTTGCGCGCCTCGGTCCAGATGGCCGGCAGGCCCAGCTGGAGGGAGGAGATGCCGCCCCACGCGGTGGCGAAGTCGCCGGTCTTCAGGTCCGCGGTGGAGGGCGAGTGGTCGGAGACGATGCAGTCGATGGTGCCGTCGGCGAGCGCGTCCCACAGGACGTCCTGGTTCGCGGCCTCGCGGATGGGCGGGCAGCACTTGAACTCGGTGGCGCCGTCCGGGACTTCCTCGGCGGTGAGGGTGAGGAAGTGCGGGCAGGACTCGACGGTGATCTGCACGCCCTCGGCCTTGGCCGCGGCGATCAGCGGCAGCGCGGAGGCGGAGGACAGGTGCAGGACGTGGACGCGGGCGTTCAGCCGCTTCGCCTGGTCGATCAGGTTCTGGATCGC
Source organism: Streptomyces sp. NPDC044002 (assembly GCF_056434525.1). Taxonomy (NCBI): domain Bacteria; kingdom Bacillati; phylum Actinomycetota; class Actinomycetes; order Kitasatosporales; family Streptomycetaceae; genus Streptomyces; species Streptomyces sp. NPDC044002. The sequence goes on from NZ_JBWKEZ010000035.1 coordinate 68,344, forward strand.
GGTGTTCTCGGCGTCCTGCGGGCGGGAGGCCAGGAAGTCGGCGTACTTGGGGCCCGGGTTCTGCGGGGCGGACTCCAGGTGGTGCGGGTCCTCGGCGTGCACGATCAGCAGGCCGCCGAAGCCGGTGATCTCGGCGAGCGAGGTGGCCAGCTGCTCCTGGTCCAGCAGGGGGAACTCGTCCACGCCGGAGGGCGACAGGAAGCACTTGAAGCCGTAGACGCCGGCGTCGTGCAGCGGGCCCAGGTCCTTGACGTTGTCCGGCAGGGCGCCGCCCCAGAAGCCGACGTCCACGTGCGCCTTGGTCCGGGCGACCTCCTGCTTGACGCGGAGGTTGTCGACCGTGGTGGTCGGCGGCAGGGAGTTCAGGGGCATGTCGAGGATGGTGGTGATGCCACCGGCCGCGGCGGCGCGGGTGGCCGTCCAGAAGCCCTCCCACTCGGTGCGGCCCGGGTCGTTGACGTGGACGTGGGTGTCCACCAGACCGGGGAGCAGGACGTCGTCGCCGAAGTCCTCCAGCCTGGCCCCGGCCGGCACCTCGGCGTCGTGCGCCAGCACGGCCGCGATCTTCCCGCCGGCGACGGCCACCGAGGCGGCGCGCGTCCCCTCGGGGGTGATGACGCGCGTCGAGCGCAGTACCAGTTCCACTGCCACGTCGGCCACCGGAACCTCCCCATCTACTTCCACAGAGCGAAATTCAACGTTCTGTTGACGGAGTCTTCACCCCGATCCGGGACCAGTCAAGAGTGCCCGGAGGGACTGCTGACACGTTCTCACCGCAATTGGATGTTTCCACAGGATGGAATTAAGATTTCGCTATCCAGAATGTAGCTACCACCACCGGGGGGCGGGCGGGTAACTTCCCGAGGACGTCCACCACCAGGACAAACCACCTCTGACCGGCGAGGACGGCGAGGGCCCGGCTCTAGGGCCGACGTCGACCGACCGGTAGGCTGCTTCCTTGCCTGCCAGCACCGAAAGGACCGCGCCGTGCCGACGTCCAGCGCCAGCACCACCGACGCTTCCGCCAAGCCCACCGCCGGCGGCGGTGGCGTCCAGTCCCTCGAGCGCGCCTTCGATCTGCTCGAACGCATGGCCGATGCCGGTGGCGAGGTCGGCCTCAGCGAACTCTCGGCCGCCAGCGGCCTGCCGCTGCCGACCATCCACCGCCTGATGCGCACCCTCGTCGCCTGCGGGTACGTCCGGCAGCAGCCCAACCGACGTTACTCCCTCGGCCCCCGTCTCATCCGCCTCGGCGAGTCCGCGTCGCGGCTGCTGGGCACCTGGGCCCGCCCCTACCTCGCCCGTCTGGTCGAGGAGACCGGGGAGACCGCGAACATGGCCCTGCTCGACGGCGACGAGATCGTCTACGTCGCCCAGGTGCCGTCCAAGCACTCCATGCGCATGTTCACCGAGGTCGGCCGCCGCGTCCTGCCCCACTCCACCGGCGTGGGCAAGGCCCTGCTCGCACACACCCCGGCCGAGGAGGTCCGCGCCCTGCTGGCGCGCACCGGGATGCCCGCCGCGACCGAGAAGACCATCACCACCCCCGAGGGCTTCCTGGAGGCCCTGGAGCAGGTCCGCCGCGTGGGCTACGCCGTCGACGACAACGAGCAGGAAATAGGAGTCCGCTGCCTGGCCGTGTCGGTGCCCGACTCGCCGACCGCCGCCGCGATCTCCATCTCCGGCCCCGCCGGCCGGGTGACGCAGGCCGTGGCCGAGTCCTTCGTGCCGATCCTCCAGGGCGTCGCCGCCGAACTGTCGGTGGCCCTGCAGAGCCAGACCCCGGCGTAGGGCCCGAGTACGACGAGAGCCCCGGCGCCCCTCGCAGGAGGAGGGACGCCGGGGCTCTCGTCGTACGCCGCCCGTCCGGGCGCTCAGGCCGCCGGGACGGACGCGGACGGCGGTTCCGCCGGGACGGCCGGGGTGCCGGCCGTGAGGCGGCCGTCGGCCATGGTGGCCGTACGGTCCATCCGGTCCAGGTGTGCGCGGTCGTGGGTGACCAGCACCGTGGCCGTGGCCCGCTCCCGGGTGAGGGTGACCAGCAGGTCCAGGACCGCCGCGCCCCGCTCGTGGTCGAGGGCACTGGTCGGCTCGTCCACCAGCAGCACGGCCGGCTCGTTCATCAGGGCCCGGGCGATGTTCACGCGCTGGCGCTGGCCGCCGGACAGCTCGTGCGGGCGCTTGCCGGCCTTGTCGGCCAGGCCCACCGCGTCCAGCAGCTCCAGGGCGCGGCCGCGCAGCTGCCGGGAGGGGCGGCCCGACACGTGGGCCATCACCTGGAGCTGCTCGGCGGCGGTCAGCGAGGCCAGCAGGTTCGGCTGCTGGAAGACGATGCCGATCTCCTCCCGGCGCAGCGCCGACTTCTCGGCGGGCCCGAGCCGGCTGGTGTCCCGGCCGGCCACCACGACCCGGCCGGAGTCCGGGGTGACCAGGGTGGCCGCCACCGCCAGCAGGCTGGACTTCCCGGAGCCCGAGGGCCCCACGATCGCCGTCAGGGAGCCCGCGGGCACCTCCAGGGACACCGCGTCGAGCGCGGTGAGACGGCCGTCCCCGTCGGGGTAGGTCAGCGTCACGTCGTCAACGAGCAGGGTCATCGGGCGCTCCCCAGGGCGGTCAGCGGGTCGACGGCGGTGATCCGCCGGATGGACAGGGCCGCGCCCAGCACGCCGAGCACGATCATGATCGCGGCGGGGGCCAGCACGGTGGCGGGGTCCAGGACGAAGGGCACGTCACCGCCGCTGATCAGGACGCCGGTGCCGGCCGCGAGCGCGGTACCGGCCCCGGTGCCGATCGCCAGCATCACCACGGCCTGGCCGAGGGCGTCCTTGAGCAGGTACGGGGTGGAGGCGCCCAGCGCCTTCAGCACCGCGATGTCCCCGCTGCGCTGGATCGTCCAGACGGTGAAGAAGGCCCCTATGACCAGGGCGGAGATGGCGAACAGGAAGCCGCGCATCAGCTGGAGCGAGCCGTTCTCGGCCTGGTAGGACCCTATGGCGCCGAGGGCCTCCTCGACGGTCAGGGTCTTGGTGCCCGCCGCCGCGTCGCCGGCCGCCCAGTCCGTGCCGCCGGAGCCTTCGAGGGCGACGACCGTGGCGACGGTGTCCGGGGAGGTGCCGGGACCGCCGACGCGCTGCCAGTCGGCCAGGTCCGTCCAGACGACCGGGGTGTGGCTGTAGGCGGCCGTGCCCGAGACGGCGGCGACGGTCAGCTCCAGCGTCCCGACCCTGACCCGGGCCCCGGCGGTGAGCCCGCCGAGCTCCTTGGCCGCCTTCTCGGTGAGGACCACCCGGCCCCGGCCGAGCCCCGCCCCGGCGGGTGCGAGCCCGCCGGCCGGGTCGACGCCGAAGGCGGAGACGGCGGCGGTGCGCCCGCCCGCGACGGCGTTGGTGGTGCGGATGCCGAGCGGCTGGGCGGCCTCGACCCCCGGCCGCGCCCGCCACGTCTTCCAGGCGGACTCGGGCAGCTGGGACTGGGTGAAGGACACCTTCTGGTCCCCGGCGGGCGCCGCGAAGGCCAGGTGCGAGGCGGGCAGGCCGGTGACGCCCGAGATGTTCTCCCGGGCAAGTCCCGAAGTGAGCCCCGACAGCAGGCCGACCAGCAGCGTGATCAGCAGCACGACCGAGCCCATGAGGGCGAAGCGGCCCTTGGCGAACCGTAGATCTCTCCATGCGACGAACATGTCCCCCACCTTGGTGTCGCACGCGGGTCCGGGGCATCGCGCCACGGGAGGCATCCTGGTATCGAAGGTGGCATCCCGACATCGAACTTTCGGTTGACCGGGGCCCCCGGCCGCCCGCTTACGCTGGTCGGACGATGTCTTCCGCACCGCCCTCCCGCCCCCTGACACCCGTCACCCGCGTACTGCGGCTCTGCCTGCACGCCCTGCTCCTAGGGCTGCTCGCGCTGGCCTCCGCGCGGGCCGTCGCCGACCACGCGCCGCACGCCGGGTGGGTGACCGGCCTCAGCGCCCTGCTGGCCGCCGTCTACGCGGCGGGCGTGCGCGCCCCCGCCGTGCACCGCTCGGCGCGGGCCGCCGGGCTGTGGCTGGCCGGGGTGGGCGCGGTGTGGGCCGCGCTGCTGGCCGTCTCCCCCGACGGGGTGTGGGTGGCCTTCCCGCTGTACTTCCTGGAGCTGCACCTGCTGCGGCTGCGCTGGGGCCTGGCGGCCGTCGCGGCCACCGCCTGCGCCGCCATCGGCGGCTTCCTCGCGCACAGCGGCTCCGTCACCCCGGGGGCCTTCCTCGGGCCGCTGCTGGGCGGGGCGGTGGCCGTCGCCACGGTGCTCGGCTACCAGGCGCTGTACCGGGAGAGCGAACGCCGCCGCGAGCTGATCGAGGAGCTCATCGCCACCCGGGCCGAGCTGGCGGCGGCCGAGCGGGGCGCGGGGATCCTCGCGGAGCGGGAGCGGCTCGCGCGGGAGATCCACGACACCCTCGCCCAGGGCCTGTCCTCCATCCAGCTGCTGCTGCGGGCGGCCGAGCGGGCGCTCTCGGAGGATCCGGCGGCGGCCGTGCCCCCGTCCCCGGCGGCCGCGGCGCTCGGGCACATCGCCCGGGCCCGGGAGGCCGCGCAGGACAACCTGGCCGAGGCGCGCCGCTTCGTACGGGCCCTGACGCCCCCGGACCTGGAGCACGGTTCGCTGGCGGCGGCGCTGGAGCGGTTGTGCTCGGGGGCCCCGGGCCCGCGCGTGCGCTTCTCCGTCAGCGGCACCCCCCGGGCGCTGCCCACCCCGTACGAGGTGGCCCTGCTGCGGATCGCCCAGTCGGCGCTGGCCAACGTGGTGCGGCACGCGGGCGCCGGGCGGGCGGAGATCACCCTGACCTTCATGGACAGCTCGGTCACCCTGGACGTGGTCGACGACGGCCGGGGCTTCGACCCCGCCGGCGTCGCCGCCGGCGGTGACGGCGGCTTCGGCCTGCCCGCGATGCGGGCGCGGGCCGAGTCGCTGGGCGGGCTGTTCACCGTGGAGTCCGACCCGGGCCAGGGCACCGCCGTGGCCGTCACCCTGCCGCTGCCCGTGGAGGCCTGACCATGACCATCCGGCTGCTGCTCGCCGACGACCACCCCGTGGTGCGCGCCGGGCTGCGCGCGGTGCTGGACACCGAGCCGGACTTCGCGGTGGTCGCGGAGGCGGCGACGGCGGAGCGGGCGGTGGAGCTGGCCGCGTCCGAGCAGGTGGACGTCGTCCTGATGGACCTCCAGTTCGGGGCCGGGATGCACGGCTCGGCGGCCACGGCGGCGATCACCGCCCGGCCGGGCGCGCCCCGGGTCCTCGTCCTGACCACGTACGACACGGACGCCGACATCCTGGCGGCGGTGGAGGCGGGCGCCTCGGGCTACCTGCTGAAGGACGCCCCGCCGGAGGAGCTGGCGGCGGCGGTCCGCACCGCGGCGGCCGGCCAGTCGGCGCTGGCCCCGGCGGTGGCGCTGCGGCTGATGGACCGGATGCGGACCCCGGCGGAGGCGCTGACGAAGCGCGAGCTTGAGGTGCTCCAGCTGGTCGCGGACGGGCTGTCGAACCAGCAGATCTCGAAGCGGCTCTTCCTCAGCCAGGCCACGGTCAAGTCCCACCTGGTGCACGTCTACGCCAAGCTGGGCGTCGACTCGCGCACGTCCGCGGTGGCCGCGGCCGCCACCCGTCGGCTGATCCGGACGCCGTAGCGGACCTGCCGTGGCGGGCCGGCCGTAGCGGACCGGCCGTAGCGGACCGGCCGTGGCGGGGCTTGCCGTAGCGGGCCCCAGGGGGTTGTCCCCCGGGTGGACAGGCCGGGTGGCAGGCGGGTGGTGGGGGCGTGCGGGCGGAAGCATTCGGGGGGTCGATCCCCGTCCGCGAAAGCGAGCCCCCGATGTCCGCGACCCCGAGCACGACCGAGCGGCACCGCCGCCCCGCGCCCGCCGCTCCCCCGGCGCCCGTCCGCACCGCGTACGTCCTGTGGCTGACGGCCGTCGCCGCCGGGGCCTTCGAGACCGTGCTCGCGGTGGGCCGGATGGCCGCCGACGGCACCGGCTCCGCCGGGGAGATCGGTACGGGCCTCGCCGTCCGGCTCACGGTCTTCGCCCTCGCCGTGCTGTGCGCCCGGCGGATGCGGGGCGGCGCCCGGTGGGCGCGGGTCACCCTGGCGCTGGGCCTGGGCGTCCTGGGCACCGCCTCGATGGTCGTGCAGCCGCTCGGCTACCTCGCCGACGGCGGTTCCGCCGTGGACGCCCTGTCCCGGGCGGGCGCCCTGGACCTCCTCTTCGGGGCGAGCCGGGCCGTGCACGTGGCGGCCGTGCTGGCGGCCGTGGCGCTGATGTTCCGGCCGGCGGCGAACGCCTACTTCCGGCGGGCCGCCCGGTAGGGGCCCCGGCTCACGCCACCCAGTAGGGCCGCTCGACCCCCGGGGCCAGCGGGACTCCGTCGTGGAAGGCGGCCGCGAGGCGGCGCACGCCCTCCTCCAGGAGGTCGGCCGGCAGGGTGTACGGGATGCGCAGGCGGTGCTCGAAGGTGCCCGGGTCGACGCCGAAGCGGGCCCCGCGCCCGATGTGCACCCCGCCGGCCGCGGCACGTTCCGCGAGGGCGGAGCTGACCGGTTCGCCGAGGTCCACCCAGAGGGAGAGGCCGCCCGGCGGGAGCTGCCAGGACCATTCGGGGGTGTGCCGCTGGAGCGCGGACACCAGGGCGGCCCGCTGGGCGCGCAGCTGCGCGAGCCGGTCGGGCAGGGTCCGGTCGAGGTCCTCCAGCAGCGCGAGCGCCACCGCCTGGTCGAGCACGGAGCCGGTCATGTCGGCGGAGACCCGTACGGCGGTCAGCTCGGCGATCAGCTTCGCGGTGGCCCGGACCCAGCCCACCCGCAGGCCGCCCCAGTGGGTCTTGCTCAGCGAGCCGATGGTGATCACGTGGTCGGCGCCCGACCGGGGGGCGAGCGAGGCCAGCGGCGCGGGGGCGGGCACGTCGAGGGCGATGTCGGCGATGGTCTCGTCGACCACCAGCCAGGTGCCGGTGGCCCGGGTCGCCGCGAGCAGCCGCAGCCGCTGCTCCTGCGGCATCAGGGCGCCCGTCGGGTTGTGGAAGTCCGGGACCGCGTACGCCAGGCGGGGCACGGTCTGGCGCAGCGTGGACTCGGCGATCTCCATGTCCCAGCCGGTGTCGGAGACGGCGATGGACCCGGTGCGCAGCCGGGCGTGGCGCAGGGCGTCGAGGGCGTTGGCGTAGGTGGGGTTCTCGGTGACGACCCGGTCCCCGGGCCGGCAGAGCAGGCTGACCACGAGGGCGAAGGCCTGCTGGGCCCCGGCGGTGACCAGGATCTGCTCGGGGCGGGTGGGCAGTCCGCGCCGGGTGAAGCGGTCCGCGACGGCCGCGCGCAGGTCGGGCAGTCCGAAGGGATGGTAGCCGGGGGTGCGGGTGAGTGCGGGCAGCCGGGGGGCGGCCCGGGCGAGGGCGTCGGTGAGGCTGCCCTCGGGGGCGCCCATCGCGGCGATGGCGAGGTCGATGCCGGGGTCGCCGTCGGCGCTGTAGCCGCCGGCCCCGACGAGGGCGTGGGCGCCGACGGGTCCGTGCCCGTCGGGCAGCTCGGTCCAGGTGCCGGAGCCGCGCCGGCTGCGTACGTAGCCGCTCTCGCGGAGCAGGTCGTAGGCGCCGGTGACGGTGGCGCGGCTGGCGCCGACCGCCTCGGCGAGTTCGCGTTCGGCGGGCAGCCGGACGTGCAGGGCGATCCGGCCGTCGAGGATCAGGGTGCGGACGGAGTCGGCGAGGGCCCGGTAGCCGGGGCGGGCCAGTACCTCGGGCGGGAGCAGCGCCGCGAGCTGCCGGCTCCCGATCGTCCTGTCCGCCGTATGGACCACTCGCCCGTTCGCCATGCCAACCTCCCCTGATTGGCTCTGCCCGCCAGGCCAATCCGGGTCCAGACTCGCGGTATTGGCCCCCGATTGGCAAGGAGTTGCTCCGCCATGCCGTACCAGTCTCACGATGTGTTCACCGACCGTGGCGAACGGGCCCTGGCGGCCGCCGCCGAGAACCGGATCTCCGAGCCGCTGCGGATCGGAGCCGCGCTGGCCTCCGTACGGCGGCTGCTGGCGGGCCTCCCACCCGTTCGGGGGAAGGGGCGGCGAGAATCGCTGACATGTCAGCAGTCGAACATTTCCGCGAAGCCCTCCCCGGCCGGCCCGCTGCCCCTGTGACCTCCGCGTCCGGGGAAGCCGTCACCCCGCCCCCGCCCCTGATCGCCGGGCTGCTCCTGGCCGCCGGCGGCGGGCGCCGGCTGGGCGGACGCCCCAAGGCCCTGCTCCCGTACCGCGGGCGCCCGCTCGTCGAGAACGCCGTGCGCGTGCTGCGCGAGGCCGGCTGCGGCCCGGTGCACGTGGTGCTCGGGGCCTCGGCTGCGGAGGTGCGCGAGCGCGCCGACCTGGCGGGCTGCGTGGTCGTGGACAACCCGGACTGGGCCGAGGGGATGGGCTCCTCGCTGCGGGTCGGCCTCACCTCCCTGGCCGGCACGGGGGCGAGCGCCGCGCTGGTGTCGCTGGTGGACCAGCCGGGCATCGGGCCGGCGGCGGTGGCCCGGGTGCGGGAGGCCTACCGGTCGCCGTCGAGCCTGGTGGCGGCGGCGTACGACGGGGAGCGCGGGCATCCCGTGCTGTTCGGGGCGGACCGCTGGGCGGACATCGCGGCGACCGCGACCGGGGACCAGGGTGCGCGTGTCCACCTGAAGAACCACGCCGCCGAGGTCATGCTGGTGGAGTGCGGGGACGTCGCGGCCGCCTTCGACATCGACACCCCGCCCGACCTGGCGCGTCTGGACTGAGCGGGGCGTGACCACGATGGCACTGAGGGCCACCGGCAAGTGGAATCTGTCGACTCAGAGAATCTCGACATCAACAAACCATTGAACTTCCACCATGAGGAAATTACTATCCACTGGTCAGAAGCGCCCTGAACCCCCAGACGGCGCCCGCGACCGTTACCCGGAACTCTCCACACCCGACGGCACTGCGTGCCGTCTCGCGCGAGCATTCCCCCGCGGCCGCAAGGCACCGCCGCTGAAGGAGTGACAGATATGTCCGCACCAGCGCCGTCCCCGCTGGCCATCGTCGACGCCGAGCCCCTGCCCCGGCAGGACGAAGTCCTCACCGAAGCGGCTCTCGCCTTCGTGGCCGAGCTCCACCGGCGGTTCGCCCCCCGCCGCGCCGAGCTCCTCGCCCGACGCGGCGAGCGACGCGCCGAGATCGCCCGCACCTCCACGCTCGACTTCCTCCCGGACACCGCACAGGTCCGCGAGGCCGACTGGAAGGTCGCGCCGGCCCCGGCCGCCTTGAACGACCGCCGCGTGGAGATCACCGGTCCGACCGACCGCAAGATGACCATCAACGCCCTGAACTCGGGCGCCAAGGTCTGGCTCGCCGACTTCGAGGACGCCTCCGCTCCCACCTGGGAGAACGTCGTCCTCGGCCAGCTCAACCTCATCGACGCCTACGAGCGCCGCATCGACTTCACCGACGCGCGCACCGGCAAGGCGTACGCCCTCAAGCCCGCCGACGAGCTCGCGACCGTGGTCATGCGCCCGCGCGGCTGGCACCTGGAGGAGCGCCACCTCAGCTTCGAGGGCGGCCCGGCCTCCGGCTCCCTCGTGGACTTCGGCCTCTACTTCTTCCACAACGCCCAGCGCCTGATCGACCTCGGCAAGGGCCCGTACTTCTACCTCCCGAAGACGGAGTCGCACCTGGAGGCCCGCCTCTGGAACGACATCTTCGTCTTCGCGCAGGACTACGTGGGCATCCCGCAGGGCACCGTCCGCGCGACCGTCCTCATCGAGACCATCACCGCGGCCTACGAGATGGAAGAGATCCTCTTCGAGCTCAAGGACCACGCGGCGGGCCTGAACGCGGGCCGCTGGGACTACCTGTTCTCCATCGTCAAGAACTTCCGGGACGGCGGCGCGAAGTTCGTCCTGCCGGACCGCAACGCGGTGACGATGACCGCCCCCTTCATGCGCGCCTACACCGAGCTGCTCGTCCGCACCTGCCACAAGCGCGGCGCGCACGCGATCGGCGGCATGGCGGCCTTCATCCCGTCCCGCAAGGACGCCGAGGCCAACGCGATCGCCTTCGCGAAGGTCAAGGCCGACAAGGACCGCGAGGCCGGCGACGGCTTCGACGGCTCCTGGGTCGCCCACCCCGACCTGGTCCCGATCGCCATGGCCTCCTTCGACGCCGTCCTGGGCGACAAGCCCAACCAGAAGGACCGCCTCCGCGAGGACGTCTCGGTGGCCCCCGGCGACCTGATCGCGATCGACTCGCTGGACGCCAAGCCCACCTACGAGGGCCTGCGCAACGCGGTCCAGGTCGGCACCCGCTACATCGAGGCCTGGCTGCGCGGCCTCGGCGCCGTCGGCATCTTCGGCCTCATGGAGGACGCCGCCACCGCCGAGATCTCGCGCTCCCAGATCTGGCAGTGGATCAACGCCGGCGTCGTCTTCGAGAACGGCGAGCGCGCCACCGCCGAGCTGACCCGCAAGATCGCCGCCGAGGAGCTCGACGCGATCCGCGCCGAGGTCGGCGAGGAGGCCTTCGCGGCCGGCAAATGGCAGCAGGCCCACGACCTCCTGCTCCAGGTCTCCCTGGACGCCGACTACGCGGACTTCCTGACCCTCCCCGCGTACGACCAGCTGGTCGGCTGACCTTCGGGCACGGCCCGCACCACCCGCTTCGGCTGAATCGCACAGCAGTCGAGTACGACTCCGCCCCCGGCACCGAGAAGGTGCCGGGGGCGGAGTCGTGTTCGGGGACCGGGCGGTCGGCGGGACAGGGCGGTCGGCGGGACAGGCCCGGTCAGGCGGACAGGCCGGTCAGCCGGACCGGTCCGTCAGCCCTTCGCGGCCTTGCCGCCGCCGGTCAGGACGTCCTTGCGGACCTGGGCGAAGGAGGCGTCCAGCTTGCGCTTCATCCAGGGGGCGAGCGGACGCTCCACCAGCCGGTGCACCAGGTAGGCCGCGACCATCATGATCACGGTCACCGCGATCAGCGTCGGGTACGGCTCCAGGTACCGGCGCAGGCGGGTGATCAGCTGCCAGCCGATCATCTGGTGCAGCAGGTAGAGCGGGTAGGTGAGGGCCCCCGCGACGGTCAGCCACTTCCACCGGATCCAGTTGAACGCACCCAGCGCGGCCGCGATCACGACACCGAAGGCGACCGTGGTGCAGAACAGCGTGAGGGTCCAGGAGAGCTTGTGCTGGGTGCCGTACTCGTATCCGCCGGCCACGCCGCGCAGCGAGTCCTGGGCCATCAGCCAGCAGAATCCGACGATGCCCCAGAGCAGCAGGTTGGGGCCGAAGCGGTACATCAGGAAGATCGCGATGCCCGCGATGAAGTACCAGGCGTAGGTGGGCTGGACGATCACGGTGAGCAGCGGGAAGTTCGACGCGCTCGCCATCAGCGCCGCGACGCCCCAGATCCCGCAGAAGGCCAGCACCCGGCGGTAGGTCAGGCCGATCGCGACCAGCACGCCGAACAGCAGGTAGAACCGGAGCTCGGCCCAGAGGGTCCAGTAGACCGGGTCCAGGTTGTCGACCCCGACCGGCATGTTGGCCATGCTCAGGTTGGTGAGGATGCGCGAGAGGGTCGGCCGCTTGGTGTTGTCGCCCCAGATGGTCGGCACGATCAGCAGGCAGACCGAGGTGAGCAGTACCGCCACCCAGTAGGCGGGGAAGAGCCGGACCACGCGCGAGGTGACGAAGTCGCCGACCGAACGGCCCCAGCAGGACATGCAGATGACGAAGCCGCTGATCAGGAAGAACAGCTCGACGCCGGTCCAGCTGTACGCGCCGACCAGGTGGCCGGCCGGCATCAGGTCGCTGGGCTTGCCGTGCCAGATCTGCGGGAAGCGCTCGACTCCGAGCCAGTGCCAGAGGACGACGCCCATGGCGGCGATGAGGCGGAGGCCGTCCAGGACGTAGAGCCGGGGCCGTTTGCCAGCGGCCGCTGCGCCGCCTCGCACCTCCTCCGGCTGGGCCGCCGGGGGCGGCGACATGGATACCGGCGGGGAACTGACGTCGGAGACCATCGACAACGCTTTCGGGGCCGGTGTGGAGGTACTTATCAGTACAATTTCAGATGCAAACCCGGTCACCATATCATGGGCCGATCGCGGCCCGACCACCCTCACCCCCGCCCGGGAGCGGGCCCGCGGCCGAGGCCGCTGACGACGCCTCAGTTCACGGGGGCACCGGGGGCAGAGGGTAAGGTGGCCCGCCTCGGGCCTTGTGACCAGGCCCCGACCGACTGGTCACGGCGCCGGTGGCAGCCGAGTGGCAGCACCCGCCGACATCGACACCGAATGGACTCGTCCCATGCGTAGCGCGCCCGGAACACGGCGTTCGGCGGGAGCTGGCGACAGCGACCCCCGGCTCTTCGACTGGCTCCGGGGGCGGGCACCGCTGGCCCTGGTGGCGGCGGCGGTCGCGCTGCTCGCCAACGTCTACTACCAGGCCAGGCACGCGGGGAACGTCGGCCTCGACAACGAGTGGGTCATCAAGGCCGCGGACGTCTTCAACCACGGCAAGCCCCCATACGAGGAGGAACGTTTCCTCTACCTGCCGCCGGGCGTCCTCGCCGGCGTGCCCTGGCTCTGGTTCTCCCTGAAGACCCGGCTGGACCTGCTGCCCTTCGTCGGCATCGCCTTCGTCCTCACCGGCTGGCTCCTCTCCCTGCGCATCTTCGGGGTCTCGGCGCGCAGCCGCCTGGCCGTGCTCGGTGCGATCGCGCTCTGCTTCCTGGAGCCGTTCACCAACGTCGTGCAGATCGGCAACTGGACCTCCGGTTACGTGATGGCCCTCCCGGCGGTCCTGCTGCTGGCCGCCAACCGCCGCTGGACGGCGGCCGCGGTGGTGTTCGGCGTGGCCATCAGCATCAAGCCGATCCTCGCCCCCGTGGTGCTGCTCTTCCTGATGGCCCGGCAGTTCAAGGCCCTCGCGGTCGCGATCGTGGTGCCCGCGGTGATCGCGGTGGCGGCCGGCGCGATGATGCCCCAGCCCACGCTGTTCCTCACCAAGACGCTGCCCTACCTGCTCGGCGGCCAGGGCGGTTTCGCCGCGCCGTTCGACGCCTCGGTCTCCAACGTCCTGCACCGGCTGGGCCTGCCCGAGGGCGTGGCGGGGGCGGCCGGCCTCGCCGCGGCGGCGGTCATGATCGTGCTGGCCTGGCTCCGGTGGCGCCGGGGCGGCCACGAGGGCCTGCGCCTGGTGGAGACCAGCGCCATGCTGATGCTGGCGGCCTTCCTCGGCACCAAGCCGTCCTTCGACCACTACACCCTGATCGTCCTGGTCCCGATGGCCGCGGCCGTGGTGGCCCCCGGCGCCGCCTCGCGCTCCCCGTGGTTCTGGATCGGCTACGTCCCGATGGTGAACGGCCTGACGCTGCCGTTCGTCTCCGCCTGGAACACGTACAACTACCGCGTCCTGGGCACCAACCTGGTCTCGGCCGCCACGCTCGCCTCCCGGGCCCTCGGCCGCCGGCCCGCCGGATCCGCTCCGGCCGGCGCCGCTCCCGGCCCCCGGCCGGAGCGGCAGCGGACGCCCTCTGCCGTCTGACTCGAAGCACACCGGAGCCGGGCCCGTGCCAACGGGCCCGGCTCCGGCGCGTTCACGCACGGCTGCGCCCTGACGCGCCCCGAATGCGGCCCGAACGCGGCCCTGCCGCGGCTCACACGCCCGACCGACCGGTCGGACGTTACTGCATCGTAACCTGACTGTACCTAGCGGTAACAAGCGGGCGCGTGCCACCTTTCCGATGCCACCGGCGCCGGAGGTACCCCCACTTTCCAAGCCACGCAGCGAAGTTGTTGGCGACTTCGGCGTGGCCGACCGCAGGAGTTCCGCAGTGATCGGATTCCGAAAGGCCGGCGAGGGCCGTGCGGCCCCTCGTCGTGTGCGACGACTGGCCGGCGCCGGGATGGTACTGCCGCTCGCGGCCGCGCTGCTCGCGGGCGGAGCCGGGACGGCCGTGGCCGGTCCCGGGACGGGACCCACCGCCGTGGTGTCCATGGGCGACAGCTACATCTCCGGCGAGGCCGGACGCTGGAAGGGCAACAGCCTGACCAACACCGGGAGCAGGAACGGCACCGACCGGGCGTGGGTCAGTGGCAGTTCCTACGATCCCGCGAAGGTATACGGCACCACCGCGGGCGGGTGCCACCGCTCCGACTCGGCCGAGGTGCTGAGCGCCGGCGCCATCGCCGAGACCGCGGTGAACCTGGCCTGTTCCGGGGCGGTCTCGCAGAACGTCTTCCGCGCCTCCAACGGGGGCGTGTCCTACAAGGGCGAGGCGCCGCAGGCCGACCAGCTCGCGGCGGTCGCCGCGAGCCGCGACGTGAAGGTCATCGCGCTGTCCGTCGGCGGCAACGACCTCGGTTTCGCCGACATCATCAAGGACTGCGCGTACGACTTCGTCCTGTGGGGCTCGTACTGCTACGACGACCAGCAGGCCGGGGTCGACCAGAAGATCGACGGCGTCATGGCGAACGTCGGCAAGTCGGTCGACGAGATCCGCGCCGTGATGCGCCAGGCCGGGTACGCGGACTCCGCGTACCGGATCGTGCTCCAGTCCTACCCGTCCCCGATCCCGCGGGGCGCGGAGAACCGTTACACCCAGAGCGACTGGAGCCGGCTCAACACCGGCGGCTGCCCGTTCTGGAACCGCGACTCCGACTGGGCCCGGGACTCCCTCGTGCCGCAGATCGCGAACCGCCTCAAGGGCGTCGCGGCGGCCAAGGGCGTGCAGTTCCTGGACCTGCGGGACATGCTCCAGGGCCGTGAGGTCTGCGCGAAGGCCAGCAAGCAGGTCAGCTCCACCGTCCCCGCCTCGGCGAAGACGAGCGAATGGGCGCGCTGGATCGACAACAACGAGTCCCAGGGCCTGATCCAGGAGTCCATGCACCCCAACTACTACGGCCAGCTGGCCGTCGGCCGCTGCCTGGCCCTGGCCGTGGCCCAGCCCGCGAACTCGGCCTCCAGCTGCAAGAACACCGCCGGCGGCGACCACACCGGCATGTTCCTGACGGCCGCTCCGTAATTCGGAGGAGGACCGCGGGGCGGGCTGTCATGATCAGGCCATGGCAGTCCGTCCCGCACGTCCCAGTCTCTACATCTCCGTCGACATCGAGGCCGACGGACCGATCCCCGGCCCCTATTCGATGATCAGCTTCGGCGCGGCCGTCGCCGGCCGCCAGGACGGGGCCGTGTACACGGCCGCCGACCCGGAGCGGCACACCTTCTACCGGGAGCTGCGCCCCATCAGCGACCGGTACGTGGACGCCGCCCTCGCCGTCAGCGGCCTGGACCGCGAACGCCTGCTCCGCGAGGGCGCCGACCCGGCCGCGGCGATGGCGGAGTTCCGGGCGTGGGTGCGGGAGGTCTCGGCCGGGGCGCAGCCTGTGATGTGCGGCTACCCGGCCTCCTTCGACTGGACCTTCCTGTACTGGTACCTGATCGAGTTCGGTGACGACAGCCCCTTCGGCCACTCCGGCTGCCTGGACATGAAGACCCTGTACGCGGCCAAGGCCCGGGTCCCCCTGCGCGCGGCCGTGAAGGGCCGGATGCCCCGCGAACTGCGCTCGCAGCGCCGCCACACCCACCACGCGCTGGACGACGCGGTCGAACAGGCGGAGCTGATGAGCAACCTGATGCTCTGGCAGCCGGACGCGGACCTCCCGCAGCCCTCCTAGGCCGCGCGGTCCGGACCCGTCAGGGCCGCCAGGGCCGTGGTGAAGGCCGCGCGGCAGCGGAGCCAGTCCGGGTCCGGGGACGGCGCGTGCAGGGCGGCGAGCTTGGGGAGGAGGTCCGCCGAGAAGGCCCGGGCCGCCTCCGCCGGGAGCAGCGACGGGAGGTTGTCGATGGCGATCACGTCCACCGGCGGTCCGCCGCCCGGCAGCCGCCGCGCCGGAGCCGTCCAGTCGGTGAGGCGGTCGTAGACGGGGAGCAGGTGCAGCTCCGATCCGGTGTCACAGGTGATGTCTGCGATCACCGAGAGCCGCCGGGGGGCTCCGGTCTCCAGGTCCACCGGGGTGAGGAAGGGCGGCACCGGCCGGGTGGTCAGCACCGCGTTGACCAGGATGTCGTGGCCGAGCAGCGCCGCCCGGTCCAGGCTGCGGGTCGCGGTGCGGCCCCAGCGGGTGACCGCTATCCCGGCGGTGGCGAGGGCGTCGCAGGCGCCGCGCCCGCTGCGGCCGCCGGCGCCGATGACCAGCGCCCGCAGCCCGTCGGGGGCCGCCGCGCGCAGCCGGGCGTCCAGCTCGGGCCGGGGCAGAGGGACCAGCGGGGGCCTGAGGGCGCCGCGGGCGTGCAGTGCGGCCAGCGCGGCTCCCGCGTACCCGGCCCAGTAGCCGAAGGCGGCCAGTCTGCGGCCCTGCGCGTCGGCGAGGTACTCCAGGTCGAGCAGGGTCCCGCCGCCCGCCGCGAACCGGCGCAGCAGCACGGGGGCCTGCGCCTGGCCCTTGTAGGCGTGCCCGAAGTAGACGTGCCGGTGGTGCAGGAGCTCGGGCGCCGGCGGGAGCTCCTTCAGGCCGAGGACGTACGCGGACCCGGGCGCGGCCCGCGACCAGGAGCCGGCCGGTACCGTGCGGCAGCCGGCGGCCTCGTACGCGTCGAGCGGGAAGACCCGGTGCCCGGACTCCTCCACGGTGATCCGTACGCCCTGCCGGACGAGCCGTAAGGCGTCCTCGGGGGTCAGGGGGGCGCGGCGTTCGGTGGGCCGGGTCTCGCTGCGCATCCAGAGCTGCGGTGTTTCGGGCATCGCTGTACCACCTGTCCGGTCGGAAGGGGTGGGCTCATGCGATGTCTTTCCGCGTCCTTGACGCGGTACGCCGGGCGGGCGCCGGAACTCCGGGCCCGGGGGCACCTCGCGCCCCATCCGGTGACCCACGGCTCAGAGCTCCGGCAGCAGCTCCCTCAGGGTGCTCCGGGAGCCCTCCGCGTACGCCGCCCGGAAGGCCTCCGGGGACATCCGGGCCCGCAGCGTCCGCTCGGCGCGCGGGGTGCAGGCGGAGGCCGGGCGGTTGCCGGAGGCCGCACCGAGCAGCTTCGCGGACTCCTCGTAGTGGCCGAGGGCGGCCTCAAGTTCGGCCAGCAGCTCCGCCGACAGCGCCTGCCCCAGCCGGTCCCCGAGGGCCAGCTGGACCTCCAGGGCGGCCACCAGCCGGGTCCGGGCCAGCGCGGGGCGGTCCTCGCGCCGCTGCACGACCGCGTGGGCGTAGTCGGACCAGGACCGGGCCCACAGGTCGGCGGGGGCGCCCGGGTCGCCGTCGCCGAGGGGCACGGACGCCGGGTCGGTGTACGCGAGCGCCATCGCGAGGGCGGCCCGCAGCGCCTCCCGGCCCGGCCCGAACTCCGGCTCCGGCGGCAGCTGTCCCAGGGCGTCGCGGAACTCGTCGGCGGCCTCGCCGGGCCGGTCCTGCCACAGGGCCGCGGTGCCCCGGGCGTGCGCGAGGTAGGCCAGCGCGGCGTCCTCCCCCTCCAGTACGGCCGCGGTCCAGGCCTCCACCAGCAGCGGGTCGGCCGCCCCCGCCCGGCCGAAGGCGGCGGCCAGCCAGGCCGCGAGGCACAGCGCGCGGGCCGGCCGGGGCTCCGGGTGCAGGGCCAGGGCCCGCTCCAGGTGCCGGCGCCCCTCCTCCTCCAGCCCGCAGGCCGACCAGAGGAACCAGAGGGACACGGCGACCTCCAGCGCCCCCGCCGGTCCGGCCTCGGACAGCGGGTCCATCGCGCGCCGCAGCTCGGGCAGTTCCCGCAGGGCCAGGGCGCGCGCCTGCGGCTGCGCCCCCGACCGCCACAGCCAGGCGGCCCGTTCGGCGATGACGCGGCACCGCTCGTGGTGGCGGCGCTCGGCCAGCGCCGCCTCGGTGCCCGGGGCGTGCGCGAGCCGCCGGGCCTCGTAGGCCCGTACGGACAGGGGCAGCCGGTAGCGGCCCGGCTCCCCCGGCTCCGCGAGCAGGGCGGGGGCGAGCCGCCGCAGGGTCTCGGCGGCGTCCTCGGGGCCGAGTTCGCCGAAGCCGCAGACCTGCGCGACGGCGGCCTCGTCGAACGAGCCCGCGAAGACGGACAGCCGGGACCACAACAGCCGCTCCCCGGGCGAGGAAAGCCGGTGCGCTCCCAGGACCTCGGCCCCGCCGGCCCGGCCCGTTCCCTCGGCGAGGAAGCCGAGCGGGTCGGCGGTCAGCCGGTGCAGCGCCTCGGCCGGGCTGTAGCGGCCGGCGCGCCCGGCGGCCAGCTCCAGCGCGGCGGGGATCCCGTCGAGGGCCCGGCACAGGGCGGCGACGGCGGCGGCGTTGTGGTCGGTGAGCTCGAAGGAGGGGTCGGCGGCGCGCGCCCGCTGCGCGTAGAGGCGTACGGAGGCGTAGCCGGAGACCCCGGCGGCACCGGGGCACCCGTCGGCCCCGGCCGTACCGGATGCGCCGGATCCGGCACCGTCGGCGAGGTCGCGGGCGGGGCCGCGGCTGGCCGGATCCTGTGGTTCCGGCGGCAGGGGAAGCGGGCCCACAAAGACCTCCGCCCCGTCATGGAACCCCAGAGTCCGTTGCGAGGTGGCCAGAATTCGCACCTGGGGCAATCGAGCCAGCAGCCGGCCCGCGAGCGCTCCGGCCCGCTCCCCGAGCCGCTCGCAGCCGTCGAGCACCAGCAGCGCCCGGCGGCCTCCGAGCCGCCGCTCCAGCTCCGGCGCCAGAGCTCCCCGCGGCGCGGGCAGGCTCGCGAGATCGGCCCACACCACCTCGGCGCCCTCGTCGCGGACCAGGGCGCGAGCGGTCCGCGCGGCCAGCCGGGTCTTGCCTATTCCCGCTGGTCCGACCAGGCTGACCAGGCGTTCCGTACCGAGCAGGGCAGCGGTGCGCGCGAGCTCGCGCTCCCGCCCCACGAAGCTCGACGGTTCGGCCGGCACCGCGTGGCGCAGGTTCGAGCCGGGGTCCCCCACACGTCCTCCTCCCGATCTCCTCAAGGCCCACTCAACCGCCTGGTGGCACGGCCGGGCCCACGAGGAGAGATGATCAGCCGAAAGCAGGGTTGACCGGCCGATGGCCGGGAGAACCACCAGGGGAAGGTATGAACTCGGCCATTTCCGCCATCGACGACACCGACCGGGCGCTCGTCCACGCACTCCAGCTCGCCCCGCGCGCGAGCTGGGAGCGCCTGGCACAGGTCCTCGGCGTGCGTCCCGAGACCCTCGCCCGCCGCTGGGAGCGGCTGACGGCCGCCGGCGACGCCTGGGTCAGCGGCCTCGGGCTGCGCACGGGCACCCAGGCGCCCTGCATGGCGTGGGTCGAGGTGACGTGCGCGGCGGGCGCCGCTCCGGCGGTCGGCGCGGCCCTGACCGGCGACGCCCACACCATGGGCGTGGAGCACAGCACGGGCGACCGCGACCTGCTGGCCTTCGTCGCCGTGCCGAACCTGCACATGCTGTACCAGTACCTCTCCTTCCGGGTGCAGCGGATACCGGGCGTGGTCGGCACCCGCTCCTCGATGGTCACGGCCGTGCACGCCGCCCCCGACCGCTGGCGCCTGGACCAGCTGACGCCCGCCCAGGCCGACCTGCTGACCGGGCGCGGCAGCCGCAAGGGGGCCGCGGCCTCCCCGGCGCCCGTCGCCCCGATGACGGAGGAGGACCGGCCGCTGATGCTGGCCCTGGCAGCGGACGCGCGGCGCAGCGTGGCCTCGCTGGCCCGGGAGTCGGGGATGAGCGAGTCGACCGTACGGCGCCGCCTGGGCCGCCTGGAGACGGGCCACAGCCTGCGCTACAGCTGCGCGATGGCCTCGGGGCTGACCGGCTGGCCGGTGTCCGCGACGGTGTGGGCGGAGGTGCCCGAGCACGAGGTGGCCGACTGCGCGGCGGTGGCCTCGGGGCTGCGCGAGACCCGGACCTGCATGTCCGTCAGCGGCCGCTGGAACTTCATGATCGGCGCCCGGCTGCGCACCGTGGAGGAACTGTCCCGGTACACCGCCGACCTGACGCGGAGGATGCCGGCGCTGCGCGTGACCGACACGGCGGTGGCCCTGCACGTGCGCAAGTCGGAGGCGCAGGAGCTGGACCGGACGGGCCGGCGGGTGCGGACGGTCCGGCCGGACATCTGGACGGACACGACGCCGGTGGCCTGGGACGAGGCCCTGCCGTACGGGACGGGCCGCCCGCACGGGACGGCGTAGGGGGCCGGGCCGGGCCGACGGCGCCGGGCTGCGCGGTGCCGCGCGGTGCCGGGGCGGGGGGAGGGGGGGGGGGGGGGGGGGGGGGGGGGGGGGGGGGGGGGGGGGGGGGG